>CAZIAX010000178.1:0-5038 GCA_964537745.1 uncultured Sangeribacter sp.
ATGCTGTCGGTCTTGATATAATTGGCGAGCTCACCGCTTACGAGTATTGTGGATTTCTTTGGGTCTGCCTCAGGCGTAGTGATGTAGAGGGAATTACGGGTGAAATATTGTTTAGGATCTCCTACCTTGATGTTTACATCGCGGTAGAGCCCCCCCCCGGTATACCAGCGCGAGTTTCCGGGTTTCCCTGTGTCTGCCTTGACTGCTATCACATTGGGCTCTCCATATTTCAGCTTTTTGGAGATGTCTGATTCGAAACCAAGATATCCGTAGTCGGTGCCTCCGATTCTTTCTCCGTTCAGGTAGACATCTCCTACGAGCATAATCCCTTCGAAGTCGATGAGGATGCGTTTCCCTTCCCATGAAGGATCAGGAGTGAAAGTCTTTCTGTACCAACCTTCTCCCATTTCCTTGAATCCACGTGAGCTAAGTTTGCTTGCTATGTTTGCCATAAGGTTCGACTTGTCGCCGGTATCTCCGGCTTCAGGTTCCACCCATGGCTGGCTTATCTGGAAGTCATGGGGAAGGTTTACGCTTGCCCATCCGGTTTCATCAAATGTCACAGCCTCCGCACCCGGATTCTGTCCCGGTGCGAACTTCCAGTCAAAATTGAAGTTTACCGTTTCCTGAGAGGTTGCTCCGAATGCCAATCCGGAGAGGAGGCTCAGGGAGAATAATAGTCGTTTGTTAAGCATGATGTATATTAGTCGGTGTATTTGAGTGACTTGATGTATTTCGACCAGTCTTTATAGTTGGTGAATCCATTTTTCTCGCGGTCGCCGGCGGCGATTACCCTATAGCGGATTATGCCATCCTTGTCAGGACGCACTTTGACCAGATAGTTGAGGTCGCTTTCTTCGGTAGAGACTACATTGGCTGGGTCAACGATTATACCGAGACCTACTTGCTCTACAATCTCCGGACGCTTCTTATCTGGAACGTTGCTTCCCCATGAGGCGGCTCTTCCGTCGGAGTTGATAAATCCCTGATTGTCGCTCTCAAGTTTTTGGATTCCGGTGCAGAAAATCTCATCGGGAAGATACCCGTCGAGTTTAATCTCCACGAAAAGATCTCGGCTATTAGGTATGACGGAGTAAGTCTGAGTCATCTGGATAGGGTGGCCGTTGTAGATCCAATCCTTGTCTTCCACCTGAATGGTATGGTTGTCGATTACACGTTGAGTCCGAACTGCAACTGAATCGATTGTCTGGGGTTCTCCATCTTTAAGCCCTCTAAACGAACCGGCGGCTATTGACTTTCCAGCCCACAGCACGTCTATGCCATATCCTTCAGCGAGTTGTTCGGGGGTAGTGTAGAATCCAGTTACGTCCAGCTCGATCTGAGGAGTCTGCTTCACGTATAGGTCGAGGCTCTGTCGATTGTCCATATATACGCGATAAGCCACCCACGGATTCTCTATCACAGCTCCATGGCCGTAGATAGCATCATACATATATCGTGTGTTGGCATCTCCCGGGAAAGAAATCGACACCAGTCTCGGATGTGTCTTCTTTTCATCGCGAAGTTTGATGTAAGCGTCAGTCTGCGCCAACGCGCTCATGGCAGTCATGCAAGCGACCGCCCCTAAAATATATCTCTTCATAATAAAATTTTTATTTAAATTTCGTAAACTCATAAACCTCAACTTTCGCCTT
Source organism: uncultured Sangeribacter sp. (assembly GCA_964537745.1). Taxonomy (GTDB): domain Bacteria; phylum Bacteroidota; class Bacteroidia; order Bacteroidales; family Muribaculaceae; genus Lepagella. Next base: position 1,656 of record CAZIAX010000178.1, read on the forward strand.
TCGAGGCGAAAGTTGAATCAATGCCTAATCTCAATAGCCTTCCCATCCTTGTCAAGGCTGAAGAGTGGCATGGTTGCTTCAGGGTCAATGTCGTAGTAATGAACCGCGCTATCGTTGACGTAAGGATGGTTGTTCTTAAGCATGCGGTATACCTCAGCTCCTGCCCAGATAGCTGGGCCATAGCCATGGGCTGCCTTTACGCTTACCGGACGATAGGCATAATAAGCTGGATCGAAGCCCATTCCGGTGCCTACACAGACACCTTCCACTTCCCCCTTAGGGTTTATTTTGGTAGATACTGCTTCCCAAGCAAGCTGAGCTACGGGACCATATGTGGTTGCTTCCAGCCAACCCTCGTTTACTCCATGAGCAAGGGCGTAAGCAAATATGGCAGTAGCAGAGGTTTCCTCATAAGTCTCCGGGCGGTCAAGTAGTTGATGCCAGAAGCCGTCGATGCCTTGAAGCTCAGCGAGTCCTTCAGCGTGCTGGCGGTAGATATCCAGAATCTCTGCACGTTTCGGATGATTTTCCGGCAGATAATCGAGAAGCTGGCAAAGAGTCAGTATTGCCCAGCCATTAGCTCGTCCCCATGCCATCGATGGCTGATGCGTCGCGTCTTCAAGATAGCCATGACGGAATATTTTCTTCTCGGGCATCCACATGCGTTTGAAAAATCCTGAGGCGATTCTTGCTGTCTCATCGAGTTGTTCGGGATGTTCTTTATATTGGCTGCGTACTGCCATAGAGGGGAGGGCCATAAACATATCGTCGAGCCATATAGCGTTGTAGTGCGGGCGATTGCGGGCAATTGTACCGTCGGCGAGATGTACCGGACTTTGCTCCACTACGGCCCAATACTGTTCGATATAAGGAGATATCTTTAGAGTCGAGTCTGCCATGGCTGCCCTCATCCAAGCTCCGGCCATCGCTCCGGCGTCGTCAAGCGTCTTGGGATCTTTCACTTGGCGAAGTTGTCCATCTTCTGATACGTCACCGGCCTTATCAGCTTCCTCAGCGAGGAAACGTATTCTGTCGCTCACATAATCCGCATATTTTTTGTCGCCGGTAATTTTTGTTGCGTCCAAAAGAGCATCATACATCACTGCCCATTCGTAGCTGGTCAGGCGGTAGGTGCCTTGATTCACTTTCCCATCGGTCATTTTTGCCGGAGTGACGCTTTCAATGTAGTTGAAAACACGGTCGATGTCAGCCTTCACAGAGTCAGGGTTCAGCTGACCATAAGGCGTCTTGTAGTCTGGCTGAAGTAGATGCAGCGGGGTAGTGGAGTCGTTGATCTCATCCTCTGCCGGTTTGGTGTCGTTCTTGCCACAAGCTGCGAGTGCAAGAATCGCTATTATAGCAATACTCTTGTTTTTCATCGGTTTATTATTTTATTTAATGAGGGTACCTCTGAATTTCTTTCCTTTCAAGTCTGGCCCGAAGTAGAAACCAGGTTCAGCGGGCTGATTGTATGCCACGTTCTGATTCGCCACACTCACCCTATAAGCAGGATCCTCCATAAATGTATGGAAGCGATATTCTGTGGGATGCTCTGTGACATAGATACGAAGTGATTTGTTGTCGGGTGTACGCAAGATGACTTCCTCACGCCAGTCGCCAAGTATATCACCTTGCAGACAAGGGTTGGCCTTGGTCCAGTTGTTAGATGCGGCTCCTTCAAACTCTTTGATGACGTTTACGTCTCCAGTCTCCCAGTCGTATTTCCTTATCGACATGGTTTTTGTGTTTCCGTCCAGTAGTTCGGTTAGTAGATCACCGTCCCACAACACACAGAAGTTGACAGGTATTCTGGCATGAGTCTCACCCATAAATTCATTCTGTGGGGTTATGATTTCTCCTTTAAACGAACGAAGCCCTCCGCTACTGGGCGACCAAAGCTCCACTCCTTCATGAGTGGGGTCTATGTCGCCGGCCATGCAACGTCCGATATCCTTGTTGCTGGGATAGCGGAGTATCACTTCCCCGGTTGCGGCATCTCGGAGGGAGGTGCCGTCTTTTTTGTTTTCGTGGCAGCCCCAGACGTAGTATTTCTCATTATTGATGTCAGAGAGCAGATGGATGGCATCGCCATGATACATTCCTGTGCTGTAGAGTCCCGTGCCATCGTGGTCTATGGTCATTTGTCCGTAGATTATCTCGTCGCATCCGTCACCATCAACATCTGCTACTCTGAGATTGTGGTTGCCTTGTCCTCCAAAAGACTCATTGCCAGGAGTGGAAGAATCGAAAAGCCATCGAAGTTTCAGTTCCTTGCCATCCCAGTCATAGGCGGCAAGAGCACTCTTGGCGTAATATCCACGGCACATCACTACGGATGGATGCACTCCGTCAAGATATGCGATTGCTCCCAGATAGCGTTCGCTGCGGTTGGCATAGCCATCGCCCCAGTCCTTTAGCTGTCCGCGTGCTGGCTGATAGTCGATAGTTGACATAGCCTCCCCGGTTTTGCCGTTGAATACTGTAAGATATTCCGGACCTGCTATCACGCGCCCTTTCATGTTGCGCCAGTCGGCCTTGCGGTCTCCTATTAGTCGGTTGGTACCATCAAGCGTGCCGTCGGCGGTCTTGCATACTACCTCAGCACATCCGTCTCCGTCCAGATCGTAGACCATAAACTGTGTGTAGTGGGCCCCGGCCCTTATGTTGTCGCCGAGATTGATTCTCCATAGTTTTGTCCCGTCAAGTTTGTAGCAGTCAAGCATTACCGGTCCTGTGAAACCATCATGGGCATTGTCGTGAGCGTTTGTGGGATCCCATTTGAGGATAATCTCATATTCACCGTCTCCATCCACGTCACCTATCGAAGCATCGTTGGCTGAATAGAAATATTCCTTTCCGAAGACATCCACTCCAAGTTCTGGAGTGTCAATTGGAATGTCGATATATCCGATTGGCGCATCAGCTGGGAGAGTATATGAGCCTGCTAACTTCCCTTTGGTGGGGCGCACCTCGTATGTGGCAGGTTGGGTGCCTTTATAATTGTCGCTGAAATAAGTAGTTTCGGTGATTGGCTTCTTGTTTAGTTTCTTGCCGTCGCGATAGACGTCGAAAGCTTGCGATTCCGGGTCTTGAGATAGGTAGCGCCATGAGATATTGACTTTCTCCGGATTTTCTCTGACAGCCACGACACCGCGTCCGAGACTTTCCATTTTCAGTTTGGAAAAGTCATAGCGCGCTTGTGCTGATGAGTGACCCGGATAGAATCCAATCAGGGCTCCAAGCGTAAGCAGCTTGATAAGTTTTTTTGTCATCGTTGTCTGAATATAGGGTTAGTTTTTAGGTCGTGTCAGGTCGTTGTTACGGCTATCTTCCGTAATAAATCCCAAAGGTATAAAAAAAAATCGTAATGAGCAAACGAACAT
>CAZIAX010000179.1:0-5029 GCA_964537745.1 uncultured Sangeribacter sp.
ATGGGAACCCTGCCATGATATACATTCCGCTCTTGTTTTTCAGATAGAACTGCTTTGCAGAGTTCTTGAGGCAGTTGTAGAAGCTTGTGCGCGGGGTGCGGGTCTTTATCTCGTTGTCGTAAAGTTCCTCAAGTGTCGACGGGTCGATTTCAGTGGTTCCGGCGCTGAAGATGATGCTTTCTCCTTTCTTGATTGGAAGTTCAAAGTATCCGGGCACCCAAAGGTCTTCTTTATAAGGTATGCCGCGGTCGCGGTCTTTGTAATATTCGATGCCTTTGTACCAATGTCCGTCGTCTACCCACTTCACCGGTTTGTTGAACTGCATCACCAGATCGGGATAGCCCGAATAGAGGCAGGTGGAAATGCCGTCGGGCACTTTTTTGATTTCCTTGTTGATGGCTGTGTTTTCCACCACGAGGTCGTTGGCATTGCGGAATGCAAGCATCGGGCGGAACTGCAGTTTTGTGTCGGAGTGTGCATCAACCAGGGTGTATTTTATCAGAATGCGGTTTTCATTGCTGATGAAAGTCTTCTGCTTTGTCAGAATCACACCCCCTACGCGGTAAGTCATCGTTGGTACGGTCTCACAGTCAAACATACGGATGTACTTGTGTCCGTTGGGTGAGAATACGTCGGGGCCATATTGATGCAGACCCAGATTGAAAGGAGCTCCATGCTGTATCACTGTCTCGTCGAGGCTCGAGAGAAGCACGTGGGCCTTGTCGTCCATCTCCGGGATGGGTATCACGAGAAGACCGTGCTGCTTGCGTGTGTTGCAGCCTACGATAGTCGTGCAGTGGTAAGCTCCTGATTTGTTTGTTCGGAGCATTTCTTTCGGAAGACTTTGCTCCAGGTTTATCATTAGGTTTTTGTCAAATTTCAGGTAACTCATAACTGTGGTTAATCTTTGATTTCATTAGTTGCAAATTTAATTAAAATATGCCGACCTACAAAATATTCTGATAGAAAAAATGGCAAAAAGTGTTGCATAACATAAAAAATGCTAATTGGTGGCGCTGTTTTTTGAGCTATTGTCAATTTCTACGAATATATCGAGGTCGCGTATCAGCATGTCACCAGCTGCCTCATACATCCTATCAGAAATGTCGTTCATTTCAGATAGAGCCTGGTGATAAGTGGTGTTGAATTCCGGAATGAAATCTTTCATGCCGGCCTCTTCTACACGGGCCACTACATCTTTCACCATGATTTTGTCCGTGTCTGTCGTGGGTATGAGTCCAGGGTCATCCTTGCCGTCTCGGCTGTCGTTGGTCTGGATCAGACCTGCCCGCTCAAGCTTGGACGCAATGTTGCTCACCATCCTTATGGGCAGTCCGTAAGTAGTGGAGAGATTGTTGCGGGTAGGTGCTGGCAGTCCTAAGTGAAATCTGCGGTAGATTACTGCAGTCATTACGAGAAGCACCTCCCGGAAGTAGCTTTCTGACACAGATGTGAGATTTCCGAAGAAATTATATGAGAAGACGTTTTGCAGTGAGTATGTAAGTCCGCATCCTGAAAGGAGCAGGAGCCAGCTGAGCTGTAGCCATATGAGCAGTAATGGAAGGAAAGCAAATGAGCCGTATATAGCGTTATATTTCGATACGTAGATTTGTCCGTTCAGGAAGAGAAGTTGTAAGATCTCGAATGCTACTGCGGAGAATGCACCGGAAATGGCCGCAAACTTGAATTCCACCTTGGTGTTTGGAATGAGCCAGAAGCAAAGTGTAAAGGCCCCCCACGTAAGCACTATGGGTAGCAATTCCATCAGTGTGTTGATCATTGGCGTCATGAATGCAAATGGCACGGCTGCCAATACTGTCGACGACATGAATATCTGGATTCCGGAGCTCAATATCATAAGTACGGGAATCAGGAGGAAGATGGCGATATAGTCTTTTATCTTTTGGATTGTGTTGCGTCCCGTCTTGATGTCCCATATGTTATTGAAGGCATCCTCAATATTGCTGAGAAGGGAGATTAAAGTCCATAGCAAGACCACAATGCCCACGCCTACCAAGATACCTGACGAGGCTTCAGCCAGGTATGAGTCTACAAATCCAAGAGCGGTTCCTAACGCTTTGCTTTGAGATGGGAAGTATGTATAGAGTTCTTTTTCCACTATCTCCTGGAAACCGAATCCCTTGCTTATGGCAAGAAGAAGCGCGAGTGCCGGCACCATTGCAAAGACTGTCTGATAAGTAATGGCCATCGACTTTATTTGCAAGTCGCGGTTCATGAAAGCTTGCACAGTGAGGTTGATGGTCTTGATGATACGGACCTTCATCGATTTGCTGGGGTCAGACCATACTCCGCTGACGCAGTAATTATAAAAGTTCTCTCCTTTGGTAATCAATCTGGCAAACCATCCTTCCTTTTTTTGTTTTCCATCCGGTGCTTTTTGTGTGTCGTTTTCTCCCATAGTCGTTTAAATTTAGTTTTAAAAAAAATGGGGCGGACGCGATGCCGCCCCTGAAAAAAAGCAGAAGGGATGTAAGCCGGGTTATGTAGCAGTCATCAATGAAGCTGACTGCTGTCTGTCATTTATCTTGACCGCCTGTCGCCAAGCGGCTCTGGCGCTTTCACGCCAAGCAGCCTACCCCCCGGCAATGGACGAGCAGCCCTTAGCTGCCGGTGTATTTGGCCTTGCAACCCATAGGATGTGCGGCATGCCGTGTTGCCACGGCACCCGGTGGGCTCTTACCCCGCCTTTTCACCCTTACCCGAGTGTCTAAGACTCTCTGGCGGTTGTTTTCTGTCACATTCACCCCGACGTCGCCGCCGGCTTGACGTTACCAAGTATGGTGCTCTTTGTTGCCCGGACTTTCCTCTTCATGCGCATGGCATGAAGCGACAGACCTCTCTTCTGCTATAATTATATACACAAGAATGATAGAATAGTTTTTTCCTGTGTCAATCTTTTTTGTGTTTCTTCACGTAGTCTGCTATCAGCGCAACCATATCATTATGGTCGAGCAAGGAAGCGTCAAGCGTCAGATGATAGTTGTCTGCCACTCCCCAGTTGCGCCCCGAAAAGTAGTTGTAATATCCCTCTCGATCGCCGTCGGCTTTCTTTATCTTGACGAGTGCCTCTTGTATATTGGAGGCTTCTCCTCGACCGACGAGGTTCTTGGCTCTCCATTCTCTTGGAGCATGGATGAAGACGCTGACAAGGCCTGGATGCTCACGCATTATGTAGTCGGCAGTACGCCCGACTATGACGCAACTCCCTTCCTGGCATATCTGGCGGATTACGTCTGACTGTGCTTCATAAAGTGCCTCGCGGCTGAGCGGTGAGGTGGCGTACATGTCCATGACGCCATATTTCCCAAGCAGCATGCTGCGGAAAGGGGAGGGCTTTTTCTCATCGGCCCGGTGAAGTATGTCGGGGTCATAGCCATAGCTCGATGCCACCTTGTTGATTATCTCCTTATCATAATAAGGAATGCCAAGAAGCTCCGCGAGGGCGCGTCCGGTCTTTCGGCCTGTGCCTCCGTATTGACGTCCGATTACGATTATTTTGTGGTCTGAGTTGTTCACTTTTCTTCGATTTAAAGGGATAAAATCTTTAAAAGTAAAACATAATTCGCGCGAATTTGGATAAGAAAAACATTTTTTTTGTAGAAAAACCTAATATTTCGAATATTTTATGTAAATTTGCGCTTTGATATTCCCTATGGGGCTCATCCGGATGGGCGGGCTTGGGGATAAATCAGAATAGTTATGAGTGAAATTTTAAAAAATCTGACCGGGGATCAGGATGGGATGGAGACATATGACTATATAGTCAACAACGTGGAGACTTGCATAGACTCTATGCCGGAGCTCGTAGACAATTTGCGCCGGGTCGACATATCAGGGCAGTTTCTGGCATCGACAGCCAGATTCCTCTGCGCTGTTGACCGCGAGAAGTTTTCCGGTTGGATTCAGCCTCTCGTGGAAGGTGCTATCGAGAAAGACCGTGAACGTCGTTACATTGGCTCGCTCCTGCAAGCCATATGGGGTGCTGACTATAAGGAAAGGGCGGAGGAGCTCAAAGCTTCTGATGACACCTTCCGTCGTGTCTATAAGAGAGTATATCCCGCTGAGGGTATTTAAAAAGAAAAAATGAAAAAGAAGACAATAATTATCACTCTCGGAGTCGTTGCTCTGGCTGCAACTGCTGCATTGGCTACTTCCAACACGGCTCCGGGTGGACAGGAAACCAAAAACGTGGAAATGACACAACAGACAAAACGAAGCGAAGTGCCTGCTGGCCCCACACTTGATATTGCCACTACTGCGGGCAACATCAAAATTCGTCTTTACGACGACACTCCTCAGCATAGAGACAATTTCCTTAAACTTGCAGAGGAAGGATATTACGACGGCGTGTTATTCCACCGGGTGATCAACGATTTTATGGTGCAGACCGGAGACCCAGACTCGAAAGAGGCTACCCCTGGGGCTATCCTTGGTTCTGGTGGACCCGGCTATACAGTGCCAGCTGAAATCGTTTATCCTAAGCATTACCACAAATATGGTGCGCTCGCTGCCGCTCGCACAGGCGATCAGATGAACCCTGAGCGTAAGAGCTCTGGCAGCCAGTTTTACATAGTCACTGGTAAGAAGTATTCCCCTCAGCAGCTTTCGCGTATGGAGGAGGTTTCCGTCCAAAATCAGCTGCAGTCATATTTTATGGAGCTCCAGCGACAGAATATGGACACCATTCGTCAGCTCCGCCTTGCTAATGATAGCGTCGGTCTCGAGAACCTCCGTCAGGAGCTCATCAAGCAGACTGAGGCTAATGTCAAGCCTGTCACTATGACTGAGGAGCAGGTAAGCGACTATACCACTATTGGCGGTACCCCTCACCTTGACGGTCAGTACACAGTGTTTGGGGAAGTGCTCGAAGGTATGGAGACCGTAGAAAAAATCCAGAAAGCGGAGACCGACGGACGCGACCGTCCGGTGGAGGATATTCGCATCATTTCAATTAAAGTAGAAAAATAAACATTATTATAACCTCATCATGCCATGACTGACGAAGTAA
>CAZIAX010000180.1:0-5018 GCA_964537745.1 uncultured Sangeribacter sp.
CGTTTGCTCATAACATTTAATTACAGCAAATACCGCGCCAAAAAAGCGCGGTATCCGTTGTTTTAAATTTTTTAAGAATCGTATGATTCATCATCATCGTCGTCATCGTCTTCCCAATCTAAGAAATACGTATCGGCATAAGAGTCTTCCTTGAATCGCGACATCTCGCGACTGTCTCTCTTCGTCGGGCGACCAAGACCCTTGCGGCGGTCGACGAATCCCGATATCTTTGTCATCTCGAGAAGATCATACTGGCTTTGCGGAGTGAGGTTTTCCAGATAATCCGGCACAAGCTTGGCGCCAAGCCGGTTTTGGGTTGTGGCCTTGACGCGGAAAGTATAGGTGATAGGAGGTTTTCTGACCTCTATAATATCACCCTCCTTTATAGCCCGCGATGGCTTCACGGGTGCACCACCCATCATCACGCGACCCTTCTTGCAGGCATCGGTAGCAATGGTCCGGGTTTTGAAAACTCTCATCGCCCAAAGCCATTTGTCAATTCTAACTTCCATATCCAAGGATTAAATTTTAATCTTCAATCGGAGAAGTTTTCTTGAGGAGCATCACCTGCTGGCCGCTGCTGCCGATAAATTCTATCTCGTCTGCGCTTACCTTCTTTGCAGTGACGGCTTCTTCAAGAGCCACCATCATACGAGTCTCCCATCCTGAATCAGGACATGCCATTTTAGTCATCCCTATCTTGGAGAAAGATATGGAGTTGGCCGCATCCATGTCGGTTTCAAGTTCACCGTTGATGATATTGCAGCCGGTATTGCCATGCATACGTTTCTCATCCACGTCAAGAGCTACCTTCATGCCTTCCAAGTTAACGGCTTCCCCGTCAATGGTCTTGACAGCCCAAGTGCCATCAAGGAAATGAAAGTCACGGTGCATCAATGTCATTACTTCTTTGCCTCCGGCATCGTAGAAACGAAGAATGCTCTCTTCATCACTGCCATTCTCAATCGTGTACTTGACGGTCAATCCAAGCGCTTCGCCGATTTCAGCATCTGTGATATTGTTTTGGCCACACATCATCATTGTAGTGGCAAGATTACCAAACGTGATGGTTTTTGCCTTGGCATCAGTAGTATAGGCACCATTGATTATGTTGCAACCATTGTTACCATAAATACGGTTTTCTCCAGGCACAAACTTTATGAAAGGTGCTGTCTCTCCTACTGCCTTTTTACCAAGCACAGTCTCAATAGCCCAGTCGCCAGAGAGTGGACCTTGTTGACGTTGGGTCTTGCCATCTACCTTCGCCATCGCTTTCTCAGCCTCGGCCTTTGCAGCCTTCTCAAGCTTTATGGCTTCTTCCTTTGCCTCTTTGGAGGTTTTGGCAGCTTCACCTTTTTCTGATTCTACCCATCCTTGAAGTCCCTTGCCGCTTCCTTCTTCGCTCTTTGTGGGCTTGAAAACTGAGCAGCTTGTGGCGCTTAGTGTAAGAGCCAACCCAAGCGCAGCGATCATCACATAGTTATTTCTTTTCTTCATAATAATTCTGATATTATACGTTAAATTAATCTCCCCAATGCTTCCTTAGCGGGTATTTCACCGGACGCATCAACAGACGGAGCGATGTGGAGTAAGTGCAATAATTCCATATCCAATTGAGCAGGACCGTTGCTTTAGTTCTCACTCCAAGGATACTTATCAAGTGGATAGCCATCCATAGAATCCAGGCAAATGTGCCGGAAAAAGTCATTTTCCCTACCTGCGCTATGGCCTTATTACGTCCTACAGTTGCCATAGTCCCCTTGTCGTTGTATTTGAAAGGAGTAAGCATCTCGCCTTTGTTGAGATTCTTGGCAAGGTTGCGTGCCTGCTGGATGGCAGGTTGTGCCACCTGTGGATGCCCATTGGGATACTCCTCGGTCTGCATCATCGCAATGTCCCCGATAGCGTATAAATTTTCAGCTCCTTTCACCTGATTGAACTCATCTACAATGATGCGGCCACCTCTGCCTACCATCTCAGTCGGAAGTCCTGGCATCGGTTCTCCCTTGACGCCGGCAGTCCAGATAAGGGTTTCCCAATATTCTTCGTGGCCATCGGCAAACTCTACCATCTTGGAGTCGTAGCCCTTCATCACTGTATTAAGGCGTATGTCTACAAGCAACTGTGTCAAATAGACGTATGCTTTCTGGCTCAGTTTCGGGTCAAAGGCACCCAAAAGTCGGTCGGCGCCCTCCACGAGAGTAATAGTCATATCGTCTGGATTCAGCTCCGGATATTCCCTCGGCAAAACGTCACGTTTCATCTCACCAAGGGCACCGGCGATTTCCACACCTGCTGGTCCTCCGCCAATAACAAGGAAACTCAAAAGTTGCTTCCTACGTTCAGGGTCTTTCTCTATGCAACCTCTTTCAAGGCGGTCGAGAATCTCATCGCGTGTATGGCTTGCCTCCCCGGAGGTCTTGATACCGAAGACTTTTTCTTCGAGCCCTTCCATACCGAAATAATTATTGGTAGAGCCAGCCGCTATCACGAGTTTGTCATATTTCAATGTCTCATAACTCGTGGTGATCGTCTTGGCGTTGACATCTATATTTTTGACATGACCCATATGATAGGTCACATCCCCCTTTGTCTTCTTAAACTCCCTTCTGAAAGGGAAAGATATACTTGGCACGTCGAGAGCCGAAGATGCTATCTGATAAAATAGTGGTGGAAAAGAATGATAGTTGTGTCTGTCTATCACTCTGATTGCGAATTTCTTTCTGTCAAGTTTCTTCGCAAGATTCATTCCTGCAAATCCACCACCAATTATCACTACTGTCTGTTTTTCCATAATATTCTAATATAATTCATAGTGCATTATTAGACGCGACGAAAGTCATTCCGTCATTTATTACAACATTAATTAAGCAAAAGGGGTTTGCAGATTTGAAAAAAATAAGCTAACTTTGCCGTATGAATCGATTTGGAAAGTACTTTCTACCCCTCATATGCCTTGCCTTTCCTACTATCGGGATGGCACAGATAAACGCCGAGCAGGTGATCACCATTGGAAGGAATGTCCTTTCGATGGATGACTATATGCTCGCCATTCAGTATTTCAATCAGGCCATCAAGGCCAAGCCTTATCTTCCCGACCCTTATTTCTATCGCGGGCTCGCGAAGATGAACCTCGATGACTTCAAAGGTGCTGAGCTTGACTGCACGGAGGCGCTGAAACGCAATAAGTTCAAGACCGAGGCCTACAAGCTGCGAGGATTCGCACGCCAGCAGATGGGCCTCGACTCCCTTGCCGTGGCTGACTATGAGGAAGGACTGAAGCATGACCCAACCGACCGCTATTTTCTATTTTATAAGGGCGTGGCTCTCTCATCAATGAAAAAAGAAGATGAGGCGCTGCAGACCTTAGACCAGTTGCTGCGCCTTTATCCAAAGTTTGAAGAAGGATATGCCGCCCGCGCTTCTCTCAATCTGCAGCGAGCTGACACCGTCGCGGCCCTCGATGACGTGGAGAAGGCTCTAAAACTCAACAGGGCGATGATTAACCCTTATCTCATAAGGGCTGAGATTGAAAGCTCACGCGGCAACTGGGATTCGGCTCTTGCCGATATGGATGAGGCTGTCAAACTTTATCCCGACCAACCAGGGTTCTACATCAACCGCGCCTACGTGAGATATAACTCCGACAACTACATTGGAGCCATGTCTGACTATAACTTTGCCCTCCAACTTGACCCCGACAATATGGCGGCTCTTTTCAATAGGGCCCTCCTCCGCTTTGAGGTGAAAGACCTTATCAATGCCAAGAAGGATTTCACTTCAGTGCTTGCCCTCAACCCTCAGAATTTCCATGCCCTCTACAACCGCGGCCTTGTAGAGCTGGAGTCACACGAATACAAGGAGGCGCTTGCTGATTTCAAGAGCATCGCTCGCAGATACCCTACTTTCTATCCAGTCTACTATGCAATTGCTGAGGCTGAACGCAACCTTGGCAACCTCAAAGCCGTTGCTGCTAACATAAATCATGCGCAAGACCTCGTAAGAAAGTATGTGGCAAATCCTGAAGCAAATCCTCTCGACCGCCCGACTATTGCTGCGGGAACTCCCCGCAATGCTAACCAGACTCCAGACTCTGAGGAAGACGAAATCGAAGTGATGAACCGTTTCAACCAGCTCGTCACCACCCAGGAATTGCCCCAGACTCAACTCTCCTACAACGAAAGGATAAAAGGACGTGTGCAAGATAGAAATGTCATGGCAGAGCCTGAGACTATGTTTACCATCTCCTTCAATCCATCACCCAAGTCGCTCGGAGGAGTCAACAACTATTTCCGTGCTCTTGACGCTTTCAACAATGGACGCTATATCACGCAGACACTCCATCTCTCTCCATTGCAATCCGGCCTCTCGGATGAGGATTACGCTGCTCTTTTCAAAACGGCGGAAAACTACACTTCGGTAATATCAGCCAGCGGCAACAAGGTTCGCCCAGCCGACCTTCTCGCGCGTGGAGTGGCATACTCAATGCTTAAGAATTACAATGCCGCCATCGATGACTTCGATAAGATTCTTGCCTCGAATCCCGATTTCACCATAGCTTATCTCTCAAGAGGAGTTGCGAGATATGAGCTGTCGCGTACTCTCGAAGACCAACGACTCGCCATGCAGGCTATCGCTATGGCAGCCGCGGATTTCGATCAGGCTACTCGTCTTGACCCCAATCTAATCCACGCTTGGTATAACAAAGGCTTTATCCTCTACACTCAGCGCGATTACTCTCAGGCTGCGGAATGCTTCTCCAAAGCCATTGCTCTTGACCCTGAATTTGGAGCTGCCTACTACAACCGAGGACTTTGCGCTTTGTCAGCCGGAAAGAAGACCGAGGCCTTTGCCGACCTCTCTCGAGCCGGTGAACTCGGCGTGCTCCCAAGCTATAACATCCTCAAACGAATGAAATAAGACCGCAGTAAGATAAAATTTTCTTTAACACCATACCTTCTTTGATATGTCGGCTCAAGAAACCCAACATTTTTGGAATATAGACCGTATCATGAAGC
>CAZIAX010000181.1:0-4995 GCA_964537745.1 uncultured Sangeribacter sp.
ACACTGCCAATGACATCATCGAGGGGGTGAAGGAATATTGCCGCACCCACGACTTTGTCAACGACAAGAAGATAGGATGTCTTGGCGCAAGCTATGGCGGATTTATGACTGAATATCTGCAGACAAAAACAGATATCTTCGCAGCCGCTGCATCTCACGCCGGCATATCTAACGTTGCTTCCTACTGGGGCGAGGGCAACTGGGGTTATTCATACAATACTACAGCCGCTCCTGAGTCGTACCCATGGAACAATCCCGACCTCTTCACCAAGCATGGCGCCCTTTTCAACGCCGACAAGATTCACACTCCTCTTCTCCTGCTTCATGGCAAGGCGGATACTAACGTGCCGATAGGGGAGAGCATCCAGCTCTTCAACGCCCTCCGCATTCTTGGACGAGACGTGGAGTTTGTGCAGGTAGACGGTGAAAACCACATCATCACCAACCACGATAAGCGTCGCCCGTGGCACGCGACCATCATGGCATGGTTTGCCAAGCACCTCCAAGACGACCCCTCCTGGTGGGAAGAACTCTACGCCGACTAATTAAGAATTTAGATTTTAGAATTGAGAATGAAATTATTTATAAGAATAGCAATGGCGGCAGCACTACTGTCGCTATTGCTTCCATTTTATGGGGAAGCCCAGAATCCTAAGCGGGAATTCCGCGGAGCATGGCTCCACATCATAGGTCAGACCCAATATATGAACACACAGAAGAAAGGTTCTGCACAGCTCAAGACATACATCGCCGATCAGATCGACAAGCTGCACCGAGCAGGTTGCAACGCCGTAATCTTTCAGGTGCGTCCTACGGCAGATGCCGCTTACATCAGTGACCTTGAACCTTGGTCGAGTTGGATTACTGGCAAACGAGGAGTGGCTCCGGCTCCTCTTTGGGACCCCTTGGAGTTTGCCATTGAGGAGGCGCACAAACGTGGCATGGAGCTCCATGCGTGGCTCAATCCATATAGAGTGACATCCTCTCCCAAGGAAGTGCTTCCGGCCGACCATATGTCGAAAAAGTATCCTGAGCGTTTCTTCAAATATGACGGAAAGATATTCTTCGATCCGGCATATCAGGAAAACCGTGACTTTATCTGCGAGGTGGTAGAAGACATCACCAAGCGCTACGATGTAGATGCCATCCATATCGACGATTATTTCTACCCCTATCCGACAGCTGGAGTCAACATTCCAGATGATGACTCTTATGTTAAGTTTGGCAACGGCATGAACCGCGCTGACTGGCGCCGCCATAATGTAGACATGCTCATAGAGCAGATGAACACAACCATCAAGAAGACAAAACCTTGGGTGCGTTTCGGAGTAAGTCCATTCGGCATCTGGCGAAATAAGAAGACCGACCCCCGAGGGTCGGATTCCAACGGCCTGCAGAACTATGACGGCCTTTATGCAGATGTGCTACTTTGGGCAAAGAACGGTTGGGTAGACTATCTCGCCCCACAGCTATATTGGACTCTTGACTTCAAGGCGGCTCCGAGCCGGCATCTCGCACATTGGTGGAACGACAACTGCTATGGCGTAGATGTTTTTATCGGGCAGGATGTGCAGCGCACTATGAACACTGCCGACCCGAAGGCTGGAGACAAAAACGAACTGGCGACAAAGGTGAAACTCTCGCGCGATCTTCCCAACATCAAGGGCAATGTATGGTGGCATGGCTATTGGGTGACAGACAATATGAAAGGTGTGGCCGACTCGTTGGCCTACGTGCACCAGAATACCGTTGCCCTTCCTCCTGCATATGGCGACCAAAAAGTAAAACCCGCTCCTGTCAGCAATCTGCGTCTCGCCAAGAAAGACGGGAAGGCTTATCTCGTGTGGGATTCCAACGCTGAGAAGAATAAAGAGACGGATCAGGTGCGCTACGTGGTCTACTCCTTCCTTGAAGATGAAGACATCGACTTAGACAATGTCGAGGCCATCATGTTGGTGACGCCAAATAAAGAGTATCTCGTCTCCGATGAGGCCGATGACTCCTTGCTGAAAGGGATGCGCTTTGCCGTCACTGCCCTCGACCGTCAGAACCGCGAATCCAAACCTGTGGAAATTGGTTTATAGGTTTAAGATATAAAGATAAGATTCATATTTAATCTCATGACAGATATAAAATCACTCTTAGACGAGCAGGCCGCTCTGATAAACCGCCCCGAATTCATCCCTGAAGATCCGGTGCAGTTCCCGCGCAGATTCGAGAAACTCCAGGATATAGAGATTGTATCGCTATTGGCAGCCCATATAGCCTGGGGAAAGCGCACAATGATTTGTCGGGACGCAGAGCGTCTGCTTGCTCTTATGGGCCATGACCCATACAATTATGTGATGGATGAGGGATACCTCGACCTTGACCCGGCGCAGAACATCCACCGCACATTTTTTGCTCGCGACCTTCAGCACCTGCTGAAGGGTCTGCGTGAGATATATAGTAAGTATCCAAGCCTCGATGCGTTCAGCGCAGCTGTGAAGGCAGCCGATGACCCCGCTCCAGCCTGGAAACTTGTAGAGGAGATGCAGAAGGTGATTACTGATGCTAATGGGGGAGTGGTATCAAAAAGGGGATTGCCTAATAATCTGAAACAGACGGCACTGAAGCGTGTCAATATGGCTTTGCGATGGCTTGTACGCGACGATGGCATAGTGGATATGGGAGTATGGAAGTCAATACCGAAATCTAAGCTCTATATCCCTCTCGACGTGCACGTAGGTAATACAGCCCGCGATTTAGGGCTTCTGACGCGTAAGCAAGACGACCGTAAAGCCGTAGAGGAGCTGACCTCACTGCTTCGCGAATTCCGCCCAGATGACCCCGCCTACTACGACTATGCCCTCTTCGGCATCGGCGTCAACGGGAAAGAATTGAGTCTTCAGTCTTGAGTCTTCAGTCTTCAGTCTTCAGATTGCGGTCAGGCCGCTGAGGTGGTCAAATCCCTATTCAACCGGAAACCGTGCTATTTTGGAGGAAAACGCCAAAGTTACGACATGGCTCTCAAAACGCCAGCTTGACAAAATCATCTCTATCTCACCGGAAGCTGTCTTTACGACTCCTTTTCCATACTTATCGGGGGCAGCTTGGCGTAGGCTATCAGCTGTTTTAGGAAGCGCGACAATACGATAGTCGCTCTTCCAGTCGGCAGCCTCCCCCATAGCCGCTTTATATAGCGCCTCCTTGCAGGTCCACGCCAATATGTATTGCTCAATTTCGTCAGCAGTAACTTTCTCTATATCATCGAAAGATGGTAGCAATCCCAATTCATCCGCCGAGAGGAATTTCTCACGTATCTTAAGCACTTGCGCACGGTCGGCTTTCTCAAGATCTACGCCAAGAGCGGTGCGGGGATTTACCTCTGAGAGTTCGATATCAGGAGTCTTTGGAAGAGACGCGATGACAAGGCAGTGGGAAGTGTGGGATACGGAAATGCGTTGGGGCAGTCCATCTATGTATGGAGCTCCATTCTCATAATGTGCTATCTCGCGGTAGTCACCGTCAGCCTCTGAAAATATCTGCATTGCAAATAGTTTCCAGACCTTAGCCGACTTACCGTCGGCTCCATATATCATCTCGACAGCCACCCCGCAAGGGGCCATCTCCTTCTCATACAAAAACTCATCCATAACTCAATTAATCTTTGAAGCTCTAATCTTGGTGATGCGATGCTTTTCCATCTGCATGATGAGGAAGCGGAATGGACCGCGTTGCAGTGACTCCTTGTTTTCAGGGAAGTCTCCCTTGATCTCCAGCATCAGGCCGGCAAGGGTCTCGGCATCTCCGATATCGCCAAGTTCTTCCTCCTCTGTATCCGTCACGCGGCAGAAATCGCTGATAGGTATCTTGGCGTCGAACACATAGGTGTCAGGAGAAATCTTGCGGTAGAGATTCTGAGTCTCGTCATACTCATCGTCAATCTCACCAACTATCTCCTCAATTACATCTTCCAAAGTTACAATGCCTTGAGTATCACCATACTCATCGATGACTATGGCCATATGTATCTTCTTTGTGCGGAAATCCTCGAGGAGGTCGTCGAGAGAGCGGGATTCCGGAACGAAGTAGGCATCACGTATCAGGGCTTGCCATCGGAATTTCTCATCCTGATTGCCAATGTAGGGGAGAAGGTCTTTGGAGTAGAGAATACCTCGGATGGCATCTTGCGTGCGGTCGTAGACCGGTATGCGGCTATAGCCAGACTTTACGATTACGTCGAGAACCTCTTTGAAATCAGCATGATACTCGATATCGGTCACGTCGACGCGTGATATCATAATCTCGCTTGCTCCTTTATCGCCGAAAGTCAGGATACCCTCGAGCATCTCCTTGTCTTGTCCTTCCTGAAGATCGGATATCTCAAGCGCTTTCTCAAGCTCATCAGTGGTAAGGTTTTCCTGCTTCTTCGCCACCACCTTGTTAATAATGGAGGAAGACTTCACAAGGATAGCAGATATCGGAGAGAAAATTGTGGAGAAGAAACCGATACCGGATGAGGCCATAAGTGCCCATTTCTGGCTTCTTCCGCGTGCCACCAGTTTTGGGAAAATCTCGCCAAACAGAAGCAAGAGGAATGTCAATAAAACCGTTTGAAGGAGAAACCCTACGACGGATGAGTGAAACGTCACTGC
Organism: uncultured Sangeribacter sp.; assembly: GCA_964537745.1. Classification (GTDB taxonomy): domain Bacteria; phylum Bacteroidota; class Bacteroidia; order Bacteroidales; family Muribaculaceae; genus Lepagella. Next base: position 4,638 of record CAZIAX010000181.1, read on the forward strand.
CTGGTTGATGGCAAATGTAAGGAGCACCACCATCGTGATATTGACCAGATTATTGGCTATTAGGATGGTGGCGAGCAATTTCTCAGGGTTCTTGATTAGTTGAAGGGCTTTCTGGGCTTGGGGAGTCTCATCCTCTTCCAAATCCTCGATATCAGACTGTGAAAGACCGAAGTAGGATATCTCGCTGCCTGACACGAAAGCCGACAGACAAAGGCATATGAGAGCTATAAATACTATGATTGCCCATGACGTCCAGTTTTCCGGAGCATGGAAAGATATGGCAGTTGAGGCAAGCTGGCTCAAGGCCAGCAGCGGACTGTGTGCAGGTAAAGGGTCTGTATCCAATTTTCTGTAATAG
>CAZIAX010000182.1:0-4978 GCA_964537745.1 uncultured Sangeribacter sp.
TATATAGAGGAGACAGAGAGCAATTCAAGAGTTATCATCACTGTAGACAGAGAGGAACTCTATCATATTGATGCCTCGCCGGAGGCCGACCGCACTCTTCAATGTCTGCTTCGTCAATATCCTGGTCTTTTCTCCGACTACGTGCAAATCAACGAAGGGCGTATCTCTCGCGACACCGACCTCGATCAGGAGAGTGTCTATAATGCTCTCCTCGAGCTAAACCGCAAGAAAATTCTTTCATACGTACCTCGCAGACGAACACCATTCATATTCGTTGCTACCTCAAGGGAAGAAACCCGATATGTACAAATTGGGAAAAGGATTTATGAAGATCGTTTTGAGGTTATGTCGCAAAGAGTGGAGGCTATGATCGACTATGCATATGAGGATGGCAGTTGCCGAGTCAGACGCATGCTCGACTATTTCGGAGAGGAGAAGGGTTGTGAGTGTGGAAAGTGTGACGTATGCCGTTCACGCAAGAAATCATCTTCCCACGTCTCCAAAGAAGATATGATAAGAAGAGTATGGAAATATATGCAGATGTATCCCTCTGGAGTGACACAGACAATACTTGAACGCAACTTCTCACCCAACGATCGATTGGCTGGAGATGCCCTGCGCTATCTCGTGGAGGAAGGTTTTGCCACAGAAGACCACGCCATCTACCGCCTTTCCGAATATTCTTAACCCTTATCCCTTGGTTCTTGACCCTTGACCCTTGACTCTTAATATGTATGGTAGGACTTGCCGATTGCAATAATTTCTTCGTAAGTTGTGAGCGAACGCTCAATCCAGCCCTCGAGAACAGAGCTGTCGTTGTGCTAAGCAACAACGACGGTTGTGTAGTGGCACGGAGCAACGAGGCAAAACGCGCCGGCATAAAGATGGGGCAACCCGCCTTCCAGATTAAAGACCGAATTCAAAGCGGAGAGATTATTGCGCTCAGTGGCAATCATCTCCTCTATAGAGAAATCAGTCTGAAGGTACACGACATCTTCCGCCGCTATGCTCCTATGACTCTTGACTATAGCGTAGACGAGGCGTTCCTTATCATGGATGGGATTCCAGATTCGCAACTGCGCTCCATAGGCGAGTCAATAGCTGCAAACTGTTGGGATGAGCTCCATATCCCGGTGACTATTGGCTTTGCTCCAAGTAAGACTCTTGCCAAGATTGTCTCCGAAAGCTGCAAAAAACGTGGTAAACGTGTAGGAGTGCTTCTTAAGGCAGAAGTCGCACGTCCCGTCATGGAGAAGATGTCAATCTCTGATTTATGGGGCATAGGTCGTCGCCTTTCAAAAAGACTCTATTCTTTAGGTGTATACACAATAGCCGATTTCGCCGACAGAGAGTTAGGGTGGATTAGGGCAACTCTCGGCATCAATGGAGAGAGGTCATGGCGCGAGCTTCATGGCGAGCATTGCATAGAACTCAGTCATGTGCAAGAGGTGCTTCAGGATTCAGTCAGCGAGAGTCGTACCTTTCCTGAAGATGTGGACGACTACGACTATCTGCGTGCAAGAATAGCCATTTATGCGGCAGACTGCTGCAAGAAACTTCGCGCCATGGGAGGTGAATGCCATTTGCTCGGCGTTATGTTGCAGACCAACAGGTTTCATACTGAAAGAGGTTTTGCACGTCCCGAAGGTTCGTATCGTTTCAATGAACCCACGAGCGATACCGTTGTCATAGCAAATGCGGCCATCGGCATTCTCAACCGAATTTTTATCCCAGACATACCCTTCAAGCGTGCAGGAGTCTGGCTCAGTGAGATAGTCCCGGCACGCTCCGTCGTGCCCTCACTCTTCGACTCGCAGGAGATAATTCACCTAAAACAGACTCGGAGCAATCTTATGAGGACTATCGATCGTATTAATCTCAGTCCTGGGAGTCCACTGTTGAAACTGGCTTCACAAATCACCCAAGGGCATCCTGGCCACAACGACGGCTACTCCAGCTCCTTCCAGTCCCCCAAAAAATAGCTTGGATATTTGTCCGAATATCAGCACAAAAACGTTATATCTTAAGAAGCAATTGAAACACCATGGAAAAGAATAAGAACAAATATCAGGCCAAGCACTTAAAGATAAGCATAGTCTTATTGCTTTCAATTATTGTCGTCAGTCTGTCCTCGTGCCAGGGTAAGCGCAAGAAAGGACAGTCTCTTGATTTAGAAAATGTGCATGTGGAGTTGCCTGACACTCTGCGTGTCGGGATGCTGAACTCCCCCACTACTTATTTTGACTATCGCGGCACTCCTATGGGATATGATTATGAGCTCATGGAACGTTTTTCAAAATTCTATGGCCTACAATTTAAAGTTAAAACCGGAGGCACTATCTCTGAGATGATCCAGTGGCTCGACGATGGGAAGATTGATATAATTGCAAGTCCTGTCCCGGTGACATCTGAATTTCAGGACCGCGCCATCCTTTGCGGCCCTCGCAATGTAAGCTCCCAAGTGCTTGTACAGAAGACCGATGTGATGAAAGACTCATTGGTAAAAGATGTAACTGACCTTGTAGGAAAGACTGTGACTGTCCAGAATGATTCTAAATACTTCTACCGTATGCAAAATCTCAATGAAGAAGTCGGTGGAGGCATCAATATTGTCACGCTTGCAAAAGATACCATAAGCGACGATGACCTTCTCAGTATGGTGTGGAAAGGTGAGATTCCGATGACGGTGGTCGATTCTGACGTTGCGGAGGCAGCCCTCTCCTATTATCCTGGACTCGACATTTCTGTCAAAGTGAGTCTCGAGCAGTACTCTCGTTGGGCAGTCGCTCTCAAGATGAACGGTCTCGCAAAAGTTCTTGACCGTTGGTTTGCCGATGAGAAGGATGATGTAGAGGAATTATTCAAGAAATATTACCGTCTCTCCAAATTGGAGATATTTGATACCCAACAAGATGGACTGGATGCTCTTAGGAGCATGTCCTTTGCCAATGGTCAGATCTCACCCTACGACCGTATATTCCAAGAAGCCGGCAAGAAGTCAGGTATTGACTGGCGCCTGATAGCTGCCATTGCCTACGTGGAGTCCAACTTCAATGCCGATATCAGTAGCTGGGCCGGAGCCCTTGGTCTGATGCAGGTGATGCCGCGCACCGCAAGCGCACATGGTTATTCACCCCAGGAAATGCTCAATCCTACCAAATGCGTGGATGTTGCAGTCAAGACACTCCAAGACCTTGACAAGATATTCGAAAAGAGAGTTTCGGATCCTGAAGAACGCGCTAAATTCGTGATCGCATCCTACAACTCTGGAGCTGGACATGTGATAGACGCTATTGCGCTTGCCAATAAATATGGACTTAATGCGCAAGTATGGGACGACAACGTAGAGACTGCCGCCTTGATGAAATCAAAACCTGCCTACTATCGCGACCCCGTGGTCAAGAACGGCTATTTCCGCGCCAAAGAGACTGTCAATTTCGTGCAAAAGGTGCAATCAGCGTATTCTTACTTCAAAGACCGCACTTAAAACATTGCACAATAGTTACCAACTGACGTGCCAGCTCGGAAAGCTGTAATTGTGACGAAACCCCAGGCTTCAGCCTGGGGTCTTTATATATCGTCAGTAGCCTCGGAGAGGCGATTTGTGATAGCTTTATAGTGTTTTTATTCCCAGATTTTTTGTCAGATTATCAAATATTTATTATATTTGCGACTCAAATCTATAATATCCTATTCGAATAGACTTTATGCGACAAAACCTAACAAAATTCTTGACCGCGGCTCTTCTTGTCGGGTCAGCCTCATTCAGTGTCTACAGCCAGGTGACGCTGAATTTCGATGCCGCAAAGCGAGGGCCTATGATTAGCCCTCTACAATATGGCATTTTCTATGAGGAAATCAATAATGCTGGCGACGGAGGACTCTATGCTGAGTTGATCCGCAACCGATGCTTCGAGGATGCTTCCGCTCCCGATTACTGGTCGGCTATCGGTGGTGCGACTATGTCAATCACACGAAGCGGCCTCATGAATGAAAACCGTCGTGCTGCTTTAAATCTTAAGCTCAATGGCGCCAACGAGGGAATCTCCAACACCGGATACTGGGGAATTCCAGTCCGCGGTGGAGAGTCATTCAAACTCACCGTATGGTTAAAAAGTGAAAATGGATATAAAGGCACTGTAACGGCCTCAATCTCCGACAATGGCACTGCAGCGGCAACAGGAACTACTGAAGTTTCTCTCGATGGCAAGTGGCAGAAAATCACTATGACAGTGGATGCTCCTGAGACTGCACAATATATTGGGAAAGGCAAGTTTGATCTTTCTTTCAGCAATGCCGGTTCTGTGACTGTGGGAATGGTCAGTTTGTTCCCCAAAACCTATATGGACCGCGAGAACGGATGCAGAGTCGATCTTGCTCAGATGCTCGAAGGCTTGCATCCTAAATTCGTTCGTTTCCCGGGTGGATGCTACATCGAGGGAGACGGTACACTCGAAGGTCAACGACGCTTCGAATGGAAGAAGACTATCGGTCCTATCGAGGAGCGTCCAGGACATTTCAATGCCAACTGGGGATACCCTTCCACGGACGGCCTTGGTTTCCATGAATTCCTGCAGCTGACCGAAGATTTGGGTGCAGAGCCTCTCTTCGTCGTCAATGTCGGCATTGGGCATGGCTGGATTAAAGATTATACTGACATTGACGAATACATTCAGGAAGCCCTTGATGCACTGGAGTATTGCAATGGTGATGTGAACACCTATTGGGGTGCAAAACGAGTTGAAAACGGACATCCAGAACCATTCAACATGCGGTTGCTCGAGATTGGAAATGAAAATTATAATTTTGACGATGACCGCAGCGACCACTATCCCGAACGATACAAGGCTTTCTATGATGCCATCAAAGCAAAATATCCAGAGGTCACTCTTATAGGAAACGTAGAGGCATGGGGCACTGATGATCCATCATGGCGCAACTCATTCCCGGTGGAGATGGTAGACGAACACTACTACCG
>CAZIAX010000183.1:0-4956 GCA_964537745.1 uncultured Sangeribacter sp.
CGAGTTATATCCTTATTTGAGCATTTTTTACTAAATTTGTGGAATAAACAGATACCAAAACATGAAAAAGCATAATACAGCGGAGGAATTCGCGCAGGCAAAGGCAGAATGCCGCAGCCTTTTTGAGAAAAAACTGATGGATTACGGCACGTCGTGGCGCATCATGCGTCCGATGAGTCTGACCGACCAGATTATGATAAAGGCGATGCGCATACGGAGCATCGAAGAGAAGGGAGTGGCGCTTGTCGACGAGGGAATCAGGCCGGAATTTATAGGAATTGTCAACTATTGCGTCATGGCCTTGATACAACTTGAGCTTGGACCGGGCGAGAATCTTGATGCTGCCACATGCATGCGTCTTTATGATGAGAAACTCAATGGGGCGACCAAGCTTATGGAGAATAAGAATCATGACTACGACGAAGCGTGGCGCCATATGCGTGTGAGCAGTTTCACCGACATAATCCTTCAGAAACTGATGCGCACAAAAGAAATAGAGGGTCACGATGGCAAGACAATAGTGAGCGAGGGGATTGATGCCAACTATATGGATATGATCAACTATGCCCTCTTTGCCTTAATAAAGACTGGTCAGGACTACAATGGGTGAGCCATCTACAAAAGAGGGAGTGGGAAGAAGGACTCCGTTAGGACTGGAGAAAAGATTTGACCGCTTCGGTGACTGGCTTGACGGGTCGTGGGCGCTGAGGATGGCCAATCCTATGCTCAAGAAGTATCCGAAGGTGCTCATTGTGCTCACCTGGCTGATGCGCATAGCAGTAGGGAGTGTCTTCATCGTCTCAGGACTGAGCAAAGGGATTGACCCTTGGGGGACATTCTATAAGACCTCGGAATATCTGACAGCCATGCATATCCCCATCGTAGAATGGGGCAACACTGTCTTGGCCCTTGCTTTCATACTGTTTACTGTAGAATTTATCATCGGGGTTTCACTCCTGACAGGATGCTATCGTAAGGCCGCGCCCATCATGGCGGCATTGTTTATGCTTGTGATGCTTCCTCTCACATTTTGGATAGCTTTGACGGACCCTGTGGCTGACTGCGGCTGTTTTGGAGATTTCCTTGTCATCTCCAACTGGGGAACCTTCTTCAAAAATTGTTTGATATCGATAGCGGTGGTATGGCTATTGAAGTTCAATACAAAAGCGAGATGCCTCATTGCGCCCTATGCCCAATGGTTGGCAACTGTCGGAATGGGAGCATATATAGTTGCCGTAGGCTATATAGGCTATTGGCAACAGCCAATGATTGATTTCAGACCCTACAAGATAGGGACTCAACTCTTTGCAGAAGAGGATGAGCCGGACTATGAACCGAATTACGTCTTTATTTATGAAAAGGATGGAGAGGAGCGCAAGTTTGGGGAAGAAGATGAGCTTCCAGAGGAGGGAGACGGATGGAAATTTGTCAGACGCGAGGAGAAGGACTTTGTGAAGCAAAATAGAGTGAGGCTTGCCAAAGCTGCCGATGAGGCAGATTTCCGGGTTTGGAGTGAAGATGGGGAGGAAGACGTCACGGAAATGCTCAGTGGCTATGACAGTCAGTTGATATTGCTTGTGCCGGATATAAAATCGCTTTCTATGGCTACAAGTTGGAAAATCAACCGGCTCTATGATATGTCGCAGAAGACTGGCACTGAGTTTTTCGCAGTCATGTCAGGGAGTCAGGAAGCCATCGAGGAATGGCGCGACTTGACTGCCGACCAGTACGCGATATACACTGCCGAGGACACTTCGATAAAAGAGCTCGTGAGGGGTAATCCCGCGCTTGTTCGCCTGGACCACGGAGTCATCACATGGAAGTCGGCCCTCAGTGCTCTTCAACTTGATGATGAAGAGGGTGAAGACTCAGAAATCGCTACATGGCCCATAGGCATCGGAATGACAGGGGAGGAGGCATTTCTCGACCTCAGTCTTATTCTTCTCTCACTCTTAGCTGCATTAATGCTCGTTTCGTTTTTGAGGGGAAAATACGGAGATAAGGTTCCATCTCAAAAAAAGGATAAATGATTAGGCCTTAGTCACGACGCTCTTTGCGGGAGGCGTCGATGCGCAGAAGGATAAACAGGAGTATGGTGAAGCTCCAAAGTGCGGACCCTCCGTAGGAGAAGAATGGAAGTGGGATACCTATGACAGGGCATAGCCCGATGACCATTCCGATGTTGATACACAAATGGAATATGAGGTATGAGACTACGCAATATGCATAGACTCTTCCAAAGGGTGTGCGCTGGCGTTCTGCGATGTGTATGATACGCAATATGAGAGCCAAGAAGGCAAGCAGGACAGCGCTTGAACCTGCGAACCCTTCCTCCTCGCCTATGGTGCAGAAGATGAAGTCGGTGTGCTGCTCCGGCACGTATTTGAGCTTGGTCTGAGTTCCGTTGAGAAATCCTTTACCCGTCATGCCTCCTGAGCCGATGGCAATCTTAGACTGATTTACATTATAGCCAAAACCACGGATGTCGTCGACGATGCCGAGGGCAACTTTGATACGCATCTGCTGATGAGGCTCAAGGACATGTCCGAAAACGTAGTTGACCGAAAAGAGGAACATCACCGATGCGGCTGTAAAAATTATCGTGACCACGAAACGCTCAATCTGATGGCGATACATGGCAATGGAGACATAGATGATCGCTGCTACGATGGAGCCGATGAAGTACCATAGTCCCGGCACCTGGACGCCAAGGAGCACGAGCCCTGTGACTATAAGACCACTGATGGTGAATCCGACGAGTACATTGCGTGCGATTATGACATCCTTGCAGTAGAAGAGGAGCATACAGCAGAAGACTGCTATTATCATGCAGAACACTACGAACTCACCTGCCGGAAGGCCAAGCAAGAGGGGCTCCACATACTTTACAGCCACTACAAAATACGTAATGGCACACACTGCAGAGAAGAGTACTAATCCGCTCATGCCCTCACGGTAAAGCACGAAGAAGAGTGAGATGTAGACAAGGGCGGAGCCTGTCTCATGCTGCAGAAGAATAAGCGTGACTGGAATGAAGATGATGATAAATGCCCGGAAATAGTTGCTTATCTTCTGGTTGAGATTGAAATTGTAGGAGTTGAAAAGTTTTGCGAGTGCCAGCGCGGTTGCAAACTTACCGAACTCAGCGGGTTGGATACTGACAGGCCCAAGCACGAGCCAACTTCGTGAGCCCTTGATGTCGGGCGCCACAAATATCGTCACCACCATTATCAGCAATACGCAGATATAGACAGGATAGGCGTAAGTTTCATAAATACGATAGTCGAAGAGGAGAATGGCACATCCTATGACTAGCGAGAGTCCGATCCATAGAAACTGTTTGCCGGAAAACTCGTTGAAGTCAAACATACTTGCGCGGTCGAAGTCGTAGCTCGCCGCATAGATGCTGACAGCACCGGCTACCACCAGTATAAGATAAAGGATTATCGTAGGCCAATCGAGCCACCGGAATACCGAGGTATTGGCATCAATGTTTTTTGACTCCACTTGACATTATCGTATTAGAGTTGAACATGTTGTCTTCGAGATACTTTCTGCTGGGCTCGATTGTCCCATTGAGGTATTTCTCGATTATAAGGCTTCCAATAGGCACACCGTAGGTCGCACCAAAACCTGCATTCTCCACATATACAGCCACGGCGATTTTAGGGTCGTTGAGAGGTGCAAAGCCCATGAAGACTGAGTGGTCGCGTCCGTGGGGGTTCTGGGCTGTACCCGTCTTTCCGCAAACGTCAAGGCCTGGAAGATTCGCGCGGCGGCAAGTGCCACCTGTCACTGCCATACGCATACCTTCTGCTATCTGCTCATAATATTCCTTCTTGATGGAGGGGGTGCGCTTCTTGCGGAAGTTTTCGTCGATGACAGTGTCGCTGATTTCCTTTACTACGTGGGGCGTGATAAACCATCCACGGTTGGCGATGGTGGAAGCAAGATTTGCAATCTGCAGTGGAGTGGCGAGCACCTCACCTTGGCCGATGGAAATCGAAATGATGGAGTTCGCGCTCCAGTTGCGTCCTCTGAAAGAATCGCTGTAAAAACTTGGATTTGGGATGAAGCCTCGGCTTTCCGAAGGGAGATCGACTCCAAGGCGGTAGCCATAGCCCATCTCCACCATATAGTTTTTCCACTTTTCCAACTGTGCCGAAGGAGTGGAACCCTTCTTGTCGATGAAATTCTTAAGGCCCCAGCAGAAATAAGCATTGCATGAGGTTGCGATGGCCGGCTTCAGTGGAAGGGGAGAGCCATGTGAGTGGCAACCGACACGAATTCCGTTGACATAACCATGATGGCATGGATAGGCAGTGGATGGCGTGATGGTGCCCTCCTGCATGAAGATAAGTCCTTGGGTAGGTTTGAATGTAGACCCCGGGGGATAAGCTCCCTGCAGGGCACGGTCGTAGAGTGGCTTATATTTATCAGAGACAAGAGAGGCATAGTTTTTTCCTCGGTCTAAGCCGACGAGAAGTGAGGGGTCGTAGGAGGGAGCCGAGACCATACAGAGTATCTCGCCGGTCTTCGGCTCTATGGCTACAATAGCACCGATTTTTCCCTGCATCAGTTTCTCACCATACTCCTGAAGATCCCAATCGATGCTGAGGGTAAGGTCGCGTCCAGCCACAGGGGTCACGTCGTGGATACCATCCTCATATTTGCCTTTTATTCGCCCAAGTGCATCCTTCATGAGTATTTCCACTCCCTTCACTCCGCGGAGCATGGGCTCATAGCTTTTTTCCACACCGAGGTCGCCGGTGTAGTCTCCGCTACGGTAATAATGGTCGTTTTCCACATCCTTTGCATTTACCTCGCGGATATTACCCAGGATATTTGCTCCTGCATGAGTGGCATATTCACGCACGTTGCGTTTTTGCACGTAGAAGCCGGGGAAAAGGTAGAGCTTTTCCTGAAGGCGTCCGTAGTCTTCCTGCGAGAGGTGAG
>CAZIAX010000184.1:0-4939 GCA_964537745.1 uncultured Sangeribacter sp.
GGATTGAAATCGTAAAAACCGTCCCACCCATCCCTAAAATGATAGGGGAGGCGGGGGTAAGGTATGATTTTTGAAAAAAATCACCGTTTAGATGAAAAAAATCCCCTGAAAACTTGCACAGTTCAAAAAAAAGCAGTAATTTTGCATCGTGATTCTGAGAGGGGTCACAACGAAGGAGGTTCGCTAGCTCAACTGAATAGAGCATCTGACTACGGATCAGAAGGTTACAGGTTTGAATCCTGTGCGAATCACCGAAAAAGGCTGACAATCGTCAGCCTTTTTTCATTGTTATTGCATTTTGATAGAAAGTAAAAATCAGCTCGGATTAACCGAGCTGATTCATAATGCTGTCCATTTTGGCCTTGATGTGGTCGTTGGCGAGGTTGCCGATGCTTCCGAGATGGGTATGGCTGACTCCGCGGTGAGGCTTATAGGTGCCGTTCTGCACTTCCATTCCTATTTTCTTATAGGCATCCCTGAAGGGCATTCCTTCGAGAACGAGACGGTTGACGTCTTCCACTGTGAAGATATAGTCGTAACGGCTATCCTCAAGAATATTGTCTTTGACTCTGATCTCTCCAAGCATGTATGCTGCCATATCCAGACATTCTATCAGTTCGGAGGAAGCTGGGAAGAGGATATCTTTCATCAGCTGCAGGTCGCGGTTGTAGCCCAGGGGAAGATTGGCTGTCAGCAGTGCAATCTCATTCTGAATTGACTGCAGTCGGTTGCATTTACCACGCATAATCTCAAAAACGTCAGGATTCTTTTTGTGTGGCATGATGCTTGAGCCGGTGGTCAGCTCATCGGGGAATGAAACGAATGCGAAGTTATTGCACATCCACATGCAAACGTCCATCGCAAGGTGACCCAGTGTAGAGGCTACTGCACCAATGGCGGCGGCTACGGCTCTCTCAGTCTTGCCGCGACTCATCTGAGCTGCCACCACATTGTAATGCGGATTTGCGAATTGAAGAAGCTCGGATGTCATCTCACGGTCAAGAGGGAATGAACTGCCATAGCCAGCTGCTGACCCCAGAGGATTCTGATTGGCTATATTATAAGCAGCAATAATCATCTGCATGTCATCGGTAAATGACTCCGCGTAGGCCCCAAACCATAGACCGAAAGATGATGGCATGGCTACTTGAAGATGAGTGTAGCCAGGCATAAGCTTATCTTTGTGCTTTTCAGAAAGCTCAATCAGACGATTGAAAAGATTCTGTATGCTTGATGAGATGTGCTTAAGTTCATCACGGAAAAATAGCTTTAGGTCTACGAGCACCTGGTCGTTGCGAGAACGTCCGGAATGAATCTTTTTGCCAACGTCTCCAAGACGTTCGGTAAGGAGAAACTCCACTTGTGAATGCACGTCTTCCACTCCTTCCTCAATAGTAAATTCGCCACGTTCTATCTCGTCGGCAATCTGTTGGAGAGCGGGAAGCAACGTATCAAGCTCCTCTTTTGTGAGAAGTCCGATGGATTCCAGCATCCTGATGTGTGCCATCGAACCCTGTACATCATATCGCGCAAGACGTAGGTCAAGTTCTCGGTCTTGTCCTACAGTGAACTTCTCTATTGCTTTGTCAGGCTCAAAGCCTTTATTCCATAATTTCATATATTATATAGTCGATGATTTACTGAAAAGTTGTCAAATTGACAAAATGCTTAGCAGTTTATATTTTTTATCAGTTGGATATAAGTGTCGATGGCATCCGATATTTCTGACAGACATACGTATTCATCAGCGGAATGCGAACGTGAAGACTCTCCGGGTCCCATTTTTAGCGATGGGATGCCGTGCATGAGGGCCATGTCGGAAGTCGTGGGAGAAACAAAAGTATTTTTACCTAATCCCACGGCTGCTATCACCAAGGGATGGTTTCTGTCTATCACCGAGGCATGCACACGTGTAGATCGGGGAGTAAGTTCGCTCCATTTCACGCATTCCCTTAGAAGGGCAACGGTTTCCTCATTGCTGTATGCGTCTGTAGTGCGAATATCAGCAACGTAGGTGCAAATGTCAGGCACCATATTATGCTGTGTTCCACTATTTATCATCGTGACACTCACTTTTATCGGTCCTAATACACTGCTTGTCTTTTCTGGAGAGAAAGTCCTGAGCAGATTGATGTCTTCTATAGCTCTGTACAGTGCGTTTATACCCTCATTACGGGCTGCATGGCTCGCTTTCCCTTTTGCTACACAGTCCAGAACGAGTAAACCTCTTTCGGCAATTGCTGCTTGCATACCTGTGGGTTCTCCTACGAGCACCATGTCGGGTGTCAAACCATTTTCCGCGAGATGAGGCAAGAAAGCACGCATACCAAGTTCCCCCATAACTTCCTCAGCTGCAGTTATGGCAAGCAGTAGATTTACGGGTAGTGAGTTATCATCTTTCAATGCAAGAAAGGCCACGGCAAGTGCCACTCCGGATGCTCCCGCATCATTGCTGCCCAGACCATACAGTATGTCTCCTTCAATATCCGGACTAAAGGGGTCGCGGGAGTAGGACGCGGCTGGACGCACAGTATCATGATGCGAATTGAGCATCAGAATCGGTTTCTTCGGATCGAAATGCTTCGACAAGACGTAGACATTGTTGTGAAGCCGTTTGACTTCTCCTGCTCCATTTTCCTTCAGCCATTTCTCCCATAAGTCTGCAGTAGAAGACTCATCTCTTGAAAAAGAAGGTGTGGAAATTAGGCGTCTGAGATGGGAAATATAATCCGCTTGCATTGTGGATGATCACTTGATAATTGTTCCCAAATCTGAGAGAAGGTTTTCTGCCTTGCATATCCTGACTTCCTTCACACCTTTGGACGCTGAGTCAAGCGCATTGGCCAGCTTGGGAATCATACCTTTTGCAATGACTCCGTCCTCTTTCAATGTCTTGAAATTCTCCTCCGTAATAAGGGGAATAATGGAAGCTTCATCGTCGACGTCGGCAAGCACACCCGCTTTTTCAAAACAATAGGTGAGAACTGTAGGAGCAATGCGGGAACAGCCTATAGCCAACGCAGCAGCGACTGAGTCGGCATTGCAGTTTAGCAAGGTGCCGTTCCCGTCATGGCAGATGGCGCATACAACCGGTGTGATGCCAGCTTCAAGAAGGAGGCTGATGAGGTTGTCATTGATGTCTTTGGGGTCGATGTCTCCCACAAATCCGTAGTCGATTGGAGTCGCCGGTCGTCGTGTAGCCTTGATTATATTGCCGTCTGCTCCTGAGAAACCAAGAGCGTTGCAGCCGGAAGCCTGTAGCATGCTGACGATTCGTTTGTTGATGAGGCCGGCATATGTCATGGTGACAATATCGAGAGTAGCTCTGTCTGTAACTCGACGTCCTTCAATCATCGTGGTCTCAATTCCCATTTCCTTGCTGAGGCGTGTCGCTTCCTTGCCGCCACCGTGCACGAGAATCTTCGGCCCCTGCAAGCTTGCGAATATCTCTACGAAAGAAGTAAGAGCGACGGGATCGTCTATGACATTCCCTCCTATCTTGACTACATTAATGCTATTTATCTTCATTTTGTTCGAGGCTTTCAAGCAGACGCTTTATCACAACCTGGGCAGAAATCTCTCTGTTGGCAGCTTCCGGAATCACAATGCTTCTGTCTGATTCTATTACGTCGTCGGTGACAATCATATTTCTTCTGACTGGGAGACAGTGCATGAAGTAAGCATTGTTGGTCAATGCCATTTTTTCAGCATCGACGGTCCAGTCTCTGTCAGTCGAGAGCACTTTGCCGTAGTTCGGGTCCTCATAGGCCGACCAGTTTTTTGCATAGATGAAGTCTGCTCCTTCAAAAGCCTTGCGCTGGTCGTATTCTATCTTGGCGCCCTTTGTAAAGGCTGGGTCGAGTTCGTAGCCGTGGGGATGGGTGATAACGAAGTCATAACCGGCGGCAATCATCCATTCTGCAAATGAGTTTGGCACAGCTTGGGGTAGTGCTTTAGGATGAGGTGCCCATGTCATGACGACTTTCGGACGTTCTTTGGTCTTGTACTCCTCAATTGTGATGAGGTCTGCAAAACTTTGGAGTGGATGCCTGGTAGCAGCCTCCATGCTGAAAACGGGTTTGCCGGAATATTTGATGAACTGGGAGATTACTTTCTCCTCGTAGTCATCCTTTTTGTTGGTCAGTCCTGCGAAAGAGCGCACACCGATTATGTCGCAATAGCAACCCATAACTGGTATGGCTTCAAGAAGATGCTCTGCCTTGTCTCCGTCCATGATGACTCCGCGTTCTGTCTCGAGTTTCCATGCTCCTTGGTTAACGTCGAGCACTATTACATTCATGCCGAGGTTCATAGCGGCCTTCTGTGTTGAAAGGCGGGTGCGGAGGGAGGAGTTAAAAAAAATCATGAGCAGGGTCTTGTTGCGTCCAAGCCCAGTGAAAGCGAATTTATCTTTCTTTATGGCGGCTGCTTCAGCAAGTGCTTTGTCAAGAGCGCCGATATCTTCTACACAAGTGAATTTTTTCATTTCTTGGGGTTATTATGGGTTAATAGCCTTCTTCAGTTCCGTGAGGAAGATGTCGGCATCTTTTTTCGAAAGGTTGAGGGCTGGAAGGAGTCTGACTGTCAGCTTGCCAGCTCCGCCAGTGAAGATATGATGGTCGAAAAGGAGTTTCTTCCTCAAGTCGCTACCTGAGAAACCCTCAACTTCAAAACCTATCATCAGTCCACGTCCACGAACGTCGGTGATTTGAGGAATCTTCTTAAGTTTCTCAATCAGATATTCGCCTACGGATGCTGCGTTGTCAATCAGTTTCTCGTCTTCCATAATGTCGAGCACTGCGATAGCGGCTGCACAAGCAAGATGGTTACCACCGAAGGTAGTGCCGAGCATACCCTTTTTCGCCTCGATGGAGGGGGATATGAGCACTGCTCCCATCGGAAAACCGTTTGCGATGCCTTTGGCGCAAGTGATGATATC
>CAZIAX010000185.1:0-4901 GCA_964537745.1 uncultured Sangeribacter sp.
TTAGCTTCTGAGAATCTTCTGTCAATTCTGTGCTGTAAGATCAGCGCCTCCCCAAGCCACTGCGTAGCCCTCTTAAGACTGAAGACTGAAGACTGAAGACTCCACTACTTCTTCCCTCTCGCCGGGCGCTTCTTCGGCGCCGCATCCTGCTGCTCGATGAGCTTCAAGACGTCTTCCAAGGTCAGCGACAGCGGATCAGTCCCCTTAGGTATCTTATAGTTGATTTTCTTCTTGGCTCCTTCTGGCAGGTAAGTGAAGTATGGTCCATACCTTCCGTTGAGTATCTCTATCTCCGGATGCTCCGGGAATGACTTGATGAATTTGTTGGCCTCGTCAGCTCTCTTCTTCTCAATCAACTCTATAGCCTCTGCCTCTGTGATGGAGAGCGGAGACATATCCTTAGGTATGGACACGAATACAGAGTCGTGACGGATATATGGACCAAAACGACCTACTGCCGCCAATATCTTCTTCCCTTCAAACGTCCCGACATCTCTCGGAAGCTCAAAGAGTTTGAGAGCCTCTTCCAAAGTGATGGTCTGCACGCTCTGGTCAGGCTGAAGCGACGCAAAGAGGGGCTTGTCTTCATCTGTTGCCTCACCAATCTGGGCAATCGGACCAAACCGTCCTATCTTGACATAGACAGTGCGCCCTGTCTTCGGGTCTACACCAAGTTCGCGCTCTCCTACCTTATGCTCCATCTTGAGGGTGTTGATTTTCTCAATCTCAGGATGGAAATCGCCGTAAAACTCCGACATCTCATTCTGCCAAGGAAGTTTTCCCTCAGCTATGTCATCAAATTTCTCTTCTATCTTGGCAGTGAAGTTATAGTCGAGTATGTCGGGGAAATACTCGGTAAGGAAGTCGTTGACCACCATACCGGTGTCAGTCGGCACAAGTTTACCTTTCTCGCTCCCCACATTGACACTCTTGGTCTTCATCGTTATCTTCCCCTTCTTAAGGATTATCTCCTTATAGTCGCGTGGAGTGCCCTCTTTCTCGCCGCGCTTCACGTATTCGCGTTGCTGGATGGTGGAGATGGTCGGTGCATATGTGGATGGACGCCCAATGCCGAGTTCCTCCATTTTCTTCACAAGAGATGCCTCAGTATATCTTGCGGGAGCCTGCGTGAAGTCTTCTGTGGCGGTGATTTCCTTAGGAGTGAGATCCATCCCTACTGTAAGCGGAGGAAGGGATGTGTCTTTTCCAGCTCCTGTTTGGTATACGCTCAGGAAACCAGGGAATATGACCACTTCACCCTCAGCTTTGAATACTCCATGCGATGTGTCTTCTTTGACGCCGGCATTTGCTGGAGTGATGGCAATGTCCACGGTGGTCTTCTCTATTTCCGCATCAGCCATCTGCGAGGCTACTGCTCTGCGCCAGATAAGGTCGTAGAGTTTCTGCTCCTTGACGTCGCCGTCTATCGTTCGGTTGCTGACGTAGGTCGGTCGGATGGCCTCGTGGGCTTCCTGCGCTCCCTTGGAGTGGGTATGATAGTGGCGCACCTTCAGATAGTTCTCCCCGTAGTCATTGCGGATAGTGTCCGATATGTCTCTCAGAGCCAGCTCTGAGAGGTTGGTGGAGTCGGTACGCATGTAGGTTATCTTTCCGTCTTCGTACAGTTTCTGCGCTATGACCATGGTCTGGTTTACGGAAAATCCAAGTCTGCGCGATGCCTCCTGCTGCAGCGTGGAGGTTGTGAAAGGTGGATAAGGCTGGCGATGGCCAGGCTTCACTGAAACCTCAGCAATTCTGAAAGTTGCGTCATGGCATTCGCTGAGCACATCCATTGCCTCCTGCTCATCCTTGCATCTGCGCGAGAGGTCGGCTTTCAGTCCGGCTTCCGAATCAGGAATATCAAACTGTCCTGCTACGCGGAAATAAGATTCCGGTGTGAAGGAGGCTATTTCTTTCTCTCGCTCGCATATCAGACGCACGGCTACACTCTGCACGCGCCCTGCCGATAGCGACGGCTTTATCTTCTTCCAAAGCACGGGACTGAGCTCAAACCCCACGATGCGGTCGAGCACGCGGCGCGCCTGCTGCGCGTTGACCCTGTCGAGGTCTATGTCGCGCGGATTGGCTATAGCGTTTAGTATCGCCGGCTTGGTGATTTCGTGGAAGACTATTCGTTTTGTATTGTTTGGATTGAGCCCGAGCACCTCATAAAGATGCCACGCTATGGCCTCTCCCTCGCGGTCCTCATCGGAAGCGAGCCACACCATATCGGCTTTCTTGGCAGCTTCCTTCAGCTTGCGCACTGTGTCTTTCTTATCGGCCGGAATCTCATATTCCGGCGCAAAATTATTTTCGAAGTCTATAGCTATTCCTTTTTTCTTAAGGTCACGTATATGTCCGTAGGAAGAGAGCACAGTGTACCCCTTACCAAGGAATTTTTCAATGGTTTTTGCTTTTGCAGGTGACTCTACTATTACAAGATTATTCATAATATCCTTATAATCAGGCTTTCAAGTCATCCGATCCGCATCAGATGCAAATCATCAGACATATTTTTGCCGCAAAATTAATACTTTTATTTCATAAACACAATATTAAGGTGTGTTGTTTTCGAAAAAATATATTCTTATCCTTTATAAAAACATTTTCTGAATCGTTATATTAATAGGATGTATGGTTTTAAGCTTCTCAGGTCGGAGACCTGATATTGTGACGAAACCCCAGGCTTCAGCCTGGGGTCAGACCAAGAGCTCAGTAGCCTCGGAGAGGCGATTTGTGGCCGAGGCTTATGACTGACAACTAATAACTGATAACTGATAACCCAAAAGAATGGCAAATAAATTAGTTGAAATGATTCGCCGTCAGGCGGAAAAATATGGCGACCGTGAGGCCTACCGCTATTGCTGGCGCAAACCCGGCGAGTGGCTCCCTACAAGTTGGGAGGAGTTTCGCGTGCAAATCGACGTCGCAGCCCGCGCCCTCCTGCGCCTCGGCCTGAAGGAAAAAGACACCATCGCTGTCTGCTCCAACAATACCCCGCAGATTCTCATCACTGAATATGCCGGTTTCCGGAACCGTGCGGCTACTATCCCACTATATTCCTCCAGCAGCCAGGCCCAATACGATTTCATCGTCAATGATGGCCAGCCCCGAATCCTATTCGTGGGGGAAAAACACCAGTATCCACTGGCCTACAATTACTGGAAAAGTCATCCCGGGCAGATCGACAAGATTGTCATCTTCAAGAAGGAGGGTTTCGAACTGAATCCCGACGACACCGTATCCATCACTTGGGAGGAGTTCATGAAGATTGGCGTGGAGGCTGATGAGGACACCCGCATCCTCGTGGAGCAACGCTCCGACCGCGGACTTCCCGAAGATATCGCAACGCTCATCTACACTTCTGGCACAACTGGCGAACCCAAAGGTGTGTGCCTTAGCCATTCCAACTACGACGCTGCGATGGAGGCCCACCTGAAGTTCCTCATCAATGTGACCGACAAAGACCTCTCTATGGCTTTCCTCCCGATGAGTCACATTCTGGAGAAGGCATGGTGCTTCTTTTGTCTTACGAAGGGCATCCGTATCGCCATCAATGAAGACCCGCGTATCATCCAGGACACTCTGCCGCAGGTGCGCCCGAATATCATGACCTGTGTGCCCCGCTTCTGGGAGAAAGTGTACGCGGGCGTGAAGGAGAAGATATCCAAGATGGGCAAGATGCAGCAGGCGATGGTAGGTCGCGCCATCCGCGTCGGCTACCGACGCAATCTCGGTTTCCGCCGCGAGGGAAAACCGGTCCCCTCTTGGCTCGAGAAGGAATACAAGTTCTGGGATAAACGCGTCTTCTCTAAGGTGAAAGCCGCTATCGGCCTCCCTAACCCCAAGATGTTCCCTACTGCAGGTGCTCCCCTCAGCCCCCGCATCACAGAGTTCATGCAATCTATCGGTATTAACGTCATCATAGGCTATGGCTTGAGCGAGACCACCGCAACCGTGTCGGCCTTCCCGTTCAAGGACTTTGAGATCGGCACAGTCGGAAAACCTCTCCCGATGGTGAAGGTTAAGATTGACAAGGAGGGTGAGATTCTTGTGAAGGGTCCCACAGTGACCGCAGGCTACTACAACAATCCTGAGGCCAACGCAAAGGCTTTCACCGACGATGGCTGGTTCCGCACCGGCGACGCCGGTTATTTCACCGAGACAGGAGCCCTTGTGCTTACTGAACGTGTGAAAGACCTCTTCAAGACCTCCAACGGCAAGTATATCGCCCCGCAGCTGCTGGAAAGCCGTCTGGCGGAAAACAAGTTTATCGATGAAGTAGCCGTTATCGGCGACGAGCGCAAGTATGTGACCGCTCTCGTGGTGCCAAATCTCTCGCAACTCCTTGCGTGGGCCAAGACCAAGGGTCTTGACACCGAGAATGTAGAGGCTCTTATGAAGAATCCCGTAGTCATCGACATGGTGATGCGTGAGATCAATGAGCTCCAGAAAGACCTTGCCTCCTACGAGCAAATCAAGAAGATAACCCTTCTCCCCAACCATTTCTCCATCACCCACGGTGAGGTGACCAACACCATGAAGGTACGCCGCCCCGTAGTCGCCAAGCGCTACGCCAAGGAAATCGAAGCCATGTACGACGGCCCCCAACCCGGCGACACCCCCCTCCTCCCCGACGAGGAACAAAGGTAGGGACGCACGGTTCGTGCGTCCGCCGCGCGTCCCAACACTGTCCCAATACTGCGTAGCCGTGGAATGGAGGCGTCCTCGCCTCCGCCGTGCCGTCTCCCCCTAACTTCCAAGAGAAATGAACCCCAGTATCCAAAGACATATAATCAGCAAGAAAGCCACCGTCCGAGAGTCGCTGACTGCCCTCAACAAGCTAAGCGGCGACTCAATGACCCTCTTCGCCATCGACGATGAGGGCCATCTCATTGGCA
>CAZIAX010000186.1:0-4787 GCA_964537745.1 uncultured Sangeribacter sp.
TACACCAATTATCACTTGGCAAAATCATTAAAGTAGGTTTCTTGGCCTCATCTGCGTATGTGTATATCACTGAAAATAGCATCAAGAATAGGCCGTAAAGTTTGTTTATTTTCATTCCTATGTAGATTATCACCTTGCCACCCCGGCTCCCTTAGTGGCGTTAGGTCTGTCCATAAAAAAAGCGTGAGAGCCGTACTTTCTGCCCCTGCCTCATATAGAGACCAGGGATGAGCGTCAAGTAAAAACGCGTTTTATTGGTGTTTGAAGTTGTTATAACTGACAAAATTATATACTTTTTTCAAAATCTTCCCCCAAACCAGCGGTCCATTATAGTTCAATTTAACATTTCTTAACATCAATTTTCCCTCCCCAACTCCTCTTTTTTGACTAATTTTGCGTCGTAATAATAGTTGAATATGAAGACTGACCCAAATAAACTCAACCAATTGCGCCAAGCCGTTGAAGAGGCCTTCGGCCACACACCCGGTTCCCCTACCGACTTCGACAACCTATCCCTACAAATACATGCCGCCACCAAAAAGAAAATCGGAGTCACGACCCTCAAAAGATTCTGGGGTTACGTCAAGTCTGATTACAACGCCACCTATACTACCCTCTCCGTCCTAACCCGTTATGTCGGCTACCGTGACTGGGACGAGTTTTGCACATATTATAAAATCGGCGACTCAAACTTCTCAACCCCACGGTTGGTGGTAGCTGCAAACCTTCCCCTCGACTCCATCGTAAAAGCCGAATGGGAAGAAGAAAAAAGCATTACCATAAAAAAGATAGAACAACCCAACAAATTCGAAGTCATCGAGTCCACCAACATAAAACTCCTCCCTCAAGACACCCTGACCATAGACACCTTATTAATAGGAGAGAAATTCATAGCAAACGACTGCCGACGAGCAGCCCAATCCTTAGGCACCTACCTCGCCTCCCACAACTCCGCCCTAACCTCCCTCTCTGTCCAAACCCCATAGTACCGAGGCGGCAGCCGTAGGTTTCAGCATTAACATTTCTTACACCCATCACAAAAACAATGATAAGTTTTTCTATGTTATATTTATTGAAATTGGCACGGTATTTGCTAATCCTTTCTCCGGATAGCAGCATCTGCCAAAACAACAATTATCAAAAACAATAAGTATAACCCGATAAAACTAATAACAGAAATGAACATCAAACCACTTGGCGACCGCGTGCTCGTGCAGCCCACTGCCGCAGAAGAAGTGACTATGTCAGGCATCATCATCCCTGACTCAGCAAAGGAAAAACCCCTCCGCGGCAAAGTGCTCGCCGCTGGCAACGGTACAAAAGACGAAGAAATGCTCCTCAAAGCTGGCGACGAAGTGCTCTATGGTAAATACGCCGGCACCGAAATCGAATTCGAAGGAGAAAAATACCTTATAATGCGCCAAAGCGACGTCCTCGCAGTCATCGCATAAACTTATAAAAAATAAACACACAAAATGGCAAAGATCATAAAATTCAACATACAGGCTCGCGAAGAGCTTAAAAAAGGTGTCGACGCTCTCGCCGATGCCGTAAAAGTTACACTCGGCCCTAAAGGTCGCAACGTTATCATCGAGAAGAAATTCGGAGCTCCTCACATCACAAAAGATGGTGTGACTGTAGCTAAGGAAATCGAACTCGAAAACGCTTTCGAAAACATGGGCGCTCAGCTCGTGAAGGAAGTGGCTTCCAAGACCGGCGACCAGGCTGGTGACGGCACTACAACAGCTACAGTTCTCGCTCAGGCTATCGTGACTGAAGGTCTGAAAAACGTGGCAGCAGGTGCCAACCCCATGGACCTCAAGCGTGGTATCGACAAGGCCGTGTCTAAGGTGGTAGAAGGAATCAAGGGTATGAGCCAGGAAGTCGACGACGACATGGCTAAGATTGAAAACGTTGCCCGCATCTCCGCTAACAATGACGAGGAAATCGGACGTCTCATCGCTGAGGCTATGAAGAAAGTGAAGAAGGAAGGCGTGATCACTGTCGAGGAAGCAAAAGGCACCGAGACTACTGTCGACGTAGTGGAAGGTATGCAGTTCGACCGTGGCTATATTAGCCCTTACTTCGTGACTAACTCTGAGAAGATGGAGTGCCAGATGGACTCCCCATTCATTCTCATCTATGATAAGAAAATCTCCAATCTTCAGGAACTTCTTCCGATTCTTGAGGCTGTGGCTCAGTCTGGCCGTCCTCTCCTCATCATCGCTGAGGATGTTGACAACGAGGCTCTCGCAACTCTCGTAGTAAACCGTCTCCGCGGTTCTCTTAAGATTTGCGCAGTGAAGGCTCCTGGTTTCGGCGACCGCCGCAAGGAAATGCTCGAGGATATCGCTGTCCTCACTGGTGGCACTGTTATCAGCGAAGTGAAGGGCATGCAGCTCAAGCAGGCTACTGTCAATGACCTCGGAACTGCTGAGAAGGTGACTGTCAACAAAGACAACACTACTATCGTGAATGGTGCCGGCAGCAAGGAGGCTATCGACGCACGCGTAGCTCAGATCAAGGCTCAGATTGAGACCACTACTTCTGACTATGACAAGGAGAAACTCCACGAGCGTCTCGCAAAACTCGCCGGCGGCGTGGCTGTGCTCTACATCGGTGCTCCCTCCGAGGTTGAAATGAAGGAGAAAAAAGACCGCGTTGACGACGCACTCAGCGCTACCCGTGCTGCTATAGCAGAAGGTATCGTCCCTGGCGGTGGTGTGGCTTACATCCGTTGCCTAACTGCTCTTGACGAGCTCAAGGGTGCCAACAACGACGAGACCACAGGTATCGCTATCATCCGTCGCGCTATAGAGGAACCTCTCCGCCAGATAGTAGCAAACGCTGGTCTCGAAGGTGCAGTTATCGTGCAGAAAGTGAAGGAAGGCACTGGCGACTTTGGCTACAATGCACGCACAGACAGCTACGAGAACTTCTTCGCAACTGGCGTAATCGACCCAGCCAAGGTGACCCGCGTGGCTCTTGAGAATGCTGCCAGCATCGCCGGTATGTTCCTGACCACTGAATGCGTGATCGCCGACAAGAAGGAAGACAACCCCGCTCCTGCAATGCCAGCAGGCGGTATGCCCGGCATGATGTAATCTCATCGTAAGAAATATCACGAGGCAGGGGGCGGCAATCGTTTTCCCTGCCTCAGACTTTTTTTGGCACGATG
Source organism: uncultured Sangeribacter sp. (assembly GCA_964537745.1). Classification (GTDB taxonomy): domain Bacteria; phylum Bacteroidota; class Bacteroidia; order Bacteroidales; family Muribaculaceae; genus Lepagella. Next base: position 3,179 of record CAZIAX010000186.1, read on the forward strand.
TTTGATATGCATGGAATGCCGGCTTCCCAGCCGGCTAAAAAAAAGACTAAGAATAACAAAATATAAATGAAAAACGACTATTCAAAGCAATTCAGGCCCATTCTCGAGCAGGCCTACAACATCGCACAGGAATTCGGTTCGAAAGTGATCGTCAGCGAGCACTTCGTGCTCGCCGCCCTCCGCGATGAAAACGGCTACGCCCTGAAAATCCTGAAACAACTCCGCGTCCCCATCCCCCAGATGCGTAAGGAAGTGGAGGAATACATATCTGATATTGTCAGCTCTGGAGAGTCCACCACCCTCTTTGAGCAGCAATACCGCATCAGCCTTCCAGCCGTGCGTCATCTCCAGCTCGCCACTTCGGAGGCACGCAAGATGCACGCTTCGGTGATCGGAGGAGAGCACATCCTTTTGGCACTCATCCACGACCAGCGTTCGATGGACAGCGAGTTCCTCAAGGAATTCAAAGACAAATACCTCAATTTCGACATTTCCATCCAGGCCATTGGCCCTGGCCAGATGCCTCCGTTCCCTTTCGGTCAGCAGAAGGATAATAACGATGATGACCCGGATATGGATGAGGATGATGAGGAAATGTTCGAGACTACAGCTCAGTCGAGCTCAAAATCCAAGAGCTCAAAGGGGAAAGAGAAATCCGACACTCCCGCTCTTGACAAATTTGGCTATGACATGACAAAAAGTGCTGCCGAAGGTCGCCTTGACCCGGTTGTAGGTCGTGAGGTTGAGATCGAGCGTCTTGCTCAAATTCTTTCACGCCGTAAAAAAAACAATCCGGTGCTAATTGGCGAACCAGGCGTAGGAAAGTCAGCTATCGTTGAGGGTTTGGCTCTCCGCATCAACCAGCGCAAGGTGTCACGAGTGCTTTTCAATAAGCGCGTCATCGGTCTTGACATGGCTGGTATGGTAGCAGGAACAAAATACCGCGGACAGTTTGAGGAGCGAATCAAGGCTGTACTTGACGAACTTTCCAAGAACCCGGATATCATCCTCTTCATCGATGAGATTCACACCATCGTCGGTGCCGGAGGTGCACCTGGCACCATGGATGCGGCCAACATGCTTAAGCCTGCACTTGCTCGCGGCGAAATACAGTGTATCGGTGCGACTACACTCGACGAGTACAGAAAGAACATCGAGAAGGATGGCGCCCTTGAACGCCGTTTCCAGAAGGTGATAGTCGAACCTACCACCCCTGAGGAGACTCTCGAGATCCTTAAGCAAGTGAAACCGAAGTATGAAGACCACCATAACGTCATCTACACCGATGATGCCCTCAAGGCTTGCGTAGAATTGACTGAGCGTTATGTCTCTGACCGTAATTTCCCCGACAAGGCACTCGACGCTCTCGACGAGGCTGGCAGCCGTGTCCACATCAGCAATATCATTGTGCCAGAGGAACTCGATGCTCTCGAAAATGAGATTGCTGTCACTACTGAGGAGAAACTGAAGGCAGCCAGCGAACAGGACTTCGCGAAGGCAAAAGACCTGCGCGACCGCGAGACTTCCCTTAAGGCTGAACTCGAGAAGATGAAAGCCAAGTGGGAGGCTAAGCTCGACAAGGAGCGCCAGACTGTTGATGATGAGAAAG
>CAZIAX010000187.1:0-4778 GCA_964537745.1 uncultured Sangeribacter sp.
GGATTTCATTGACAACCGTATCCATTCCTCCTTGCTGTCATTAGGGCCATCATTGCTCATCGGAGCAATACCAAGGAACTCAGAATGATAATGTTCGTTGATGGCTTTCCGTATGTCGTTTGGTGTTATGCCCAACGAGGATAGTTGGTCCATGTCATATTGCAGTTTCCACTCCATCGGTTGGGCACCGCTCAGTTCAACCTTGCCAACACCCTTGACCCTTGACAATATCGGTTTCAGGTTTTCCTCTCCGTAAGACAATATTTCAGCCGGATTTGCCGGTGCATTAAGAGTCAGCGTCATGAAGGGACGAGAACCCTCCTTGTCAACCTGACGAAGCGAAATGTTGGGATAACTGACACCCTCCGGCAAGTCACCCCAGATTTGCCTTACGAGGGTAGAGACCTCAAAACGGACATTGTCCATATCGGCATGACGGTCAAGGCTCACTGACACACGACCGCTGCCGTTGGAGGATTTCGAGTCGATGGACTTCACTCCGACAACCCTTGCCAAGACCGACTCTATGCGAGATGTTACCTCCTGCTCGATGGTCCGGGCTGAAGCACCCTGCATCGAGTAACTGACTGTGATAGAAGGCAACGTCTGCGACGGCGCAAGCTTTACCGGCAACAGCGGCAACAACGCGCATCCCACAATCGCCAAGGCGATAAAGATAACTATTATCGAAAAAGATCTGCTCATTTAATTCGAATGTCACTAAAAAAAGATTCTTTAAGACACTTAATGACGCGCACGGAGTGCGCTAACTACATTATTTAACTCAGGAAATTTCCATAATTTAGTGATATTATTCAAAATTAGCTTCGCTCAAGCTAAAGCAAGTCTCAATTCTCAATTACATTAGGTCGAACTCTCGAGCCAATGGCATATCCATCTCAAAGTCATGGAGTGTCAAGCGGCGTATCTTATAGTGGCTTAGCCAGAAGTTTTGGAGTGCGGAGATATAATTCTTTGATGCCTCCTGGCGTCGGTTGAGAGCCAGAGTCATGGCATTGACGTCAGCCTTTCCGATTATGAAGCGTTGCTGAGTCTGCGCATACGCCATATCTGCAAGGTCAAGAGCTTCAGAAGCAGAAGAAATCATATTCTTGCGCACGTCATAATCACTCACTGTCATCAATATATCTTCCTCTATTGATAGTTCCTCTTGCTCTGCCGCAATCCGAGTCACATCAAGATTATTTTTAGCCATATTCACTCTCCCTTTCCTCACGCCCCAATCTACAAGAGGCACTGAAATAGAAACATTCACAAGATCCTGCCGCAACAGCGAATTGTAGGCTCCTACAAGTTTGTCAGACACTTGGTTGAAACCGACTGATGCATTGACAGAAGCATTAAACCGTGATTCCGCCACCGTTCTATTTACTTCTCGTTCTCCTTCAAGAATGTTTTGCTTGTGCTCAAGCAGGGTTGGATTGTTTTCCTTTGCATAAGCAAGTGCCAAGTCTGCAGAAATATCAGCACCTCTTGGCTTTCCGGGTAATTCCACCTCTATATCGGCATTCTTGTCCATCCCTAAGAATGAAGCTAATGAAAACATGGCTCTTTTCAGGGTAATGCGAGTGTTTTCCAATGTGTTTCGTGCATTGACACGGTCAAGTTCAAGAGTCAGAAGATCAGCTCTGGAAATGGCGGCAATCTTAAATCTTCGCTCACCAATCACATAAAGAGTGTCGCACGAAGTCACATTCTCTTGAGCAAGGCGATACTCAGCCTGAGCAAGCGCGAGATTGAAGAAATAAGTCACAGCCTGCTCACTGACAGCCTCCATATTGTAGATCAGTTCCTTCTTTGCCTTCTCATAGCGCAAAGGCTCTATCTTACGCTCCCACTTGAAGGAGTTGAAGCCGATGAGGTTCTGACGGTAGCCGATGCGGACCGGCACCGATGAAAACTGCGTGTAGGTGTTTGCTCCATAGTTGCGCATATATTCGAGGTCTGTGTCGAGATAGAACGTACCGCCCAAGAGGTCGAAGTTCTGCTGCAATTCCAGTCCGGCTGATGCACTGAACATCTGTTGCTGACGGAATATATCGATGTTCTGTTCCGAATCGTAACGCTGTGTCATATAGCGATTGTAAGATGCCGGCGTAAGGCTCAGCGACAGACTCGGAAGTCGCCCTGCCCTATAACTGACATATTGCCAATATCCAGCCTGATACATATTCCGATATCGGAAAGCCATCAAAGATGAATCATTAGCAAGACTGATGGTGCGGTCAAGGGTCAGTGTAACCGCCGACATCACACCAGGGAGCAGAAAAGCCAAAAGTAAGCAATTTATTCGAAGGATATTGGTCTTATTGGTCCTATTAGGCTTATTGTACTTATAAATCTTGATTCTTTTCATCTTTTCTGTATATTAACCAATAAAATAGGGGAATTACAAAAATACTCACCAAAGTCCCCACAATCATAGAGCCTATCATGGCTATTGCGAGCGGCCGCTGCAGTTCCGAACCCATATCAGAGGTGAAGAGCACCGGAAGCATGGCGAAGATTGTGGTCAGCGAGGTCATTATTATGGCACGGAGCCGTCGGTTTCCCGCAGTGTGTATTGCCTCCAGGAGCGGCATCCCGGCATTCCGCAGCTCATTGATGGCATCGAGTTTGAGGATGGAGTCGTTGACCACAATACCACAGGTCACTATGATACCGATAGCCGACATGAGGTTGAGGCTTTGCCCGAATATCATCAATGAGATCAAAGCGAAAGCTGTATCGACGGGAATCTCCAGCAAGACAATCAGGGGCTGCAGGAAACTTCCAAATTGGGCGCAAAGTATGAAATACATTAGCATCACCGACACCAAAAGTATCACAATCAGTTCCCTCATCATCTTCGAATTGCTGAAAAAGCTTCCAGCAAAATCCACTTCATATTCGCCAAAGCTGCGGACTGTCTCAGAGACTTTGTCCATAAGATTTCGTTCATTGCCAACGGCATCAAACTCCATAGGTACATATTCCCCTGCTACTCCTGCAACAATGGTCTTAAGGTCCTTGCTTTCCGTCGTTTTGATTAGATTACGCAATGGGATCTCTGTGCGGTAGCCAGCTTTGTCGGCACGACTTCTGACAAATATAGAACTTATCACTTCCCATATTCCATTTTCCCTCCCTTCTATCTCAATCGGGGTATATTCCTGAAATGAACGCAAAGTTGACACCTCATTTCCTTTGAAAGCAGTGCGCAATACCCTCTCCACCTCGGAATAATCCACGTTGTATAGAGCAAGAAGATCGCGGTCGATAAGCACATCAATCTGATTTCGCAATGGGATTGGAGATATCTCATATCCGGTAGCCGACTCCAATTTATCTTTCAGAGTCACCATATCTTGGGCAACCGAGGAATTGCCACTTGATGCAGAATGTATCCTTGCCTCGATATTAGCCTCATTGCTTGAAAATATTTTCTCAAATACATTCTCAGTCTTTGAGAAACTTACGGTTGCGGAAGGATATTTCGTATTTATGAGATCTTTTATACGGCGTTGCAACGGTTCTATGTCAGAAGGGTGTTCCGTCTGGAAATATATCTCGGATTCAGCCGACGTTAGGTCAATGTCGGAGGAGAGCAGATAATCCTGCGGACCGATGTATGCGGAAGTGGCGGTTGCGGATGAATCTGCAATCGCTGCCACACGATTTCTGTTCTCATCAAGGCTTATGTTCTCATTCCAGTCAATGCGAACAAGAGTCTCATTGCTGTCAATGTCGGGCATACGCTGCTGTGGCATAATCCAAAACAACATCACGCACAGTGGCACCATCAGCAAAGTTGCAGATATCAGCACCCATTTATGCCGAAAACAGAAATCCATACCACGATCATAGTAATTGAGAATTGAGAATGGAGAATTGAGAATTGTTTTTTTAATTGAGAATTGAGAATTGAGACTTGCTTTAGCTTGGGCGAAGCCAATTGAGAATTTTGAGTCGACTGACAATTCTCCATTATCAATTTTGTCATGATTATCAATTGGCTTCGCCCAAGCTGAAGCAAGTCTCAATTCTCCATTCTCAATTATATAGTAGAGTACCGGGAGCAGGGTAATTCCGACGATGTAGCTTGCGGCAAGACCGGCTGTGATGGAGAAGGCTTGGTCTGAGAAGATTGCCCCGGCTATTCCACTCATGAAGATGAGTGGGACGAAGACAGCGACAGTGGTCAGTGATGACGAGAGCATCGGTGTGATCATCTCATTCGTGCCTTTCACACATGCCGGCATAATCGCATCTCCTCGTTGGCGGTATTGCGTTATATTCTCCGTTACTATAACAGAGTTATCGATCATCATTCCAACAGCAAGTATCAGACCAGACATAGAGATGATGTTGACCGATACGTGAAAAAGATAGAAGAGCAGGAATGTGAGTATTACGCCGACAATTATACTGAGTCCGATTATCAGCGATGATCGTACACTGTGCATAAACAATATGCAGACCATGAAGACAAGTATTAGACCAAGAATTAGGTTCTGCTCAAGGTTGGAGATGGTGAAATCAAGAAGTTCAGTCTGGCTTCTTGTCTCGGCAAACTCAATGTCGGGATACTGCTCGGAAAAATACTCAACCGTGGAATGAAGGGCGTTCTTCAGATGGTCCATGCTTTCCTCTGAATGCTTGATGATGGCGAGTGTGACGGCTCTTTTCCCATTGTGGGTTGAGTATCCTGTGGGTGTCTTTGACGTGAGTTCCACATCTGCGAAGTCACCGAGCGTCATCAGCCTGTTTCCCTTTCG
>CAZIAX010000188.1:0-4773 GCA_964537745.1 uncultured Sangeribacter sp.
CGGTCGAAGCGTCCTGGACGAAGAAGGGCCTTGTCGAGCATGTCGGCGCGGTTGGTGGCCGCAAGCACGATGACTCCGTTGTTGGAGCCGAAGCCATCCATCTCGGTTAGCATCTGGTTGAGGGTGTTCTCACGCTCGTCGTTGCTACCCATGTTGGGGTTTTTGCCACGTGCCCGGCCTACTGCATCAATCTCATCGATGAATACGATACAAGGAGCCTTGTCTTTTGCCTGCTTGAAGAGGTCACGGACTCTGGCTGCGCCGACACCTACAAACATCTCCACGAAGTCTGAACCAGAGAGCGAGAGGAAGGGAACCCCGGCTTCTCCGGCCACAGCCTTGGCCAAAAGTGTCTTACCAGTACCCGGAGGGCCTACAAGAAGTGCACCTTTAGGGATTTTAGCTCCCAGTTCGGTGTAGCGTTGTGGATTCTTCAGGAATTCCACTATCTCCTCAATTTCGACTTTTGCCTCCGCCAATCCGGCTACGTCCTTGAAGGTCACGTCCGTGCGATTGTCTTTGTCGAAGATGCGGGCTTTGGATTTTCCTACATTGAAGATGCCGCCGCCCCCTCCGGAGCCCCCTGTCATCCGTCTTTGCATATAGACCATGAAGAGGACTATGATGAGAATCGGACCGAAATACCAGAAGATCTTCATGAGGTCGCTCCCTTTTTCATACTTCACCGATATCTCAGGGCGACCTTCTGCCACGAGTTGCTCGTTCCAGCTGTCGATCTTGTCCTGAATCTTGTTGGTGCTCGGTATGGTGGTCTTAAGGCGCTTCTCAGAGTCTGGGCCTTGTATATCGTCGTGCATCTTCTGCTTCTTAGCCCCTTCCTTGGTCAGGACACCGATTGCAATGCCCGATTCCGGCACCACCTCGATTTTGGATATCTCGCCGCCCTTCGCGGCGGTTTCAAACTCAGTCCAGTCTACGCTCTTGGTCTGGCTGCTGTCTTGAAAATAATAGAGGCCGAACAGGCATGCCACTATCAAGATGTACATCCAGTACATCCCGAAGACAGGCCTTTTGTTCGATCCGCCGTTTTTATTTGGAAGTATTCCCATTTTTCGTTTCTAATGAAGTGTGATTATAAGATATCTATCTTCTTTACTGATCAATTGATTCTCAATTCTCAATTCCAAATTCTCAATTCAATCAAGATCCGGCACCTGGATGGTTTCGGCGTCGTTCCAGAGTTCTTCAAGGCGATAGAATGCGCGGGTCTCCGGAAGAAAAACGTGTATCATCGTGTCGCCGTAGTCGATCACTATCCACTGGCTGTTGCGGTAGCCGTCGTAGTTGATTGGTTTCTCGCCCGCCTGTTTCTGGATTTCCTCCCTGACGCTGTCAGCGATTGCGCTCACCTGGGTAGTGGATTTCCCGGTGCAGATGATAAATTGGCCTGTGGGAGCGCCGTCTACCTGCGATAGGTCAAGAATCGTGATGTCGCGCCCTTTCTTGTCTTGTATGGCTGATACTGCTATGTCTCTTATCATTCTTATTAATAGTTGTTTATATAAAAATTAGGGGGTATTGCCATCCGAAGGTGGCGATACTCTCCCTAATTATAACAATTATTAAGCCAAAAGTTTTTTAAATTTCATCTTTCATGCCCAAAGTTAAGCTCTATAAGCCCATAAGCCCATAAACCTATAAACCTTAAGTTGAGCTCGCGAAACTTAAATTAAAATCCCTCGAAGATATTGTCGTAGCGCTGGCCTACGATCTTCCAGTCTATGATGTTCCATTGAGCCTCGAGATAGTCGGGACGGCGGTTTTCATAGTCGAGGTAGTAGGCATGTTCCCATACGTCGATGCACAGCAGTGGGGTGAGACCATCCTTAAGAGGGGACTCGGCATTGTGCCCTTGAGTGATGATGAGTTTTCCATCGGCGTCGGCTGAGAGCCATACCCAACCAGAACCAAAAAGAGTCTTTCCTGCCTCGTTCATGGTCTCTTTAAGCTTATCCATGCTTCCGAAAGTCTCGTCTATCTTCTTGCGGAATGCCCCTTCCGGCTCGTGGCGCCCTTCTGGGTCGAAGGTGAAGAAGTAGAAGATATGATTCCACGCCTGAGAGGCGTTGTTGAAAAGTTTGCCGTCACTCTTGACTACTATCTCGTCAAGGGGCATGTCTTCATATTCTGTTCCCTTGATGAGCTGGTTGGTAGTGTCAAAATAAGCTTTAGTATGCTTCCCGAAATGTATGCTGACTGTCCTTTCCGATATGTAAGGAGCCAGGGCGTCGGGAGAATAGGGGAGTTTGGGTTGTGTGATCATAATTTCTAAGAGTTAAGGATTAAACTTTCTAAAGACTGAAGACTGAAGACTCAAGACTGAAGACTGAAGACTCAAGACTCCAACTTCTTCTGCTCTTTTTCTTCGTAGACTTTCAGGAGTGCGATTGCTTTCTTGGTCTCGCTGGCGATATCGTCGGCATCTGCCAAGGCCTCGCTCATTGCCACTCCGTTGCATCCGGCCTCCATCAGTGGGGCGATGTCGTCGTAGGCCACGCCGATTCCTGCCACTCGGGGTAGTTCCATCTCCTTCTCTTCCATATATTGGCAGAGACCTTTGACTCCTTCGAGTCCGAGACTCTTGAAGGGCATCACTACGTAGTCTACGTCAAGGCCAATAAGCCGGTCGATATCCTGTGTGGAAGTGACTTCCACGCCTATGACGGCTGCAGCTCCGAGCTCCATGCGAGCGTGGGAGGGGGTGTCAGTGCCCTGGCTTAGCACGACTCCGCCTACATTGGTGGCCTTTGCAAGGTCGGTCTTGTCTTTGATGAGCAGAAATGCCTGCTTTTCAAGGCAAGCCGGCATTATTTTCTCTACGAGGGCTCGCACCTCGTCGTCGCTCATGCCGGCTGGGTCGATTGTTATCCAGTTGCCTCCGGCTCCGAGCACTTCTTTTATCTGGTCTTCGACGCTGCGCTTGGCGGCAGCGTCAGTCACATATTGTAACATGGAATGAATTTTTAAGTATTAAATATAATATTAAGAAGCATCTCAATAACCCCATAACCTCATAACCCCATAACCTCATAACCTCATAACCCTCTACTTACCCCTTTGTCTTCATCTGGCAGGGCCGACTCGATTGCCTCGCGGCACTCTGCCATCAGTTTCTTTGTGTTAAATCCCTTCTCGCCCGGCATGATAGGGGGGTGGATGGTCAGGGTGATTGTAGTCGGACAGATGTTGTAGGAGTATCTTGGCATTGCCTTGTAGCTGCCGTCGATGGTGATAGGCACTACGGGGAGGCGGAACTCCGCCGCCAGCATGAAGGCGCCACGCTTGAAAGGTATCATCTTGCCGTCCCATGTGCGACTCCCCTCCGGGAATATCACCATGGAGCGTCCACCTTTCAGTTTTTGCTCTGCCTCAGCGATGGTGTGGCGGATGTTGGCTATGTTCTGGTCGTCGACATAGACGTGGCCGGCTTTCTTACAAGCCCATCCCACCATGAAGATAGACTCAAGCTCCTTCTTCATCATCCAGATGAAGTTGTGGTTGAGATAGCCGTAGATCGACCATATGTCGAATGCTCCCTGATGGTTGGCCGTAAATACGTATGAGGTCTTCTTGTCGATGTTCTCACGTCCTACGACCTTCACTCTGACAAGGGCGATTGCGCAGCAGAAACGGCTCCAATAGTGGGCTGGCCAGTATCCCCAGAATTCAGATTTCCCTATCGTGCTCCCGATCACTGTGATGATGGCGGTGATGAAGGTGACTATCACGAAGATGGGGGCGGCTATCACCCATTGGTAGATTCTATAAAGCAGTTTCATTACCGGTGGTCTCTACAACTTAAATCTTACAACTTAAATCTTACAACTTTAATTCTTACAACTTCAATCCTCCTCAGGCACCGGAGCAATCAGCTTGTAGCCCTTACCGTGGATGTTGATGATCTCGATCGATGGGTCTCCCTTCAGCAGCTTACGCAGCTTTGTGATATAGACGTCCATCGAGCGGGCATTGAAGTAGTTGTCGTCTACCCAGATGGTCTTAAGTGCGTAGTTGCGCTCCAGTATGTCGTTGACGTGTGAGCAGAGCAGTGCGAGAAGCTCAGACTCCTTGGTGGTGAGCTTCTGGGTGGAGTCGGCCGACACAAGCACCTGCTTCTGGGTGTCAAACGTAAACTTGCCGATGCGGAAGAGAGTCACCTCGCGGTCTTTCTTTCCTTTCACGCGGCGCAGGATGGCATCGATACGCACCACGAGCTCCTCCATGGAGAAAGGTTTGGTGATGTAGTCATCCGCACCAATCTTGAAGCCCTCCAGGATATCATCTTTCAGGTTCTTGGCCGTGAGGAAGATGATTGGCACCTCCCCATTGACGTTGCGGATTTCCTGGGCGAGGGTAAAACCATCTTTCTTAGGCATCATCACATCGAGCACGCACAGGTCATATTTCCCTTTCAGGAATGCCTTATATCCCTTCTCTCCGTCAGGAAAAAGATCGGCGTTAAATCCTTTTGCCTGAAGGAATTCTCTTAGAAGCATACCGAGGTTCTCGTCATCTTCACAGAGCAATATTTTGATTTTTTCTTCCATGGCTATGTGTTTTGTGTGTTTATTTTTATGATTTAATTTAATTATTTCATCGCTTTACACTATATAAACGCGTAAACCGCTTTAGAGTTTTAACAATTTCAAAATTCCTTTTAAGATGTCAATTTTTTTTAAAGGAATCCCCCATAACCCTATAACCCTATAACCTTATAACCCTATAACCTTATAACCCTATAACCCTATAACC
>CAZIAX010000189.1:0-4759 GCA_964537745.1 uncultured Sangeribacter sp.
ACTATTTGAACTAATCGTAACCTATGTTAAACTTTAAGCATATCCTGGCCGCCCTCGCCCTCTCTCTCCCGGGCATCATGGCAGCCGTTCCAGCCGACCCTCGGCCAAGAGTCCTGACCAACCCTGACGGTTCTGAAGTCACCGTCCGCATGCACGGCGACGAGTTTTTCCATTTCATGACCGATGCTGACTGCACTCGTATCCTCGAGCGCGACTCCCGAGGCTTTGTCTCCGACATGGTGCGCAACGGATCTCCTATAGCTTTCAATCGTGAAAATGTCGCCATGCTCTCTGAAGAGGCTATGGCCGCTTTCCCAATTCAAGCTCAGACAGAGGTCTCATCTATGAAGAAGATGGCGACCCTTGACAGCGGTGGACGCTCTAACTATCCTACAATTGGGAAAGGCAACCGCTCACTCGTGGTGCTCATCGAGTTCCAAGATGTGGAGTTCACTGTTCCAAATCCCAAGGATTACTTCACCCGCCAGCTCAACGAGCCCGGTTTCTCCGACTATGGTGGTGTAGGGTCTGCACTCGACTACTACATCGCTACTTCCAGCGGTAAGTATCAACCTCAGTTTGACGTTGTAGGCCCAATAAAGGTCAGTGAGAAGGCCGCTTATTTCAAGGACATGGGTAATTCGTCGATGTCTCTCCTCATCAAAGAGTCGGTAACAGAACTTCACGCAAAAGGTGAGATAAATTTAGCCGACTATGACCTGGATGAGGATGGGGTAGTGGATACTATATTCTTCTACTATGCAGGCTATGGAAGCGCTGACTCCGATACTGAAACCATTTGGCCTCATCAATACGACTATCGTTACTTGGGTTCAGGCAACCTGACTTTAGATGGTAAGAAAGTCGGACCATACGCGTGTGCAAATGAGCTTAAGGGATGGAATCCTACCAACAACAAGCAGCCTTGGAAAGATGGATCAACTCCATGGGTGGATGGTATCGGTACATTCGTGCATGAATATGGCCACGTGCTTGGTTTGCCCGACCTCTATGATGTTGAATATTCAGGCCAGGTCGTCACCCCGGGCGAATGGGATGTAATGGACCAAGGTTCATATAACTTTGAGGGTTGCCGACCCCCCTTGATGTCTGCTTATGAGCAATGGGTGTGCCGCTGGCTCGAATTTACCGACGCTGAAGATGCTTCTCACTACGATATCAAAGCACTCGGAAATGACGCTGCCCCCACTGCTGTGCGTATCCGCATACCAAGGACCGCTGACAAAACTTCTTTTTATCCAGAATATTTCGTCATTGAGTCGAGAGAGAATACCGAGTGGGATTCTTGCTTCCCTTCATCGGGCCTGATGATCTGGCGCATCAATTATAACAAGAACACTTGGCTCAACAACAGTGTCAATTCTAAAAATGGCGCAAATGTCGAGGTCATTTACGGAAAGAATAAGAAGAATCCGATTTTTTCCAATGGTGTCATTTATGCCGGTGCTGATGCTGAACTCATTCCTTCAAAGGAATACTCCTATTGGAACTCTCCTTGCGTCACAGATATAGCCTACGATAAGGCTTCTCATACAGCCTCTTTCGACTATAACATGGTTGCTCCTACTGATGTGGCTACCTTACTTCACGATACTCCCGTGGCTGCGATAGATGGTTCACGTGCTTTTAAACTTACTTGGGATCCGGTTGAGGGTGTCGACCATTATCTGGTTACCGTCCGCCTCCCGACCACTGGCCGTATCATCGGCGACTTTGATGCCAAGAATGTCGGAAATGAGACTTCTGTCTGGGTGACTGATCTCTCCAGCACATACTGGAAACTCAACATGGAGGCATTTGTGACTTGTGTGGCCAACGGTATGGTGTCTACCAAAAACTCCAATATCATCACTTTCAAACCCTCGCAATTGGAACTCGACAATTCCGCGGTTGAAGGTATCGGGGAAGATTCTGTGGAAATTTCAGGAGGCGCAGGTTGCGTCATAGCTCCCGATGGAGCTCAGGTGTTCGACATGTCGGGCAAGAGCCTTCGCAAGGATGGCCTCGCTGCAGGCGTCTACATCGTGGTCTATGCCGGCCGCTCTTACAAGGTACTCGTCCGTTGATACCTCCAGCCTCCAGCTGACATTAATAACTGTAATAAAGCATCATATCATCCTTGGTATGATGCTTTTATAGTATAGTCCCCAGTCTGCTTTTAACCTACGATTAAGCTGACTCGCAAAATTATTATGGTTTTTGTTGCAAATTTAAAATAAATTAATTAATTTTGCCAAATATATAATCTGTGGCATGATATGTTCGCTCGGTTTCAAGTGTATCATGTTTTGTCTTATCGTATTTTATTAATTATTAAAAAGGAAATTTTATGACAAAATTCTCCGTCCTATCCCTTGCCGTGCTCCTCGCAGCCGGTACAGGTTTCGCAGGAAAAACTCTTCCTGCAAGTATGGCCTTAAACAACGAAGCAAATCAGAAGATTGAGAACGCTAAGGTCGCTAAGTTTGCCGACACTGTCGCTCCCAAAGCAAAGGTTGCTAAGAAGATTCAGGTAAATCCCGACAAAGTGACTGGCACTTACGATTGGTCTAATCAAAACCTTATGAGTGCTCGCACACCTGAGACATTGGTAGTGGAGCTTACCGACGAAGCAACAGGCCTTGTGGAGATTACAGGTTGGGTTGAAGGCGAAGACTTCAAGGTTCTCGGCAACCTCAACTATGAGACAGGTGTCCTCAGCATTCCCAATAAGCAGTATATCGGTGATGACTATGACGGTTTCGCTACTTACTTTTATCTGAAAAATGTTGATGGCAATAGTGTTGTTGACGGTGCCTCAGATGTTGCAGCTTCTGAAGGTTATTTCGATGGCGATAAATACGTATTCCCGACTTTGGATGTCTGGGCTCTTGGCGACCCTGAGGCCGAAAACATGGGATTTTGGATTATGACTTATGCAAACGTGTTTGTAGCGCCATTCGATGAGGTTCAGGAAGGAATGTGGGAATACGTAGGTCCTTGTACTATCGAAGATGCTTGGATTCTCCCTGCTTATGGAGCAGAAGATTTCATCGATCCGGTTAATTTCCCCTTCACAGCTGATCTTGAGAAGAGTGTTTACAACGAAAACCTTTATCGCGTTTGGCGTCCTTACCGCTCAGCTGATTGCCCTATCGCCGAATTCAACGAATCTGCCTACAACGGCCAGATCGTGTTTGATATCACCGACCCAGACCACGTGATTGTCAAGGCTGGTTATTATGCTGGTTTTGGTAATTCATTGGGTGAATTCTGCAATTTCGGTATGTTGGGCTGGCAGATTTACGGATTTGGTTCTGATTGGGATCCTGAATATATGTCTATGGTAATTGACTTCATGGAGGAGAAAGGTCAGGAGTTTGATACATTCAAAGATAATGTCCTGACTGTAAATGCAAGCGTGTTTGATAACGATATCTCTTGCGCGAATGCTTATTCTTGGACAGGCAACCCTTACGTAGTTACTAAGATTACTCTTCCTTCCGAGGGTAGTGCTGTCTCTGACATCGAAGTGGAGAATGCTCCTGTGAAGTACTTCAACCTCCAGGGTGTTGAGGTTGCCAACCCTGCAGCTGGCCAGATCGTCATCTGCCGTCAGGGCGACAAGGCAACTAAGAAGATCTTCAAGTAAGCTTACACTTCATCCCACCATAAAGGCTCCGGAAGTTACTTCTGGAGCCTTTTTTTATATTTTTTTGACGTTTGTAGCATTTTGACGCTGTTTCGGCCTTTCTTATATGTGAATTTTATCCTCTGAATGGTATTTCTCTTTGATTCCATACTTCCCACTTGCTTAATGATATTTTGTATTGTTAAAATATTTTTAAATATATGCTTTTTAACATATTAATAATCCTTTTTAACTAAAAAAAATTCCAAAATATTAGCCATTTAGAAAAAAAAATTGTATCTTTGCAACATAAAATCTCCGCGTATGCTCCGGCTGCGCCTTTTATACGCGCCCTTATCGGTGTAGAGGACGCTTAGACGATAACAACTAATAATACATTAATTTGCCATTCTTTCCTGATTCTTAGGTTGTTTGGCTCAAATTTAGTACCACATTTCGGAACGAGCAAATGAAAAAGAAATTAGTTCTCCTGACCCTTAGCCTCCTTATGGCTATTGGTGTCTACGCCGACATAGTGGTCACGGGTACGGTCACTTTCAAGGACGAACCCGATGAACCAGCTATCGGCGCTACGGTGATGATCAAGGGTAAGCCTAAGACCGCCGTGGCCGTTGACATCGACGGTAACTTCAAGATTACCGCTCCTAATGAAAAATCTATTGTCCAGGTCTCTTACGTCGGCTATCGCACTGCCGAGGTCAAGGCTTCAACTTCACCCCTTAAAATCGAACTCGAGTCAAGCGCTCAGCAGCTTGGCGAGGTCGTTGTGACAGGTATGGGTACTACTGACCGCCGTATGTTTACAGGCTCTACTACCAAGATCGACGCTGAGAAGAGCCACCTTACTGGTGTGGCCGATATCTCCCGTTCGCTCGAAGGTCGAGCTGCCGGCGTGTCCGTGCAGAACGTGTCTGGTACTTTCGGTACTGCTCCGAAGATTCGCGTCCGTGGTGCTACTTCTATCTACGGTACCAACAAGCCTCTCTGGGTGGTCGATGGTGTCATCCTTGAGGATAACGTTGAGCTCGACTCCGACGACCTCTCCTCAGGTAACGCCGAGACCCTTATCGCTTCTGCTATCGCAGGCCTCAACGCCGACGATATCGA
>CAZIAX010000190.1:0-4679 GCA_964537745.1 uncultured Sangeribacter sp.
GGCCAGCAGCGGACTGTGTGCAGGTAAAGGGTCTGTATCCAATTTTCTGTAATAGTTGGTTATGACTGCAAAATTACTATTTTTTACCCATATCACCAAATATCCACACAAAATTTTTAGTGTTCAGTCTTGAGTCTTCAGTCTTCTTTAGCAAAGGCAAGGCGCATGGCTCGTGCGACCGCGAGCTTGATAAAAAGAAAACGACATCCATTTTCACAAAT
Source organism: uncultured Sangeribacter sp. (assembly GCA_964537745.1). Taxonomy (GTDB): domain Bacteria; phylum Bacteroidota; class Bacteroidia; order Bacteroidales; family Muribaculaceae; genus Lepagella. Next base: position 222 of record CAZIAX010000190.1, read on the forward strand.
GGATGCCGTTAAGTGTTTTCCATAATACATTTTACTAACCTAACATCATGAAACTAATTTCTTACTTTATACTATTAGAACAATCTCCACCCCCAAAGGTTTAAACCGCCAAAAAATTTTACAATTTTTAATACTCCCTCTCCGTTCTACTTTTAAGTAGGGTGTTCAGTTTGATGTTCCAAGTCTTAGGTCAAGACGCTACCACAAATAGCCTCTCCGAGGCTACTGAGATCTTGATCTTTGCCCCAGGCTGAAGCCTGGGGTTTCGTCACAATAACAGCTCTCCGAGCTGAGGAGTTACCTCAACAATAATGGTACCCTTAACTGAGCACCCTAACATTTAAGTTATACTCTAAAAAATTATCATTTATCATTAATAATTCATCATTGAAAGGCCGCTTCGCACCCTCCCCGTCAGGGCGAATGCATCTTGGAAATATCTATACTGCCTTGCTCTCTTGGCTCTCGGTCAAGTCGCGCGGTGGAAAATGGATCCTCCGAATAGAGGATCTCGACCCTCAACGCTCTAAAATAGAGCATGCCCGCATGATAGAAGACGACCTTCATTGGCTTGGACTCGATTGGGATGAAGGTGGACTGGATGGCATTGGCCCTAACGGACCATATGTGCAGAGCCAGCGGCATCATCTATATGAGGAAGCCCTCGAACGACTGAAGGCCACAGGTCTTTGCTATCCTTGCACCTGCACCCGTGCCGACATACTCGCCACTCAGGCTCCTCACGAGTCGGATGGGAGAGTGGTGTACAAGGGTACGTGCCGCCCTGCCATCATTCCTTCTCATTATATAGATAAGCCTCGTGCGGCAGTACGATTGACCGTTCCCGACGAGGACATCACCTTTATAGATAGGATAAAGGGGGAGCAGACAGTCAATCTTGCGCGTCATTGCGGCGACTTCATCGTGCGTCGCGGCGACGGCGCGTGGGCCTATCAGTTGGCTGTTGTAGTGGATGATGCATTGATGGGAGTGACTGAGGTGCTTCGAGGCGACGATCTCCTTCTTTCTGCAGCCCAGCAGATCTATCTCTATCGTCTTCTTGGCTATGAGCCGCCGGAATTCGCGCATGTGCCACTCGTTTGCAACGAAGCAGGTATCCGCCTCTCGAAGCGTGACCACTCCCTCTCTATGGAATATCTGCGTGCCCATCACACTCCTGAAGAAATCCTGGGAATGGCTGCCCATCGTGCCGGACTAATACCCTCCCCGGCTCCCATCTCATTGAAGGAATTAATGCAAGTCAGTGGTTGAGATCGAATTCGTCGGCAAGGTCGCGAAAGAAGTTGTGGTTGAGTATTTCGGAGATTTTAGCTAATTGGTCGATGTCGATTGTGGAGCGCTCAAAGATATAGTAGACATTGCGGCGGTCGCAATGTATTTGCCCGGCAAACCATCCGATGGTGTATTGCCGTGGCATTGCTTCGAAAACCTTCTTTATTTGAGCTCCTATGTGCATCGTCTGTTTCATGTTGCAAAGGTAGCTCCCGCAATCCGTCTAAATTGGTCCTTTTTAGTCCATTTCCCGAAAGTGTACAAAAAAGGGCGGCAGACAGACTTGTTTCTTGCCATCAGAAGGTTCTGGAATACCCATTAAGGTCAAGAAAAAGAATAGTCCACGCCCATATATCAAAGGTCTGCCCATTGAAGGACAGACACAAAATATGCAGAGTGCAACTTATTCAACTTCAGCACCTTAATAGATGAATTTTCCAGATTCTCTGATGGGCTCAGTTGAGAAGCTCTCCTTTATGTCGGCAGAAGCAATGTGCTTCCACACTGCAAATATAGTGAATTTATCCGACATAAGCACTATAGCGCGGACTATTTCTCGCAAAATTATGTCAAAAAAAAGAGTTTTATTAGTCCATATCAGTCCTTTTTGTTAATTTTGCAGTATGAATCCTCCTGAGCAATGCGATTCCGGCTTTGTCGGCACAGCCGATTTGATTGCGTCTGACTCTCCTGAGATGAGAATAGTAAAGATCATCCGGGAGTCGGACATGAGTGTCACGGCCATGGGGGAGAGGTATGGCCATAGGTGGTTTCTTAAGTCAATACCCGACATAGAGATTTCCACAGTCGCTCTTCAGCGTCTGAAAAAGGAATTTGATATCCAAAGCAAGCTCCATAATCCAGGCATAGCATCCGCCATAAGTCTGGAGAAAGTGGATGGCATAGGGCTTTGCATGATATCAGAGTGGATAGAGGGGAAGACTCTTGCTGAAGTGCTGGAGGAAGGGAAGTTGAAGCGCAGCGACCGGCGAAGGTTGGCAAATGAGATAATTGAAGCCTTGGATTATCTTCACAAGGAAGGTGTGGTGCATCGCGACTTGAAACCTGAAAACATTATGATCCGCAAAAACGGTGGAAGTGCGGTGATTGTCGATTTCGGTCTGGCCGATACCGACTCCCACGCCCATTTGAAAGCGGCCGCAGGCACAGAAGGATACATGGCGCCGGAAGCATACACTCGTCATGAAGCCGACACTCGTGATGACGTCTATAGTTTAGGCATGATTCTCATGCAACTCTCTTGTGGATATAGAGGGGCTATCCGAAGATGCCTGTCGTCATCGGGCAAGAGATATGAGAATGCAGGGAAGCTTAAGGAAGCCTTAAACCGCCAAAACAAACGGAACAAAATAATCAGGAATGCCAGTCTCGTGTTGGTGCTCGCTGCGGTTTTGGCCACCATGATTATGGAGATCCTATCATTGAAGAAGGAAAATAAGGAATCTGTAGAGAGAATGGCTGTGATGCAAGATTCGGTGGGAGTGATGGTGGCAAATGCAAAAGCAAACCTTCAGACGATTTCTGAAATGACCGATACGATAAGCATGCTCAAGGGAAACGTCACTGAGCTATCGACTGAGCTCAATAAGCAGCGGGAACTCGAAACTATAGTGGAAAAGTGTCTTGACCATTCGAGAGCTGTTTACAGCCAATATGATGAGAAACGGATAGAGCAATTGCTCGCTAATGGGTATAAACCTTTTGATATTGATAAGGAAGCACAAGCAAAGTCAAGAGAGTATATGAATAAGTATATTGATGGATTGAGCAGTAAACTGCCTGAAGAAACCTTCGTTAAAATCAAGTATGAGATTATTGACGGGGAACTTTATATACATCAAGAATGGGCCACTAAACATATATTCAACCGTGTATTCAATTGATAATTTACGTAGACTGGTAGAGGAGTCGTTTGGAAGCGAAGTGAAGTCTCCGAAGGGTTTCACTCAGCTATCGGAAAGCATTTTCGATCGTACGGGAATGCTTATCAGCGCAACTACACTTAAGCGTATATGGGGATATCTGTCGGAGCCTGTCACTCCACGTCAGGCTACCCTCGATGTCCTGGCGCGCTATATAGGATGGAAAAGCTGGTTGGAGTTCCAGCAAAATAGTAAGCCTGGCATAGACAGCGGCATGGTGGCGTCGGAGCATATCGATGTGTTGCGTGAGCTTAAATGGGGGGATATAGTAAGGTTGACCTGGCAACCCTCCAGAGTCTGCGATGTGAAATATATAGGAGCCGGTAAGTTTAAGATAATCAAGGCTGAGGGCACAAAGCTGAGTGTAGGCGACACTTTCACATGCAATTTGATAGTAGACTCCGAGCCCCTCTATCTCAACAATCTCATCCACGACGGCTCCCCGGCCGCCACCTACGTCTGCGGGCGCCACTACGGCATCCACTTCCTCCGCATATAAGCGTATAGTAGTGGGCACGCTCCAGCTTACGTCATAGCGTGTCTGAAGGAAATTCTGGCTATATTATTGAAAAGTCAGGGTATCGGTACAGAGGCGTGGTTATAAAGTTGCTATTTGCTCCTCTGACAAACCAGTGTAGAGCATAATGTCGCCAATCTCCACTCCGGATTTCTTCATCTTACGGGCTACTTCTAATTTCCCTTTTTCTTCCCCGAGCTGAATTCCTTCTTCTTTTGCAAATTTTATTTCTGAGGCTCTCTCCATCTCATCGAGTATGGAGTTTCTATAGGCAACGATATCCTCAGCGGCCATTGAAGCAATCTCCGCAGCATCGAACATCTCATCATATTCTCCCGAAAGATAGGGTTTTGAATTTTTATTTAGATTTTCCATATTCTTTATTAAGTAAAGTCTTCTTTCCAATTCAGTTTTGCAATTCTCTCATTTCTTGCTGACTTGAGCCAGCGAAAGGAAATAAATCTTAAAGTCCTTAGAAAACACAATATGAGTGTCTTTCTCCATCAAGAGCACTTCATTGACAAGACGGTGCTCCAAAGGTTTCATATCAAAATCTGTAATCACAATCAGATAGACTGGTTTAAAGTCGTATGTCTTACCTTTGACTCCTTGCCTGAATACGCAAGATGATATATAGAAAACCATTCTCTTTCCAAATAGTTCGGATGGTTTTCGTTGCATCTCGACTATAAAATGATGGCCGGT
>CAZIAX010000191.1:0-4674 GCA_964537745.1 uncultured Sangeribacter sp.
TGTCGACGCCGATAGCGGCATATCTTTCCTTGGCTACTTCATAAGCCTTCTGGATGAGTTCTTCTTTCATAATGTGGTTAATTAGTTATTAGTTGTTTTTGGGTTTTATTTTTCTTTTTTTTGGGTCATGATGACAAATTGACAAATTGAGGAGTTTTTTTGTCGAATTGACAAATTGACAAAATGTCAAATTGAGGAGTTTTTTGACGAGTTGATTTTCAGGCTTGGGGAGTGTAGGTGATGGTCTCAGTGGAGTTGATGGCCACGTCGCGCATCTCTTTGAGTGAAGACAGAGCTTTGCAAGCGCGGAGCTGCATCAAGACGTTGCCAAGAGCGGTACATTCAGCAGGACCAGCTACTACAGGGATGCCAAGGCTGTCGGCTGCCATCTGCATGAGATGTTTGTTGCGTGAGCCGCCACCGATCACGTGCAGACGCTTGATTTCTACAGGAGAAAGCTCGCGGAGCCACTCAGTAATCTCGCCATAACGATGAGCGAGGCTGCGATATACCACTCTGATGTAGTCTGCCGGAGTCTCAGGTTTAGGTTGGCCGGTCTTTTCGCAATATTCATCGATTGCCTTTGTCATGCTTACGGGGTTGGCAAACGACGGGTCGTCAGGATTGACGATGCTTGGGCAGTCACTTTCAAGATAGAGGGCAGCCAACTCAGAGATATCGGATGGCGCATCCTTGAATTCCTCACGGCAGCGCTCAAAGAGCCAGAGACCAGTGATGTTCTTGAGCACGCGGATGGTGCCGTCGACTCCACCTTCATTGGTGAAATTATATTCAAGGCTCTTGTCAGTGATAATCGGGCCTTCATTTTCTATGCCCAGCAGCGACCAAGTGCCGCAGCTAAGGTAAGCATAATCCTTGTCGGGAGTAGGCACTGCGGCCACAGCGGAAGCAGTGTCGTGGCCAGCCACGGCTACCACCGGAACTTCCCCAAGACCAGTGAGTTTTGCCAGACGCGGGATAAGAGTTCCGATTTCTTCACCCGGCTCGATCATCGGACCGAATTTATCGCGTGAAAGGCCCACCTTTGCAAGAAGCACCTCATCGAGTTCACCGGTATTCGGGTTAAGAATCTGGGAAGTTGAGGCTACTGTGCGCTCTGTGACAGCCTTTCCGGTGAACATATATGAGAGTGCATCGGGGATGAAGAGGATTTTGTCGGCATTCTCGAGCACCTCAGGATTATTGCGGTGGATTGTGTCGAGTTGGAAGAGAGTATTGAAGTCCATAAACTGGATTCCGGTCTTAGCATACACTTCCTCCTTAGGCATCTCTTTGCAGAAACGCTCTACAGCTCCGACAGTATGGGTGTCACGGTAGCAATAAGGAAGGCTTGCGATGCTTCCATCTTTGAGGAAGTAAGCAACATCGCAACCCCAAGTGTCGATACCGATGCTTTTGAGTGTGGGCTTTTCTGGCATTTCTGCGAGAATACCTGCACATTTCTTCATCGACTCGAGGATGTGCTGATAGATGAGCGGAAGGTTCCAGTATTGGTGCTCACCGATAGGGAGCATAGGATAATGGTAGCGTGCTATTTCCTGCATTTCGACTTTTTCTCCGTCGAAAGAAGCAAGTATTGTGCGACCGGATGTAGCGCCGAGGTCAACGGCGAGGTGATATGTCTTAGTCATTTTCTCCGGTATCAGTCAAGATGGAACACTTCTTTGATAGGAACAGTCACAGGAGAATTGTCGGGATTGACCTCCATGATGTCGGCCATGTAGTCCCACCATTTGCGGGTGATTTCATCGGCAGCCTCGGCATCCTGAGAATTGGAATCGCCGATTACTTCCTGATAACCGAAAAGGATGTTGGTATCTTTGTCCCAATATATAGAATAGTTTCTCACTCCGGAGTCGGCTATTTGCTTTTTGAGTTCCGGCCAGAGCTGAGCATGGCGTTTTTCGTACTCGGCTTCGAAACCGGGCTTAAGAAACATTTTAAAGGCAAATCTTTTCATGGTGTTTCTGATGAGTTTACGTTAGTCTTATAGGTTAAGTTGACAGGTGTAGTAAGGCTTTTACCTGCATCTTTTGCAAAGTTAATAAAATTTCTTGAGAATATTAAAGAAAAGTGAATTTTTTTGAAGTAAGAGGTGTTAAAATTCCAAAAAACTTCTCGTGCCAGCCTTCAGACTTACAGGAATAGCCTCATTATTGACAAAGACCTTGATTTCTGCATCCGCTATAGGAGTAAGTGTAAGAGCTGACACTTTGCCATCTTTCCACGTGGCATCAACTGTAGCGCCACAGCGAGTGCGCAGACCGGAGATAGCCCCGTCTTTCCATTGCTCCGGCAGAGCAGGGAGGAGCGTGATTGATTCGGGTGTAGACTGCAGTATCATCTCTGCCACTCCGGCAGTGCCACCGAAATTGCCATCAATCTGGAAGGGAGAGTGTGCATCGAGAAGGTTTGGGTAGGTGCCACCCCCCTTGCGCTTGTCAGGACCCTTATATTTGTCAGGGCTTACATATTTCAGCAGACGGCGATACATTGCATATGCCTTGTCGGCGTCGGCCAGACGCGCCAAGAGGTTGACTCTCCAGCCCGTGCTCCAACCGGTGGTGTTGTCTCCCTTGATCTCAAGAGATTTTGCCGCTGCTTTAGCGAGCTCCGGAGTCTCAGAAAGCGAGATGTGATGGCCAGGGTATAGGCCATAGAGATGTGATTGATGGCGATGCTGAGGGTCTTGCTCCTTGAAATCGATGGCCCATTCCTGAAGTTGTCCGGCCTGTCCTATCTTATAAGGAGCGATTTTAGAGAGAGCTGTGTCTATTTCCTTTACAAGCTCGGCATCCTCGTTGAGCACCTTGGCTGCCTCTCGAGTGTCAGCGAGGCATTGGCGTATCATGGCCAGGTCGGCGAAAGCACCGGCAGATGTAGCGGCGGGTTTGCCGTCGGGTGCAATAAAGTTGTTTTCCGGAGAAGTGGAGGGCGACGTGATTAGATTGCCATCCTTGTCTTCAATCATCCAATCAAGGCAAAACTCAGCAGCCCCTTTCAACGTGGGATAGTATTCCCGTAGGAAATCGATATCGCGGGTGAAGAGATAATGTTCCCAAATATGTGAGGCAATCCATGCTCCGCCCATATTCCAGTTTGCCCATTGAGGGTCGCCGGAATTGAGACCGACAGGGTTGGTGATGGCCCAGATGTCGGAATTATGTCCGAGACACCAACCTCGGTCTACGCCGTAATATTCCCGGGCTGTATCCTTACCAGTGACCGGAAGTTGCTTTATAAAAGAGAGGAGTGGCATATGGAGTTCGCTGAGGTTGGTCACCTCAGCGGGCCAGTAGTTTTCCTCCACGTTAATATTGGTCGTGTAGTTTGAGCTCCATGGTGGAAGAAGGTACTCGTTCCAGAGTCCCTGAAGGTTAGCAGGTACGCGAGGAGTGCGAGAACTGCTGATCAGTAGATAGCGGCCATAGTTGAAGTAAAGCTCCTCGAGGTCAGGGTCGTAGGCAGTGTTGTCGTAATAGTTTTTGAGCCGTATGTCAGTAGGCATCTCATTGAGAGCTGCATCCGACTCGCCAAGGTTTATGTTTACTCGGGAGAAAAGACTCGAATAATCAGAGATATGGTTTTTGAGTAATTGGTCAAACGACTTTTGAGAAGCATTGTCGGCTTTGCGGGATGCTATGGCTTTATAGTCAGTGCCAAGTGTAGCCGGATTCTTGTCAGAACCGTTGAAATTAGTAGCTATAGCTACGATAATCAATGTCTGAACAGCATTTTTTACGGAAAGAGAGCCGTTGTCGTCTGGAATTATGGTTGCTCCTGGAGCTATAGCGCGGATATCAGTGCGAAACCGTATGCCTCGGGCATCGTCGTAAAGAAGTTTTTGGTCGGCAGGCATATCCACATAGCTTGGAAGGGATGAATATGACGCGCTCCCTTCCGCTATGATTCCGTTTGCCGTTGAGTTTACTTCGACTTTCTTTATAGGGGATTCGAAAGAGAGAGTGAAGTCGATAGGCTGCTCAGCCGAAATACGGATAGCGATGATGCTGTCTGGAGCGGAGGCTATGTATTCTGTAGTAATCTCGTTGTCGCCTTTAGTGTATGAGACTTTAGCAGTAGCGTCTGAGATATTCAGTTTTCGCGAGTAGTTAGATGCCTCAGTTTTGTCGGCAAAGTCAATAAAGAGGTTGCCGATGGGCTGGTAGTTGTTGGTATAGTGTCCCTGCACTTTTTTCTGCAACTCTTGAGCAAGTTGGTAGTCGCCTGCATCGAGGGCAGCCCTTATCTCAGGGATTGTCTTGTAGGCTCCTGGGGTATAGACTGCTGTGTCAGGTTCGCCTGTCCAGAAGGTGATGTCGTTGAGTGAGATTCGTTCGCGAGAAGGATTTCCATATATGATTCCACCTTGAGTTCCGTTGCCGATTACGAAAGTCTCCTCAAAAAAATCCGCCGGTCGGTCGAAATATAATATTGGGTTAGCAGCCGAAGCAGAGATTGCTGCCAGAGCAAGAGCTGCCGATGCTATTTTAGTGAGCAATTTCATGATTTTGGGTTGATAGGTTTTTTAGATTGCAAATTTAGTAAAATTAATTGAGAATTTTGAATTTAGAATTGAGAATTTGGGGTTTATTACGAATATTGATGTAAATGTTACGTATTGGATAGGTGTCATTAGACAAAATTTGCTAA
>CAZIAX010000192.1:0-4587 GCA_964537745.1 uncultured Sangeribacter sp.
TGCGCAGCTGGTTGAGGGCTACCGCGGCGTCGACGCTCCGGGCGCGGGCTGTCAATACTGCCTCGTCGAGAGTGATGATTCTCGCCTGGGTGGGCAGCCCCATGGCGATAAATGCCATAAGGGCTGCCGCGGCGATCCCAATATACTTAATATTTAATCTCGTTTTCATTATAATCCTATATAATTCAATGAATATCACAAATCGCCTCTCCGAGGTTACTGAGCCTTTAGCCTGCCCCCAGGCTGAAGCCTGGGGTTTCGACACAAAGACAGCTCTCCGAGCTGTGAAGTTAAAAGATGCTCCCTCATAACCTCATAACCTCATAACCTCATAACCTTATAACCTAATAACCTTCAAGTCAAGCGAAGCAAGACTTTAATTATTCGGATTTCATGGCGGCGGCTGGGGAGACTGCCATGGCGCGGCGCGCCGGGAAGTAGATGCCGATGGCTATCATCAAGGCCATCAATATCCAAGCAGCCAAGACGCTGACGCAGAAATGCATCGGTTGGAAATAACCGTCATACCATGATGTGAACTCATAGATGGTAAGCAGATAGTCGATGACGATGGCCAGGGGAGTGACGAGCAGAAGGAGCACCTCTCCCTCTCCGACTATGCGGCGGAAGATATCGCCACGGGTCGCGCCGCTCACCATGCGGAGCGCTATCTCGCGGTTGCGCTGCTGGGTGCGGAACCAGAATGTGCCTAAGATGCCCAAGAAGATATTGACGAGCAGGAACACTGCGCAGATGATGACATTTCTGACGCTGGCTTTTTCATCCCGGTTGAAATCCTCTTTTATGGAATCAAAAGATTCCACTGAGGCCACATACCAGTTGCCGACTCTCAGTTCCTTGTCGGCATCGCCCATAAGCTTTTCCATAAAGTCCTTGTCCATATTGTCATTCACTCTGACAGATATGCCTTCCATAAAGTCAAGGAAGTGGCCGTTGAATCGTTCGAACATTGAGGCGCCTGCCCAGCCGTGTATGGTGCCGTAATCGCTATACTTCATCGGTTTGAATGAGGCCCGCAAAGTAAGGGTGTCTTGTCCGCCAAGCACCATCTGCTTGCCATACAGCTCTTTCAGACTTCTTATGCCAGCTTTGCGCAGCAGTGCATTGTCGCTTGGGATAATCCTTTCTTTCAGCAGTATTTCCCCGAGTTGCTCTGCGGTCTCTCCATTGGCGCCCTCAATTTTGAACACCTTGAAAAAATCCGGATCTACCCGGCGAATGAGCATCGGGGCGTCTGCCATGCTGAACGTGTCGATATCGAGCTGATGCGACGAATTGTTAGGATTATAAGGGTGGGCATTGGAGCTTAAAGTCGCCGCTGCCACCTCAGGGCGTGCCAAGACCCGCTCCTTGAGAGTCAAAAGATCCTTATATCTGTCTTCCCTCGCTTCGTAAGCCTTGAACTCCGGGGCTGCTTCAGTCAATTCCCTTACCTTCAATATATAGCAGTGCTCAGTATTGAATCCGAGAGGTTCGTTGAGTGTGGCTATCACTGAGTATATCTTGTCAGCGAGGAAAAAGAGCACCACCGATACGAGCAGGAGCTCGACAGCCATCCATAAGTTGGCGCGCCATTCGGCACGCATTTGGGTCAATAATTTGCGTTTCATGTCGGTAGTTACTTTTTATCCCCCGTAAGGGAGTTGACGATGTTGGTTCTTGAAGCTTGCCAGGAGGGCACGGTAGCTGAGATGAGGTTCATCAGGAAGCAGAAGAGAAGTGCGATTCCGAATACACTGAAGTTGAGCACCATTCCCAATCTAAGCCCTGTCACATCAGCACCACCGGCCAAGACGCTCTTGCCTCCTAAGAAGATGAAGGCAACGCTGAGCAGCAATCCGATAATTCCTGCGATGATGGTGATTATGAGGCTTTCGATAAAGATTTCACTCATGATGGCAAATCGCGTGGCTCCGAAAGCCCGGCGCACTCCGATTTCCTCGCGGCGGTGGCGCAGACGGCTCTGGGTCATACTGCTGAGGTTGATGGCTGGAATCAGCAGAAGAATGGTATAGACAAGCAGATTGTGTCTTTTCACTCCTTCTGTGTCCGGCTCCATGTTTGCTCCGCGGGTATTGACCGCAGTAAACTGATCGTAGGGACGCTCACGGCGGTAGAATTCCCATCCGGCTTCTCCCACCTCTGACTCGAATTTATCCCACACCTTGTTGTATTCCTCGCGTACAGCTGGAATGTCGGCTTTGCTGGGAGCGACAATGATGGCGCTGAGCGCTCCCATGTAGGTGCACCAGGTGAATTTATCTGTTCCGTTGGAGGTGAGCGGTACCCATAGGTCGGCATCTGCATGAGATGTCAGGTTGGTCACATCGCGCACGACTCCGCTTACGCGGTATGGTACATGGTCGATAGAAAATTCGCGTCCTTCGCAGTCGGTTGTGTCGAAGAGTTTGCGGGCAAGCGACTCCGTGATTACAGCCACTTGACGGCCAGACTCCACGTCAGCTTCATTGTATGGATGTCCGGAAATGAAGGTGAAGTCCATCACTTTCCAAAATCCATAGTCGGTGTCTTTTCTCCATGCTCCGAAAGAGGCTTTCCCAGGCACTGAAAGATGGCTCTCAGTGTTGCCCCAAGTGAAAGCCCCAACGGCTTCGGGGGTTTGCATCTCGTAAAATGTGCGGCGGATGGTCTCGTAGGCCATACCTCCGTTTGATGAGTTGTTATCGGGTGTGGAGCCCCAGTCTTTATTTCCGATGGAGGCACCTGTCTGCACGAGCCATCGGTCGCGGTTGCTCTCCGGGGCGAATGGAGCCACTTTCACCTCATCTATCATCACTATTATCATGATGAGGAAGATGGCGAGGGCAGTGCCGGCAATGCTGACTATGCTCAGCAGCGGCTGCTTTTTCATGGAGCCCCACGCTTGTTTGAAATATCGTATCATAGTCTTCAGTCTTCAGTCTTCAGTCTTCAGTCTTGAGATTACGCTGCAACTGCAGCGTTTAGAAATTACTGAGTCCCAATCATAGCGGCGAAGCCACATTCTTAAGACTCAAGACTCAAGACTGAAGACTCATTAAGAATTACATTACTTGTCTGCCGTCGAAGAAGCGGATGATGCGGTCGGTCTGGTGGGCTTGCTCCTCGTTGTGGGTTACCATCATGATGGTGCGTCCGTCTTCGCGGTTGAGGGTATGGAGGAGGTCCATTACTTCTGCTCCCATCTTGGAGTCGAGGTTGCCGGTAGGCTCGTCGGCGAGGATTATCTCAGGGTTGCCCACTATGGCCCGGGCGATGGCCACACGCTGGCACTGACCGCCTGAGAGCTGTGACGGGCGATGACGCATACGGTGGCTGAGCCCTACGCGTTCAAGAACTTCCTTAGCGAGTTTCTCGCGTTCCGATGCGCTCGACTTGCGGTAGAGGAGCGGGAGCATCACGTTGTCGATCACGTTGAGTGAGTCTATGAGGTGGAAGCTTTGGAATACGAACCCCAGTTTTTGGTTGCGGAATGCTGCGAGATGGGAGTCGTTCATGCCTTCCACGTTTGTTCCGGCGATGGTCACTGTGCCGGAGGTGGGAGTGTCGAGCAGCCCTACGATATTGAGCAGCGTGGATTTGCCGCAACCAGAGGGACCCATGACAGATACGAACTCACCTTTGTCGATGTGAATGTTTACGTTTTCGAGAGCCTGGGTCTCGATTTCATCTGTACGGTAGATTTTGTTGATGTCTTTTAGAGTGATCATATTAGTTTAAGTTTTTAGTTTTCAGTAATAAGTTATAAGTTTTAAGTGGCCGGCTGGGAAGCCGGCACTCCAGATTATTCGTCGCGGAGGGAGTCTACGATGGGTACGTGCCCTACCTTTCGGGCCGGTAGCCAGGCGCCGAGGGCAGAGGTCAGGAGAAGCAGGAGGAGGATGATGCCTCCGATCACTGAGTAGCGGCCAAGTTTTGTGTCGTGCCAGACGGGGCGGAGATACTGGATGATGGGAGCTGCGTCTGTTTCCATAGGGAATCCTTGGAATTTCAGATATATCAGATAGATGATGCTTCCTATCATCCAACCGATGAGTGTAGTCACCAGGGCCTCTCCTACAATATTCCATATTATCTTGCGCCTCGTGGCTCCGAATGCACGCATCACTCCGGCATCCGGAATGCGGCTCTTGCATTGCACGTAGAAAGTGCCGGCCACTCCTAAGAGCACGTTGACAAGGAAGAACGCCACTATTATCCATTTCTGAGTGAGGTCCCTTTGTTTTGGGGCGAAAATCTGGTCTCGTTGGTCGCTCATATAGACAGGGTGGGTCAGGTAGAGATTTCCAGAGTGATACTTAGAGAGATCGGCCGTAAGGCTTTCTATGAATTTCCGGGGATTGACACCTTCCCCGAGTCGCATTGTTATGGTGTGAGGGCGTGACCAACCATTCCAGTCCCTTGCAGTATAATAGGTTCCGATTCTTCCATCTCCTTTGACGTAGGGCATATCGGCTGTCACTGCTGCCACGGTTATGGCTGATGGGCGCCAGTCGGTGGGAGGAAACAGTTCTTTTCCAACAGGGCTTTCATCCGGAAACATTCCTTTGGCGACACTGTTGCTGA
>CAZIAX010000193.1:0-4569 GCA_964537745.1 uncultured Sangeribacter sp.
TAGCCGAGTGGGAGATAGTCTTTGAGTTCAAACTGGCGTTCCCAACGGGTGTTTTTGCCAGTCTTTGTAGTGATCACTACAGATGCGCCACCATATGAAGGACCAAGGACTATGCTGTGTTCCGGACGAATGAAGTCTATTCTCTCTATGGTATTGAAGGGCACCGCAGCATCAAGTTCCGACAATGTTGGCCCATAAAAAGAGCCTCCACCAATATTATCAGGAATGGCATGCCTGCGCCAAGACGATGGACGTCCAGATACATCAAAAAACATTGTCGCGCTGCCGCGTGGGTCAAAAAGTTTTCCGTCGATGAAGTAGCATATCTCATGATTTCTCCATTTAAGATGTCCCATATGGTCGGTTATCCCTCCAAGGCCTTTCAGTGCCTGCCATACAGACGAAATTCCTCTCACCTTCATGTCGTCGGCTGTGCGTGAGTATGATGCGAAATTCGCATAGATATCATCGTTGCTTTCCTTGAAGGCTTGCACCTTTACCTCATCAAGCAGTGTCCAGCGCCTCCCTTTGAAAAAGTCAGCGATTTCTGTGTCAGTTCTTTCCGTGGCCACATTTGTCATGGGTGCAATTACCGGGAACTCATCTTCAAAGATGTCGTAGTTGCCTTCCAACCCACCTTTCTCATTCATAGCATTAAGTATAAATGATGTGCCTTCAGGAAAGTCGAAGCCGTTGAGATGAAATATTCCGTCCGTGTCTGTTTCTGCAAATGTACCGAAATTCATTGTTGGTGCAATTGCACTTATGAGGACTGCCTCCATAGGTTTGTTTTTCCATCGTGAGCGTATCTGGCCCGAAATTTCCTGACCTATTTCGAGCGGAATCTTGGGTTCTTCATATTTGCCGTGGATTGCATCGGGGAGATTATAGCGGCTCCATCCGTTGACCATCATCAGCAAATCAAGATTGCGTTCTGCCTCACGGTCATTGTTTTTGAAATAATAAGAAGGATTCTCAATGCGTCCCCGCAGTTCGCTTTGAAGCATCAGCTGAGAGCGGATGTTGTTATCTTCGATAGACGGAGCAATATTTCCGTTGTTTATCCTGACAGTGCAGTCAGCTGTCAGACCTTCGGGAAGCTGCAGACAGATTAAAGTTGAGTCTGCATCGAGCTGAGATACAGAAGGCTCGATTCTATCGGCACCTATAAAGAATATTCTTTCGCTCAAGACAGCATTGTCGCTTCTGGAGACGAGGAATGCCTGATAGAGTCCTTCCGGCATCTCATCTTTATCAAAAGAGAGTGGGGTACTGGCAGAAATCGGTGCAGAAAGCATCCCTATCCCACGAAGGGCTACTACCAGCTCAAGATCCTTGTCTTCGCCTCCGGCTACGCTGAAGGTGCCTTTCGAACCGATGCCTCGATAGCGCAAAGCAGCAGCCCCTTCTTTTGGAGAGCCTATCTCAGCAGTGTTCGTTTTGCCATCAGGTCCCGAAAAGAAAGCCGTGTAGGTCTCTCCAAGTTCAGGGATGAATGTGAAGCTACCCATTCCGTTGTGAACAGTACTGAATTCCGCTATTTCTTCACCGCTCTTGTTTTTGATAATTCCAGAGGCATTGACTCCCTTGCCGTTTTCGTCAGTTGCTTTGAATGCAACCGTACAAGGTTGGTCTGCTATCAGCCAACCCCCTTCCGGATAGAATGCGATTTCAGTTGACTTAACTGGAAATTCTATTGGAAAATAGCGTCCATAGTCGCCAAACTTCACGAGCACAACACTCTCATCTTTATTACGATTAAACTTTTTGCTGAACCCTTTTTTTGCGTGAGCCATTTCCAACATATTTCCGTCGGGCAATGTCCAAGACATGACTTTGTAATTTATCGGATTGTTGCCAAGTGCTTTAATCTTAAAACTACCTTTCACTTCGTCTTCATTGATAGTGGAGAACTGTGATTCTATCGTGTATTTCGAACTTTGTGGAGCTACTATTCGGAGCGGTTTGCGAAAGAAATAGTCTGGCCCTTGATTTTCTGAATATGCCGTATAAGCCGCGAGTGTATAGTCACCCTCATATATCCCTTCATCTACTGGTATGTACCCGGAATAGACTCCATCTTTTTCCATAAGTTTGACTCGTTTGTCAGCAAACCCGAAAGGAGTAAGAAGTTCGAGGTAGGCATATTTGCTTATGGCAGTCTGCAGATGTGAGTCTGCATCGACTACGAACGCGCGTAGCCATATGGTGTCCCCGCCGCAATAGATGTCTCGGTCTGTAACGACATGGATTTTTTCTTGCGGATATATATTTCGTTGGATATCGATACGGTCGAGTGGGTTCTTTGTTTCTTCAGAAGGCGAATCAGAGAGTCCTGTATTGAATGTCACTTGAATAAAATCCTTAGCAGTATCCGGCTTTATCTTTCCGTCCAGGTATGCCAACGCCGTCGTGCCCCAGAAATTAACGAGAAAAACCGGTTTGTAAAGATATTCAGAAGAGGCTGAATTTTTACTATATATGTCGACGGTGATTGACCTCACCGGGGCACCGGTCATCGAAAGAACAGCACTTGTTGATTCAGGAGTATCTATCGAATACGACACAGCAAGACTGTAATTATCAAGCATCGCGAGTTGCGACGACAGGGCACTACGTTGTTCGTCGTCCATAAAAGAACCTAACACTACAAGTTTTTTACTCATTCGAAGAGCTTCCTTCTCTGTATCGGAAGAAACACTGTCAATGAGAGCTTTCAACTCTTTGCCTTTTATCACTTCATATTTGACTCCAGGCATGTTTTTATATGAATTGAGGAGTTTATCTAAAGAGAGTGCATTGGCAATGATGCTGCATGAAAGGAAGAGCAGAGTTATAATAAGATTTTTCATCATCGTTGAAGAGTTTATTTAGCGTATAAAGAATTGTTGAGGGTTACAACATCGATTTTTCCTTTTAAAAGAATGAAGGATGCTTCATCCCCTCCTGTGATGGCAATCAGGAGAATCAAGATATTTTTTTCATCTTTATCAAAGACTCCTGAAATCTGGATGTTTTTGCCGTCACCGGTGGTCTCCGTCAACACCTCAAAAGGATACTCGGCAAGGATGCTTTTGCATTTCTTTTCGAGTTTCTTCAGGTACTTCTTTTCATTGCAGCTTATAATCTCTATGGATGTCAGATCTTTTAAAATTTTAGACATGTTGATGCCAGACTGGTCTGCACCTATTGAGATGGATGCTCCGGCCACTTTCAGCATAGTCTTTCCGATGAAGACAGAGGAGACTCCTTCCATCGAAGCTACTTCAGACATCATTCGCTGTGCAAAGCATTCCAGGGAAAAGATACACATTACTATGCATATAATATATCTTATCGTTTTCATTTCAGTATGGTTTTAGTAATTTCTTTATATTCTTCTACTGTATTTGCAACCATCTGGGTTGCCTCATTTGTCTTTTGGGAGTTCATAGCCAAAAGAGTTCCGATTTCAAGAATAATCTTTTGGGCTTCCTCAGGGTCTGTGATCTCTATATATCCGTCATCCGTCTTGGGTTTAGCTCTGTGTTCTGCCACTGTAATTTTCCTCTGGGTTTTTGGATGTTCTATCGGTTGCATTGGTTCTATTGTCTCAGGCCTTTTTGTTGATACGGGGGTATCGGATATTATGGAATTAGGAGTGTCCGAAGATGTATATGTTTTTTCTGTCTGGTTTTCTATAATAGGAGAGTTTTGTAAACCTGAAACGAAGATATATCGCACACCGAATGCCAACACCATACATGCAACAGCGACTGCGCTAGCGTAAGTGAATGGCTTCTTCCATTTTTTCTTAGAGTCTTTGGCGATGTGGCAGGAAGACTCTGAAATACTCTCTTTAATTTTGACGGGAAGATTATCTGGCGCTTGCATGTCGGTAGGAGAAGGAAGGAGATTGATCATAGAAACGAAAAGTTTTCTATCGTCAGAAAGGTCTTCTGGACAATCTTCTTCTTTGATTTCAGAGAACATCGAAACTAACCAGTACTCTTCTTCCGGAGAGGTCTCTGCCTCGTAATATTTATGAAGCAAGAATCTCAATTTAGTTAGATCTATGTTTTTGTTCATTTTTCAGATATTCTTTTATGGTTTTTCTTCCTCTGCTCAGGATGACCCTTACATTTTCGGGTGATTCACCTGTAGCAGTGCTTATCTCATCGTTGGAAAGTTGACTGAATATGCTTAGAGTCAGTACTTCTCGGTGTCTTTCGTTAAGAGTTCTTAGACATTCCATTATAAATGAAGAAGTGTAACTTAAAGAGACTTCGGAATCTGTCTTGAAGCCAGTCGGGAGCTGATAGAGGGTTTCAATTCTTTCGAAGTATCTTTTAGAGTCGCCTCGTATCCTGTCAATACAATGGTTTCTGATTGTTTGTCGGCAGAAGGCAGCTCCATTCTCCGGAATCTTTATATCCTGATGTTTCAGCCATAATGCTGAGAGTGAGTCTTGCACAGCGTCGGAGGCATCGTCAGGGTCACGGAGAATGGCAAATGCAGTTGCATACATTTGTCGATACTGAGGAAGTATTATCCTGTTGAATTCTCCGTCGGTCATACTTGTTTGAATGT
>CAZIAX010000194.1:0-4563 GCA_964537745.1 uncultured Sangeribacter sp.
GGGAGCGGCATCGGCTGCCAGATACTCCGAAAGGTTAGGGGGAGACGGCACGGCGAAGGCGAGACGCCTCCGTTCCACGGCTACGCAGTATTTGATAATTGTGTAATGAGTAAAAGCTCTGGGACCCTGCGGCTTCCGCCTCGGCACTATAAGACGGTAGGGAGGCCCTCGGCCTCTGCACTCAACCGAAAACACCAACGAAGTAGGGGAAGTTAGGGGCGGCGCAATTTTTTTATTTTTTGGGGTAATGAAGGTGGGGGTTGGTGCGTCTTTTATATAAACGAGATTAAGATGCGGTATTCCACTTCGGAGTTTGAAACTCTCTACATACAGTGCTTTCCTGCCTCCATGCGGTTGGCTATCAGCCTGCTGCATGAGGAGGATGAGGCCAGGGACGCGGTGCACGAGGTGTTTCTCAAGCTTTGGGAGTCAGAGAACCGAGTCGATAATCCAAGTGCTTATATCCTTCGGGCTGTCAGAAACACATGTCTGAGCAGGATCAGGAAACTCGATGTGCGGGAGAAAATCAAATTAAAGCTTATGCTTGAGCCCCCACCAGATGATTTCGATTATGAGCAACGCAATGAGGAGGTGAAGGCAGCTATAGAGAGACTCCTCTCCTCTCGCGAACAGCAAGTTGTAGAGAAAGTCTATACAGAGGGGCTTAGCTACAAGGATGCTGCTGAAAATCTTGGAGTATCAGTTGCGGCGATCAATAAAAACATCGTGGCTGCGTTGAAAAAATTAAGGACTCACTTCAAAACCATCAAATCATGACAGAAGAACAGAAAGACATATTGATAGTCAAGATGCTTGATGCTCCCGATTCCTTGACCGACAAGGAACTGGATATGATTCTGCATGATGAGGAGTTGAAAGATCTCTATGAAGCATCAGTTGCGGTCAGCGGAGCTTGCTGCGCGCAGCAAAAGTTTGATGCAGAGAAGGAATGGCGACTTTTCCGGCATCGTATACTGCCCAAACCCTCGCTGAGACGAAGATTCATGCGTGTGGCCGCGATATTCTTGGGAGTGATAGTAGTCGGCGGATTGATTGGCAAAGTCATAGACTATACTCTCACGAGAGGATATGAGAAGCAAGTGGCGGTAACTACGAAACCAGCGACACCGAAGAATCAGGAAAAGACAGAAGTTCCGCACCATATTGCTTATGAGGAGCCAACTTCAACGCTAAAGGAAACAACTGAATCAGTTACTCCAGTAATTGCTTCTGCCTCAAGAAAACACTTCCAGACACCTCAAACGGAGGACGAAGAGGAAGAGATTGATGTCGACGAGTATCTGCGTCAGCAGCAAGAGGAGATTGAGGATGCAATCATCCGACAGAATGCGGAAATATACGTAGATGAATACTATGCCATGAAGGAATTCATCAGCGGCATGAATGATGAGAACAGAGTAATAACCGAATAAAAACCCTAACTATATGAAAAAAACAGCAATCAGGCTAATATGCCTATTGGCAGTCTTATCGCCAACAATAACAGCCGCGCAAAGCAACATCAAGTCGGCATTTGATGCCATCATCAATTGTAAGGATGCTGAGGTCTCAGAACATCATTACTCTGAGAAAGACCCTAAGACCAAACTAAAGAGCGGCCAGGACGACGTATATAAATTTGTACTTCCAGCCAGCAAGAAAAATCTTGTAAAGAATGTATTGGATGCATTCGTGAAGGATGAGAATGAGGCTTATGTCGTAAAACGAGGGACAAACAATGGAAAAGATAGCCAAGTCTCACTTTTCTCCGGAGAAGGTGCTGGATCCATCGTCATAGATGAACCAGGGACTGAATATATATATGAATTGTTTGCCCCGTCAAAATCTGAAGATCCCAAGGGAATCCATCGCTATGCCTACGGATTTAATTATAAGGAGGAAGATGGGGTGATCAAAGGAAAGATAGTGATCAACTATGCAACTACGAGCGAATATCGCCAGCAAGCAGAGCGACAGCTTCAACTTGCTTGGTTAACCGATATGGACAAAGCCAATAAAAATGATAAAGATGATGATGAGCAGCAGTCATGGTTTGAGCAGATTATGGCATGCATCAACGGGTTGAAGTCTGCCAATGAGAAGACCCGGATAGCCCTTGCCACAAAGGCATATAAGCTCGTAGGGAATATGGCAGATTATGACGTCTCCACGCAGGATAAGAACACCATCAAGAAGATGTTTGAGATCACGCTTTCAAATCCAGCGTACAGCGACCCAATACTTTATGAGTTACTTAAGCAGTGTCAGGCAGGGGTGAAGTAGGTTTTAGTTAGGGGGAGACGGCTCGGCGGAGGCGAGACGCCTCCGTTCCATGGCTACGCAGTGTTGGCCACTCCGGGCTATGTCGGCAGGAATTAATTATTAGATATTGACATTATATGAAACGTATTGGATTACTTATATTGGGGGCACTCTTTTTCATTGGGAGTGTGACGGCGAGGACTATACAGGGGGAGGTGAGATCGGATAATGACTCTACAGTCATTGTTGGGGCTACTTGCCGACTGATGTCTGGCACACAATTTATCGACGGGGTACAGACTGACAGTGAGGGAAGATTTGAGATCTCTACAAATCTCAAATCAAAGATGAGTCTGGAAATATCCATGGTGGGATATAATCCTTCGGAGATTCTGATTGCATCCGACAAAAATGTGAACGTAGGGACAGTGTATCTCTCGGAAGGAGTGATGCTCGATGAAGTGCGAGTAGATGCCAACTCAATGATTGATGCCAAAGGGCGCACAGTCATTTTCCCGTCGGGGTCTGATGTCAAAGCATCCTCGAGTGCCATCAGTCTTTTCCAAAAACTTCCGCTTGCAGGATTGGAGGCCAATCCCATCAATCGAACACTCAGCGTAGATGGAGGCACTCCATTTATCCTCATCAACGGTGTTCCTTCCACGATGGAGGACTTCAATGCCTTGCAACCTAAAGACATCGCGAAGATTGAATTTTCAAGGATTACTCCAGCCAGATATGCAGACAGAGGGAACAGTGGATTTCTCAATATCACCTTGAAGCAGCGCAACGACGGCGGACAGGTGTATATTTGGGGACGGAGTGCGGTCAATACGGCTTTCGTAGACGGTAATGTACGCGCATCTTATCATCAAGGTCCCTCACAGTTTACCCTCTCATACAATCCTTCCTGGCGCAACTATCAGGATGTATTCGATGATTCGACTGAAAGTTATATAGGTTCTGACTTTAGGGTTGACCTTGAGGAGCACGACCGCAATCCTTTCTACTATCATACCCACAACGTCGGTCTGAAATATGACTACAGTCCGAACATAAATACCCTCTTCTCTGCGAAGTTCAACATCACTCCGTTTTTCCGTAAGACCGAGTCTTTTGCCAATACGATAGATTCATATTTAGGGGATTATAAAAATGACAACCTGAGCCGCAACAAAGAACTTTCTCCCTCTCTCGACCTCTTCTTCAAGCGAGATTTCAACGACAAGAATGCCCTCGAAGTGCAAGTGGTCGGGACTCTAAGTGCCAGCGACTATCGCCGTAGCAACAAGTATTTCTTCAATGATGGAGCGGCCACTGACTATGTAATGGATGTAGACAGCCGGCGTCGTTCACTCATCAGTGAAATAAGCTACAGCCATCAGTTCAGCGACAAGACATCTCTTTCTGCAGGATATCAGAATACTGTCTCCCACAGCAGGAATACATATCTCACGTCTGATTATAAGCCTATTCTCACGGAGAATAATAATTATGTATATGCCCGGCTGGGACAGCAGGTCGGGAAAGTATATTTCTCCGTAGCCACGGGAGCAAAGCTTTATTGGATTAAGAATGATATAAACAAGCGACACTTTATCCGCAATCTGACTACTGCGCAACTATCGTGGAATATATCTCAGAAATGGTATATCTCCGGAGCTTTCCAATACTCCCCGATGATTCCTACCCTCTCTGAGTTGACAGACTATCCTCAGCAACAGACTCCCTATCTAATATCCAATGGTAATCCAGATTTGAAAGTAGCGCAGAGTTTCTTGTATCAATTGATGCCATCGTTCAAGTATAAGAAATTCAGCGCATCCCTTCTCATCTATGATCGTCATATAAAGGACTTTGTGACGCCTGACATGTTCTATCTTGGAGATAAGATGTTCTTGTCTCAATCGATCAATGCAAAGAAATACTGGTATCTTGGAGGGAATCTAAATCTTAAATTGAGCGATATCTATGGGTTTGGAGCCAATGTCAGCGTTAGACTATCTCACTACGAGACCATGGGAGAGGATTGGTGTCATCAGTTGACATCGTTGGATGGAAGCTTTACCGTTTGGTGGAACAAAGGGCCCTATACGATATCATATTGGCGTACGATACCGGGCAAATATCTGAGTGGCAACTATGTCGGTAAGTCGGAAAATGGCGATTCCTTCAGTTTTGAATACCAACCAAACAAGCATTGGACATTTGGAGCAAGTTGGATGTATATGTTTGACAAGAAGGGCACTAAATATCCGTCATGGGGATATTCAAGTGTGAATCCATATTTCAAGGACCGCT
>CAZIAX010000195.1:0-4559 GCA_964537745.1 uncultured Sangeribacter sp.
TCATGTTTCAGAATAGGTTTGAAATTAGGTATCTCTTGGCAAGAGATACCTATTTTTTCCTAATGCCTTATTAATCAAACAGTATAGAAGAAGCAAAATTTGATTATGCTAAACATTTCAAAAATCCGTATTGGGAAAATGGTAAAATTTGACCAAAAAACTTTCATATATGGGATATTTTGCTTATCTTTGTGCCCAAATAGGTATCTCTTGCCAAGAGATACGGATTTTTGCTAAACATTTTTTGCGCCGCAAGTGGCGCATCGGTATCAAATGGGAGGCCCCCTGACCCCCTGAAGGGGGAAATTGGGACGCGGGGGGAGAGTGCTGCTCTCTACACTCAACCGAAAACACAGACAGCTGAGGGGGATGAGCAAAAGCTCATAACGGGGACAGCTTCGCGCTGGTGTTGGGACGGAAGGGTGTGGCGCGAGAGTCTTTTGGCGGAGCATGCTCCGCGGCTGGGGACAAACTGTGCTGGCGGAGGTCAGAGAAGTTTTAGGATTTTGCTGTTGGCTTTGTCTATGATGGAGGTGTCGAGAGAGGAGAGGTAGATGCGGGTTGTCGATTCCTTTTCGTGTCCCAAGCCCTCGCTTATGATGCTCAATGGAATTCCTTCGGCTTTTGCTATGGATGCCCAGGAGTGACGGGCAACATACATAGACAATGGCAGGCCTACTCCTGCCATTTGGCCAATCTCTTTAAGGTAGAGGTTTATTTTCTCTCCAGTGTTCTTATAGACGTAACGTTGGATGGAACTGTCATTCTTTATTATAGGCAGAAGATAGGCACTTGCATTCTCAGGATATCGGTCAAGTATCTGCTGCATTTCCTTTGTCCATTGTATAGTAAGTTGCTGTCCTGTCTTACGCCGGCGATATGTGATGTGTCCATTTTGAAGGTCGCTCTTCTTCAAAAGAGACATGTCGATGAAGCTCATTCCTCTGAGCATGAAGCTGAGGATGAACATATCGCGAGCATACTGTAGTTTAGGTTTCATACTTAGGTCTAAAGACTTTATTTTCTTGATCATGGAAAGTGGGAGTGAGCGCTTAACCGTCTTTTCTACCCCGGTATATACTCTACGGAAGGGATGTCGGTTTTCGATTAATTCCTCCTCGATGGCTCGGTTGTAGACGGCTCTGATGATGCGCATATAGAATGAGATGGTGTTTGGTGATACTCCACTTTGATGCAGCCATGCTTGATATTCTTCCATAATCTTTGTGGTCAGCGAGTCAAGAGCTACGTCTTTGCCATCACGAAATCTTTTAAAACTTCTTAGAGTTGTCGTATACGTCTCAGAGGTGCGCATCTTGCCATTGTTTTGCATGCTGGTTATGATATTCTGCATATAGTTGAACAGAGAATTTTCCGATATCAACCGGTTGAATTCCTCGATGATATCATCAGCAGTGTACACCGCGTTGTCATTTTCAAGGTGTCTGATGATTTTATCCAATCTTTCGAGGTCCCAGCGTATCCTTTCGCAAATAAAGTTTATAATGGGAGTACGCACTGTTTTCTGCTTGGTGATTATTGCTCCCGTCTTCTCATCCCATTCGTTGGGAAAGATTTGATAAGCTGTGATCAACTGGCGAGGTATTCGGTCGTGTATGATCTGATAGTAGATGGAGCCAGGATTCTCTGGAATTGAAGAAGGCCTGAACTTGATTTTTACTGATGCCATGTGCGGTATGTATGATTTGCAGTTTTTTGTTTTTTCTGCAAATATACATCGTGGGTGTCGTATGACATCCTTATCTTAAAAATTTGTTTTGGTGGGGGCGTGAGTCTTGAGTCTACAGGGGCTACGCAGTCGTTGGGACGGTTCGCGGATGAGCAAAAGCTCATGGCGGAAACAGCTTCGCGCTGGTGTTGGGACTGCGGGGGGAGGCGAGGGCGCCTCCATTCTATGGCTACGCAGGATGGGGGATGGGAGTTTCGTGGAGAAAGTGGGGGATTTCGTACAATATTGGGTGGAGTATTTGGATGGTTGTGGTGGATGCTTTAATTTTGCGGTGTGAAATTTTTTTCTATGGTGATGGGTTACATTGCTTTTTGATTTCACATAAATGGCAGAAACAACTCTAACTTTGAGGTTGCGCCCGACACGGAATGCTTAAGCAGGATGGGCCTCGGGGGACGGTGGAATTAGAGAGTTATCACTTTAAAAATTATTATGGTATGAGTGCGAAAGAACTTTATGTGGAGCTTCAGAAGGGAGTTTATGATGAGTATCCTTATTCGAGAATGAGGAATTGGGGAGAGGGAATGGAGATTGTAGAGGAGGTGATCTCGGGCTATTGGCGTGAGCGGTTCTTAATCAACCATGGGGCGCAGGAGGCGTATGAGCTTATGGATCGTGGATTAAAACTGACGTTCCTAAGTAAGGATGACGTGGATTGGGAGGGGGTCGAGAAGCTTGATAATAATCGGAATGCGTATATTTTCTCGGCGTATTATCAGCGGTTTGCTGTTGAGACATTTAAGAATGGGGTGGCTCTTGTGGAGTGGACGCTTTATCCGGATGGCAGATACTTTATGGATGATGATGGCTTCGGCATGGAGGATAATGATGAGTCGGTGCTTTACGGGTTTATTGACAAGAAAGCGCGGGTTGTTGTGCCTTTTCAGGCGAAAGGTTGGGAGGAGCTGGAAAAGCAACGCCTTGAGGCTGAGAGGAGGGCAAGGGAGGTGAGTCTTCAGTTCCCGCAGGCTTAAGCCTTCAGTGGCTACGCGGTCGTTGGGACACGGGGTGGAGGCGAGGACGCCTCCATTCCACGGCTACGCAGTCGTTGAACACCCGAAGACAAACGGATGGCGGGGTTGGGATGGTATTGGGACGGTCGGGCCATAGTTAGGGGGAGACGGCTCGGGGGAGGCGAGGACGCCTCCATTCCACGGCTACGCAGTAGAGGTCGTGGAAGAAGGGGTAATGGTGAAACTATAAATTTTTGGATATGAGAGGTGTGATATATGGCAATAGGATGTTGGTGGTGGACTTGGTCCTGGTGAGCTTGTGGGGGCTTTTCTTCAGTCGGTTTTGCAGTGAGGTGCTTCTGCTCTTCATTCCGATAAGAATTGCGTTGGCTTTTGAAATGCGGCGCAGGTCGCCGTGGACGCTTGTGTCGGCTTTGGGATTTTTGATTGGTTTTTCAAGCACGGGGTATGTGGCAAAACCAATTGAAAGTATGGTCTATTATTTCTGCTGTGCTGTTGGGGAGTCCGACTGGGCGGTGAGAGCTTTCTCGGACCATGTGGGTAGCGACCTGAGGGTGTCGCTGCAAATAGTGGCCACTTTATGGTATGTCTGGATTGCAATCATGCCTTTGGCTGTGGGTGTACTTTTCCGCAATCTCAACGCGATACAGTGGAAAAGGAAATGGATTTGGATATATCTTGCGCCTATGACATGTCTGAGCGTATGGGTGATGATAACTGAAGGAGTTGAGGGGGGCATCTTATGGGGTCTTGTCTTGGCATTTCTCCCGGTGGTCTATTGGTGCGTCTACGTGAGGGGCGACCGATCCCCCATTCAGCTTATTCTTGACGACAGGCGAGTAATGTGGTACGTTTGGTATGGCATGTTTATGCTTGCGGCCTTTATTATAGGAGTGAGGGATATCTACAGCCTAAAATTTGTTGGGTTGCTATTGCTACCGCCGGTATTTTATATAATGTTGACTCGGTCGTTGCATCTTGGTACAGTCCTGACTCGTTGCTGCCTTGCGCTGTGGATAGCTGGGCTTTTGTATTGGCTGACCTTTAGTGCACCAAAATGGGTGGCGGTTGGGCTTCTCGTCTTGGCAATCGCACTGATTGTCTTTGTGGGGATAGAAATGAGAATGAGGACTCGCCGATGGGGTGTGTCGCTTGTGTTAGTGGTCAGCATTCCGTTGGCAATAATACCTATGATATTGGGACTTAATCCTTATGTTTGCCTTGATACGGATCATACACGGCTTTATATCGGCAATCCGGTAGCAAGAAATGGAGTATATGTTGTGCAGAAATATACTGAGGATGGTGAGGAGGGTACGCCTTATTATTGGGGCATCAAATATGGACTCCGAGACCGATATGGAATGATTCTGGAGCCGGAATATACCGATTTTATGGGTTTGGGCTATAGTGGACGTTATGTGGCCGTGAATAAGCCTGTCGGCAAGGGATGCCTGATAAAGGATCAGCGTTATGGAATTTTTGATTTGAGGGAAAGGAAATTTGTTGTCGACTCCAAGGATACAGCGGTCTCAGAAATTGAGCGGATTGACGATGTGAGTTATAAGCTTATCAATCCAGAGGGGATACATTTCGCTACATTGTATTTGAGTGGGATGTATGATGGTAAGTATTATTATGAGGCGCATGTGGAAAGGGGGGAGTGAGTCTTCAGTCTACAGTCTTCAGTCTTCAGATTGCGGACAAGCCGCTTGGCGACGGTATTGGGACGGGTCGCGGACGCACGAACCGTGCGTCCCTACCTCAGGGTCGTTTCTTTGGTTAGGGGGAGACGGCACGGCGGAGGCGAGACGCCTCCGTTCCATGGCTACGCA
>CAZIAX010000196.1:0-4455 GCA_964537745.1 uncultured Sangeribacter sp.
AAGGAAACTCCAGCCACAAAATTAATACATATTTTTCAAATTTCCTAATTTATCCCTTGTGCTCCCATCATCTCACGCCTCCCGGAGTAAAAAAAGAGCCGCATAAAAATGCGGCTCGTCGTGTCAGACATGGTATAGGATTAGACATCAATTATCTTCTTTATTTCCTTATTATCTTCTTGCTCTCAAAAGTGCCGTCAGCATAAGCCGTGCGCTCTATAAGAACGCCCCTGGCATCTGCGCCCACGCGTACACCATGGAGATTATAATACTCCACAGCCACTGCCTCAGTGCCGGCTCCTCCGATTTCCTCCACCTCCGTGCGGTTGGCCAACGTGCGAAGCGCGGCATGCACCGCATAGTAAGCCTCCTTTGGCTTCACGCTGCCGTCATACATCAGCGGATTGTTCTCCCTCCAGGAATCCGGATCACACAGGCCCCAGACGAGCACTGTCTTGCAGTTTTCGAGCGAGAGTGCGGCCATCACTGCGGCGCAGTAATCTTCCGCCTGCCGCTTCGCGGCATCCGCTGCTTTAGGGTCAGCCTGAGCTATGTCAAGCTCCGTGATTGCTACCTCAAGCCCGAGGTCAGCATAGCGCTTCAGGTTGTCCTTGAGTCTCTTGGCGTTCAGCTGGCCGGTAGTCAGATGGCACTGGAAACCGACGCCGTCGATTGGAGCGCCCCTCTCGATGAGTTTCTTCACGAGATTGTAGTAGGCCTCGGCCTTCGGGTCTCCCATGAATTCCACTCCGTAGTCGTTGATGTAAAGCTTGGCGTCAGGGTCAGCCTCATGCGCCATCTGGAATGCCTTCACAAGATATTCTTCGCCGATTACGTTCTGCCATACCGATGCTCGGAGATTGTAACCCTCCGGATTGCTCCAGACAATGCTTTGGTCGTCGTCAAGCACCTCGTTACATACGTCCCATTCGCGGATGGTTCCTTTCAGGCCGCCGGCTACGCCGTTGATGTGGTTCTGCATTATGTCGGTAAGCTGCTGCTTGGTCCAGCCATGGTTGTTCTTCTTTCCGTCTTGCGATATCCAAGCTGCCACCTGCGAGTGCCAGACGAGTGTATGGCCTCTCACGTCCATGCTGTTGTCGGCAGCGAATGTTGTAAGTTTCTTGGCGTCCCAGAGGCTGAAATTGTTCTGGCTCGGCTCTGTATAGTCTATCTTCATCTCGTTCTCGGCCTCCACAAGGTTGAACTGGGTAGCCACGGTCGAAGTCTTGGCGTCGTTCATGTTGGTGAGGGAGAATCGGCTTACGGGCACTGCCACTCCGATTGATTTCCCGGCTCTCTTCGCATAGTCGCGCAGCGGTGTCGGGTCGTCGTAGTCTGCTGTCCAGTCAGCAAGGTAGTCTTCGTTGCTGTCGCCATCCATCACCTTGACGTCTTCTTGGATGATCTCTCCCTGACCGTAATAGTCTGTCGAGGTAACGGTAGCTGTCACTGTATAGCCATCTGCTGTGGCATTCTCTTTCACCTCCCATGTGTAGGCCTTCGGATATTGCACGCGGAATTCCCATCCTGCCGCCTCTGCTTCGTCTTTCGAGCCGGCAGAGATGAGTGTGAATGTGTCGCCTGCCTTGAGGTTGGCGTTATCACCGAGCTTTATTTCCAGCACAGGCATTGCGCCTGAGATGTCGTAAGCCTCGTCACGCGGATTGAGCGAGATTGCGCCCGATACGTCGAGGCGTGCGCTCTTGTCGGAGCCGTCTATATTGAAGATGATTCGGGAGGTGGGGTGTAGCTTTACGTCGCAGGCGTTGCCGTTGGCAAAGTCAGCCACAGTCAGCATGTAGCCCTTGCTGTCGCCAGGCTCCAGATGGCCGTAGATATCCGCCATTCCAGAGATGTGTCCGGAGCCACCTACTGTTGAGCCAGCGTATGCCATCACGCCTACAGCGTTCTCGCCTATGCCGACGGCTCCAGCAAGCTTCTTATCGCGTGCCTCAGCCGCGTCGTTGCTTATCAGCACTTTGCCTCCGACTACGGTCACGATTCCGGTAATCCGGTTGTCGTTGCCTGTAATGGAGTATGTTCCCTTGCCTTCCTTGACGATGCCTACCATCGACGTTCCCTCTGCGGCAATGGTTCCGGCAAGTTCTGAATCACCGTTGTCACTGCCTATGAGGTAGTACACTCCCTTGGTCTTGTTGGCCTTATAGTAGCCCATCAGTCGGCTTCCAGCCTCCATCTTGAGTGCAGCGAAGCGATGAGCGCGGGCATTGTTGCCGTCTTCTCCCGCCATGGTCGCTCCTTCGTGGAGCGTCACCTTGTTGTCGGCAAGCAATGTGGAGTAGCGACCCTCCTTGATGGAGGTCTTCGCGCTGCCGGCATCATACTTCACCCCGCCGTGAGCAAGTATCTTTCCATACCATCCTGCTTTGACAGAGCTATTCACCTCCGGCCAGGGATAGATGTGCACTTCTCCGCTGAAGTCGCTCCAGTCGGGCAGAGTCCCCGAGTTGTTGCCAATATATGAGCGCTCTCCTCCAGAGTGTATGTTGAGCGTTCCGTTTCCCTTGATAGGCGACGTCCAGTAGGTATAGCGTGAGGTGTAGACGTTCAGCTCCTTACCGGAGGGAATCAATATTCCGTCGCTGTAATTGGTATATTTTGATGATGTGCTTGCAGGGTCGCTGAAATCGAGTTTCCCGTCTTCATATGTATTGAAGTCCGGACCTATTATCCGCACGTCATCGATATAATAGTCTGAATTTTCTGAGTTGAAACCTATACGGAGATAGGGTGAGGTGTTCTCAGCGGATACAGCTGTCGGGGTATATGTCCAGGTCTTCCAAGTCGACACGTTGCCATACGATGGCCAGCTCTCCTCATGCAGTTTGTCGTCACCTACGAATATCTGGAAATTCTTCCATTCCCCACAGGGATCATTCTGATGGCGCATGATACGCACGCTCAGAGTCTCGATTTTGTCGGTGAAGTTCGTGCCGGCAAACTCAGACGGGAGCTGGAATTCCACATGGTCGTTCCAGTTGCGGTTTACTATATGAAGCACCTTGTTGGAGCTGTTTTTGGGGTCAGCCTCCACCGTGGCGGTAGTGGTCGTAGCATCCCCGAAATTATTCCAGACAGTCCAGGTCTGGCCTATCTCATAGTTTTCGAAGTCGCACACCAAGTAGTCAGTAGCCCTGACGTTCGATGCCGACAGTGCCATCGCTGCGATGGCCAAAAGTTTAGTAAATCTCCTCATATGTATGTCAGGTCAAAAATATCTTCATCAAAGACGTCCGACGTAAAACGTTCAACGTCCATCGAGACTGCAAAATTAGCGAATCCCCTACAAATCACCGATAAAGATACGTCAACAAAACATACAAATCCGTAACCCCCACTCCCCGTCTCATTCCATCTGGTCAATCAACTCATTCTCCCCGGAATTTTCGATAACCCTTACAGGCTTCCCCACCGCAAACGCCATCTCCTCCTCCGCCTCTTGGCTACGTATCCGTTTGAGTATCGCCTCTTCCGGCAGCGAGTCGCGCCCCATTATCCGCGCTACCCTCACCTCCTCAGAAGCCGTCACTAGCCATATCTCATCACACATCTCAGCCAATCCCGACGAAGCCAGTATCGCGCTCTCCACAAAGCATCTCTCGCGACCGTCTGCCATGCAGTCGGCATGCCATGACGCCACATCCTCACGCACCAACCGGTGCACAAGAGCATTCAGCCATAGACGCTCCTCATCGCTGCCAAAGACCCGACGGGCAAGCTCCGGCCGACATATCGGCCCTCCGGGCGGACACACCGTGTCGCCGTGCCGCTCGTTAAGAGCCGCAAGCACCTCCTCCGAAGAGTCCATAATCCGTTTCGCCTCTCTGTCGCAATCATACACCGCCTCCCCCCGCAGACGAAGTATACGGCTCACCACCGACTTTCCACTACCAATCCCCCCGCAAATTCCGATCATCATACCGCAAAATTACTAAAAAATCCCATATCTCCGTCAATATTTTAATATTTTCACTAATTTTGCAGTAGTTTTCCCCCTCTCCTCCGCGTCAAACTATAAAAAAAAAATATGATTCTCGACTTCGAACGCATAGTTCTCGACCATAAGACCACCATCTACTCGGTATGCTACATGTTTACCGACACCAAAGCCGAGGCCGACGACCTCTTCCAAGAAGTCCTCATAAGCCTTTGGCAAGGTCTCGACTCCTTCCGCGGAGACGCAAGTATCCGCTCTTGGGTCTACCGTGTCAGCATGAACACATGCATATCATATAAAAGGAAGAAGAAGCTGACGACTGTCCCGCTCGACTTCTCCCCCGACACCGTAGACCCTGGCTCGCCCGCTTCAAAACAGGCTCGCATGCTCCACGACCGCATCGCCGCACTCGAACCTTTCGACCGTGCGATAGTACTCCTATGGCTCGAAGACATGTCCTACGACGAGATTGCAGCCATCGTAGGCATCTCCGC
>CAZIAX010000197.1:0-4443 GCA_964537745.1 uncultured Sangeribacter sp.
GCCTGGAGATATGCGAGCTTTTTGGTCTGGAACTGACCGTAGGCATCCACAAACTTATCCTGCGATTGCTGATAAAGTGTCTGGGCATTCAGCAGGTCGGTGACGGTGACAGTTCCGGCTTTGTAGAAGTTCTGATTGAGCCTCAGATTTTCTGCTGACTGAGCTATGGATTCCTTGGCTATCTCCATCTGAGTGTAGGAAGTGGTCAGGTCGTTCCACGCATTGGTCATCGCAATCATGAGCAGCTGTGAGTTGTCTTCAAGCTGTGTCTTTGCAATCTGAGTCTCAAGTTTTTTCTTCTTCATGTTGTGGGAGCCTCCCCACCAGCCGGTCAATGGTATGTCGACAGTCACAAATACATTAGCGAAAGTGTGACCCTGGTCAAGAAGATGCTCATAATTATAGCTGGCTCCGGCTGCGACGGATGGCAGATTGTTGCCCAACGCCATCTTCTGCTCCAGTTCCTTCGCTTTCACATTCTGAGTGAGCAAGCCATAGGGTACTGTCTGAGAAAGGCAATCCTCAGGATTCATATAGATTTCCTGAGGGAACATAGGCATCACACCGACCTCAATATCCGAGGCCACATCGACAGACCCAGTAGTGCCTTTCCCTACATATTGCGACAATAGCATCTTGACTACAGAAATGCCGTTGTCAAGCTCACTTTTCGCCACGAGCATCTCGTTGCGTTTCAATTTCACCTCAAGCAAATCATTGGTAGTGGTAATTCCTGCATCCACATAACTCTGCACCTGGGCAGTCAGGGTGTCGAGCATGGCGATGACCTTGTCTAAAGTCTGATGCTTGGAGTGAAGCGAGACGAGTTGCCAGTAGTATTGCTCCACATCCTTGCGCACTTCATCAGCAGTCTGACGCTGCTGCAACCGGCTCACTTCCTCACCCACGTGGGCAAGACGGTTGCCGTTTACAATTCGTCCGCCAAGGAAGACAGGCTGGAGAAGACTCAATCCGCCATACGATCCTTTCTTCAGAAGGCTGATGTCGAAATTCATGTTCGGCATATCAGGTATAATCGCAGAGAGAGGAAGGTCGATATTATGTTGCAGCATCCCATGATTGGCCGTAAAGGCTATGCCAGTAGCGCTCACTGACGGGAAATAATTGGTGAAGGCTTCACGCGATGTCTCGCGTGAAGCTTCCATTGTATATTCAGCAGTGCGCATACGCGCATTGTTTTCGAGAGCCATGTTGACGCACTCCTCAAGGGTCAGTTGCTGAGCCTGGGCTGCCATCGCCGGCCACATGGCGGCAACGGCCAAAATGCTTTTTATCTTTTTCATTTTGATTCTTGTTGAGTTGTGACTGATTTCTTCTCTATCACCTTCCAATAAAGCACCGGAATCACGGTGACGATGAAGAAGAACGTGATGATTGTTCCCCAGAAAATCACAGTACCCATAGGGCGCCATAGCGGAGTGCCCGTAAGCACCATAGGAAGCACACCCATGGAGGCGGCTGCCGAGGTCAGGAAGATTGGGCGCATACGGCGTTCGGCACTATGGAAAATCGCTTCTTTTACTGTCATGCCTTCCGACCGCTGCAGCTCCTCTGCATAGTCGATCATGATGATGACATTTCTCACAAGGATACCCATCAACGATATGAAACCGAGAGTGCACGTCAGCGAGAGCACTTCGCCTTGAATTGCCAGACCGATGCCGGCGCCAGGCACACACAATACCATGCAGAACAGGAGCAGGGCAGAGGTCTTCACATTCTTATAGTGGGCAAGGAGGATGAAGAAGATAATCACTACAGCCATCATAAGCGCAGAGATGATAGGGGGCCACATCTCAAGCGACTGGCTGTAGTCGCCTCCATATTCTATAGCTACCCCTTCCGGAAGCTTAAGCGATTTCATTTTGTCTCTCAAGACGTCGGTCACCACCAATGAGAATTTGCCGCGCTCTACTTCTGCGGTCACTGTGACGCATGGAATGCCGTTGCGGTGAGATAGCTGGCCATAATTCCACGTCGGAACCACGTCGGCCATCTGGCGGAGTGGAGCAGTGGCAAAGCCCATAGCCGGCATCAGCTCGTTGCGGAGGTCTGTGACGTCCGATCGTTCGGAAGTCGGTGTGCGGAATACGACCGGAGTGGCGTAAGTCCCATCCCACATAGTCGCTACAGGTATGCCTGAATTGGTATATCTGAGGGCAAGGTTGGCTTCCAGCATCATGTCGCTCATTCCAAGACGCGACATCGTAGTGAAATCGGGCGATACCTGAGCCGCTACGAGTGGAGACTGGAGGCTGCTCGTCTCAAGGTTGATTTCCGGAATAGTGCGCATGATCGCCAATACGGAATCTGAGACTGCCTGGAGCTTTGAATAGTCGTCTCCCTTGATGCGCACCTCTATTGGATAAGCGGCATTGGAGTAAGAGAGCTGCTTGAAGCGGATTTTCGCCTCGGGGAAATAGTCGCGGTATTTGGCTGTGTAATCATTCAGGATTTCTATCGTGGCTTCATTGCTCTTGGTGTTGACGATAAACTGAGCAAAGTTGGGTCCACCGACCTGTGGGGCATAAGTGGTCTGGAAGCGGGGCGATGAGCAACCATGGAAGTTGGCTACCGACACCACGCGCTCGTCTTTGCGCAGGATACTGGCCATGGAGTCGGCAATGATGTTGGTCTGATCAAGCGGAGCGCCCGTAGGCAGATAGATTTCCACTGCAAACTGGTTGCGCTCAGCAATAGGCATCAGCTGCATAGGGCGCTTCATGAGTAGCCATCCGCCGCCGACTGTGAGCACAAGTGCAATCAGAAGCACTGCCCAGGGATGATTGAAGCAGGCGGCAATAGTCTTGTCGTAGGCTGCTTGCATCCAGCGCAGCAATGAGAAATGCTTCTTTGCCTTCGGCGCGTCGCCATCGTAGCCGGCAACTTTTGCCGGTTTGATGAATTTATATTGAAGGAATGGCACGAGCAATTCCGCTATTAGCATAGATCCCATAAGGATAAGGGTAATCGCCCATGGGAAATCAGTCAAGAAGTCGCGAAACATTCCCGTCATCGTGAATAGGAACGGGAAGAATGTGATAGAAATGGCGAGGGTTGCAGAGAAGATAGATTTCAAGAATTCGGAAGCTGAGCGTATGGTGGCTTCCTTGCGGTCCATACCTTCACCGATAAGCTCTACATAATCGTCGATGATGACCACCGAGTTATCGACAATCATACCCAACGAAACGATAAGGCAGGCAAACGTCACAGTGTTGAGCTCGATTCCAAACACGTAGAAGAGGCCGAGTGAGATAAAGATAGTGATAGGAATTGTGGCGGCCGCTATAAGCGCCACTCTCATTGGAAGGAGGAACACGATGACCACAATCACTGCCAAGACGGCAATCAGCAACTCACGCAAGAATTCCAGCACGCTGCTGTTGACTACGTCGGGTTGATTAGTGATGCGGAAGAGTGTGACGTCTTCAGGCAACTCTTTTTGGAATGCTTCTATTTGCTCCTCTACGAGCTCACCCATCTTCACGATGTTGTTGCCGCTCTTCATTTCCACGGAAAGGAGTATGCACTTGCGGTCGTTGTTGGTGATGAAAGAAGTGGGCTCGGGATACTCACGCTTCACTTCTGCAATATCCTTAAGCCTTACAACCTCACCGCCGGGAGTGGAGAGCACGATTTGGTTGGCAATGTCGGCTACCGAGTTTAGAGGATTGTCGATGTAGATAGGAGAAGTATAGGAATCAGACCGAAGTTCTCCACCAGTGGTCTGGAATCCTTTTGAGAAGAGTGTAGCTGCCAATGTCTTTTCTGAAAGGCCGTAATGCGACAGTCTCTCCGGGTCGATATTGATGGATATCTGCTCATTCTGCTTGCCATAGACATTCATAGTGCCCACACTTTCTATGGTGCGCAGGCGGTCCTGGAGCGCATCCATGTAGTTGCCAAGCTCGCGATATGTCTTGTCTTCACTCTCCATGGTCACGAGAAGAGCAGAAGTGTCGCCGAAATTAGAGATTACCTCGACGGCCAGCACTCCCGGAGGAAGCTGCATCTTTACGTTGCTCAGCTCGCGGCTGAATGTGTTCCAGAACGGGTCTGTGTCGGTGATTTTGTCGTCAAGTTCCACATAGATCATCACCATGCCGTTCGTGGCATTGGAGGTGGTCTTCACCTTGTTGACCTCCTTAAAGCTGAAGATGTAGTTTTCCAATGGTCGCATCACCTGCTGCTCCATTTCGAGCGATGTGGCACCTGGGTAGACAGCCACTACCACGCCTTCGCGGATGGTGAAGTTTGGAAACTCATTCTTGTTCATCACTTGAAGTGCGTAAACGCCAAAAATGACCAATACGCACACCATAAGCACCACCACATTGGCGTATTTCACACCCCACACTACGAGTGGGGAGTTCTTGACAGGAGGCAGTTTCGACAAAAGTCCTCCTTCAGGTTGATTAT
>CAZIAX010000198.1:0-4431 GCA_964537745.1 uncultured Sangeribacter sp.
GATAGTGCTTTTTCATGCCGATTGAAGTGCACCCTCCCCGTATATAGCCGGTATTTGGGAGGAGCTCCTTCAGTGGGAGCATCTCAGCCTTTTTGTTGCCCGATGCTTTCGCGGCAAGCTTAAGGTCAACTTCACGGTTGCCGGCAACTACGCATACGAAGAGTCCGGTCTTGTCGCCACGGAGCACGAGAGTCTTGAACACCTGCTCTATAGGTTCGCCAAGTTCTTCCGCCACATGTTCGGCAGCCAGGTCGTCTGGGTCAAAAGCATAGGGCACAAGCTCATAGCTTATGCCCATTTTATCAAGAAGCCTTGCGGCGTTGGTTTTCTGTATCTTTGACATTTCTTTATTTAATAAAGTTACTTTATGCCAGCACGAGGCGGTTGCAATTGGCTACGCCCAAGCTGAAGCAAGTCGCTCCTCCCATTTACTATGCATCTTCCAGCAAATTTGGAAGAAAAACAGCGCTTGGAGCTGACTATTTGTCCATGGTGACGAGGAGCTCCTCGTTGGTGCGGGTAAGTTCCATACGCTTGCGGATAAATTCCATGGCTTCGGTGGAAGTCATGTCGCTGAGGAAGTTTCTAAGTACCCACATGCGGTTGAGCACCTCATCGCTGAGAAGCAAGTCGTCGCGGCGCGTAGAGGATGCAATGATGTCAACGGCGGGGAAGATACGCTTGTTGCTCAGCTTGCGGTCGAGCTGGAGCTCCATGTTGCCGGTACCTTTGAATTCCTCAAAAATCACTTCGTCCATCTTGCTCGATGTCTCGGTGAGGGCGGTGGCAATGATGGTCAGTGAACCGCCGTGCTCGATATTGCGAGCTGCGCCGAAGAAACGCTTCGGTTTCTGGAGTGCGTTGGCATCGACACCACCGGAGAGAATCTTGCCGCTTGCCGGGCTTACGGTGTTGTAGGCACGTGCAAGGCGAGTGATGGAGTCAAGCATTATGACCACGTCATGTCCGCTTTCTACGAGGCGTTTTGCTTTCTCAAGGACTATACCTGCAATCTTCACGTGGCGCTCTGCGGGCTCGTCGAAGGTGGAGGCAATCACCTCGGCGTTTACGCTGCGGGCCATGTCGGTCACTTCCTCAGGTCGCTCATCGATGAGAAGCATTATGATATAAGTCTCAGGATGATTCTCGGCAATAGCATTGGCGATATCTTTCAGAAGGATTGTCTTACCCGTCTTCGGGGGAGCGACGATTAGCGCACGTTGTCCCTTGCCGATGGGCGCGAACATATCTACGACTCGTGTCGATATATTAGTGGTCTGGCCACCTGTAAGATTGAATTTCTCGTCGGGGAATAGTGGCACAAGGTGTTCGAATGGTATGCGGTCGCGAACTTGTTCTGGTGACAGACCGTTGATGCTGATTACCTTGCAAAGTGGATAATATTTTTCGCCTTCACGCGGGGGACGGATGGCGCATTCCACGACGTCGCCTGATTTCAGTCCAAATTCTTTTATTTGGATTTGAGATACGTATACGTCGTCGGGCGAAGAGAGATAGTTGTAGTCGCTCGAACGAAGGAATCCGAAACCTTCAGGCATAATCTCGAGCACACCGTAGGCGTTGAGGATACCGTCGAAGTCAAACATTGTCTCTTGCTGCATCATCTGGCGGCGTTGCTGCTGCATGGCCTTGCGTTCCATGGCGCGCTGGCGCTTTGTCATGTGCTTGTTGCCCTGGTTGTTGCCGAAATTGTTTGGCATCAGGTTGGCTTTAGTAAACTGGGAGTTGGCACCAGGCTCAGCGATGATGATTGGAGCTGCCGGCTCCATAGGAATGTTCTTATGTTCCTGTGGCTGCTGTTGTAGCTGTTGTTGTGGTTCAGGCTTCTGCTCCGCAATTGGTTCGGTTTCCGGCTGGTCGAAAAGATTGGGCTCTTGATGCTCTTGAGCATTGCGTGGCTTGAACGTGCGTCCTTTGGAGTTTCCGAAGAAGGAGTCGAACCCATCATTCTTATGAGGTTGGAAATCGCGTTTTTTCTGTTGGTTTTTCTGAGGCTGTTTATTTTCCGGTTGATTGGTTGGCTCGGTGTCAGTTTGAGTCTGTGGGCTCTCCGCAGATGGCACCTGAGCTGTGACAGTTTCTTGTTTAGGGAGTTCCATCGGGACGTTGGCAGACTTGTCTACGACCGTAGGAAGATTCTTTTCCTGCTTGGCATTTTTCTTGGAGCCAGGTTTTCTTCCTCGTTTTTTAGGCTGGGGATCTTCCGGAGAAGGAGTTTCAGCAACTGGATTTACAGGTGTTGGTGCTTCAACAGAGCCATTCGCAGCCGCTTGCGCCTCGGCCTCCTTCTGAGCTTGAATTGCAGCGAGTTCTGCTTTGGATTTCCTGCCTCGTTTCTTTGGAGCCGGGGCTTCTGCCTGTGGGGCAGCGGCGGTAGGCTCGGAAGAGGGAGTTTCAGTTTTTTTCTTAGTGTCCTTCTTAGTTGTTTTCTTAGGTTTTGCGGCTTTTTCTGCCTTGACTGAGTTTTCAGTTTGTTCTTGAGACTCGGCTTTGTCGTTTTTCTCAGCTTTGGCCTTCGGCTTACGACCGCGTTTCTTAGGCTGGCTGACCACTTCCTTAGCTACATTGGAAGCATTCTGGTCGATGATATCAAAAGCGAGCTTTTCGCGGTTCTCGACGGAAGGATTGGGTATACCGACTTCCTCTGCTTTTTTAAGCAGGCGTTCGTCGTCCCACGAATTAAGTTCTTCAAGTGTGAGCATATATAATCTTTTGGAGTAGGCCCTCGAACGAGAGCGTTAACTTAATTGCTTAGTAGTTTTAGGGAATTCATTGAGTGATTATCCTTTATTTAAATTCTGAAAATGCGAATTAAATTCTAATTAAGGCGGATAATCTCTTTTACCCTACAAAATTACTAAAAAAATTTTATTCTCGCAAAAAACAAATATTAAATTTAAATAAAAAAATGCGGAGACCGCGCCCGATTAAATCCGTGGTCTCCGCTAAATATCACAAATCGCCTCTCCGAGGCTACTGGGACATTATAAAAACCCCAGGCTGAAGCCTGGGGTTTCGTCACGATGACAGCTCTCCGAGCTGTGTAATTTACTCTTGGAAGTACTTTGTCCTTGACTCTTTGTCCTTGACACTTGGTTCTTGACACTTGGTCCTTGACCCTTAATTAGTATTCTTGCCAAGCAGTGATGCCGATGCTTTCTACCGGGCGTGCGACAAATGCCTTGACGAAGGCAAGTGCGAGGCGCGCGTTGGTCATCAGCGGAATGTTGTGGTCGATAGCTGCGCGGCGTATCTTATAGCCGTTGGTCAGTTCACGCTTGGTATGGTTCTTCGGAATGTTGATGACGAGGTCGACTTTATGCTCGGAAATTATGTCGAGCACTGAGAGTCCTTCTTCATCGGGCCAGCATACCTGAGTGGCCTTGACACCGTTCTGGGTGAGATATGTGTGAGTGCCGGGGGTAGCATAGATTGGAATATTCTTGCTTTCGAGCAGACGGCATGCCTCGAGCATGTTGACCTTTGCACGTGGGTCGCCGGAGCTTACGAGCACACCCTTTTCAGGAACGTGATGTCCGACTGAGATGAGGGCATTGAGAAGTGCTTCGTCGAAGTCTTTGCCAAGACAGCCAACCTCACCGGTCGATGACATGTCTACACCGAGCACCGGGTCGGCTTTATGCAGACGGGCAAACGAGAACTGGGATGCCTTCACGCCTATATAGTTGATGTCGAATGTGGAAGTGTCAACTACAGCTGGCTTTTCGCCAAGCATGATGCGGGTGGCAGTATCGATGAAGTTCTTCTTCAATACTTTGCTGACAAACGGGAAAGAGCGGGATGCGCGGAGGTTACACTCGATCACCTTCACGTAGTTGTCTTTTGCAAGATACTGGATGTTGAATGGGCCTGAGATATTGAGAGCCTCGGCGATGCGCGCGCTGATGCGCTTGATGCGGCGAGCCGTAGCCATATAGATACGTTGTGCGGGGAAGACGAGGGTTGCGTCGCCAGAGTGAACGCCTGCATACTCCACATGCTCGGAGATAGCGTATTCCACAATCTTACCGTTTCTTGCCACTGCGTCAAACTCAATTTCCTTTGTATTCTCAAGGAATTCAGAGATTACAACAGGATATTCTTTCGAAACCTTTGCAGCCTGGCCGAGGAACTCGTGCATCTGCTCGTAGTCGTAGCAGACGTTCATGGCAGCTCCTGAAAGCACATAGCTCGGGCGGATAAGAACCGGGAATCCAACTTCCTCTACAAACTTGTGGATCTCATCCTCAGTAGTGAGCTCTTTCCAGCGTGGCTGGTCGATGCCGAGCTGGTCGAGCATTGCAGAGAACTTGTGGCGGTTTTCAGCGCGGTCTATTGAGATAGGAGAGGTGCCAAGCACTGGCACGTGGCTGCGATAGAGCTTCATCGCGAGGTTGTTGGGAATCTGAC
>CAZIAX010000199.1:0-4396 GCA_964537745.1 uncultured Sangeribacter sp.
GATGTGGTGGAACCGCGTCCACATCATCCGCAACCAGCGCGACATGATCAAGAAAAACTCCGACGAACTCCAAGAAAACATCTAATCTACATAAAATGAAAAAACTATTCTTTTCTCTGGCTGCCATAGCCGCAGCATTTTCGATGTCGGCCCAGACATCCTATACCATCCAGCGCGCCTGCCATCCCGACGACGTGAAGGAATACGACACTACCCAGCTCCGCGACCGTTTCTGCATGGAGAAGGTGATGGAGGAAAACAAAATCAACCTCACTTACTCGATGTACGACCGCGTGATTTTCGGCGGCGTAGTGCCGGTAGGCAAGACCATCACTCTCGAGACCATCGACCCGCTGAAGGCTGAGTACTTCCTTGAGCGTCGCGAGCTCGGCGTCATCAACGTAGGTGGCGACGGCATCGTAAGCGTTGACGGCAAGGACTATGAGCTCCACTTCAAGGATGCCCTCTACGTGGGATGCGGCAACAAGAACGTCACTTTCCGCAGCAAGGACAACGCTAACCCCGCCCGTTTCTATATCAACTCTACTCCGGCCTACAAACAGTATAAAACCCAGCTCATCACTATCGATGGCCGCAAGGGTACTATCCCTGCAGTACGTCTGCACCTTGGCTCGCTCGAGGAGAGCAACGACCGTATCATCAACCAGCTCATCACCAACAACGTGCTTCAGGAAGGTCCCTGCCAGCTTCAGATGGGTCTCACCGAGCTCATGCCAGGCAGCGTCTGGAACACAATGCCGGCTCATACCCACGACCGTCGTGTCGAGGCATATTTCTACTTCAACGTGCCCGAGGGCAACGCCATCTGCCACCTCATGGGTGAGCCGCAGGAGACACGAGTAGTTTGGCTACACAATGAGCAGGCCATCATGAGCCCTGAATGGAGCATCCACGCTGCTGCCGGAACATCCAACTACATGTTCATCTGGGGCATGGGAGGCGAAAACCTCAACTACAACGACAAAGACGAGATTAAATATCTCGACATGAAATAATCATGGAGCGGCGCTTTCCTAAACGCCGTCCTCCGCAAAAGACAAAGGGATGTATCCGCGCGGATACATCCCTTTTCGATTGGGTTATACTAATCAGTTGCTTTCTATAACGTTTATTTCTTCTCTTCGCGGCGTTCGATAGCCTTATGCACATTGTGGATTTCCTTCACTACGCAGAAAGCTGCAGCTACGGTAGCCACCTTAAGTGCGAGTTTTGCTATGTCAAATGCCAAGCGCAATGCGCTGTCGTTTTTTTCTTCGTGTGCCATTTT
This sequence comes from uncultured Sangeribacter sp., assembly GCA_964537745.1. Lineage (GTDB taxonomy): Bacteria > Bacteroidota > Bacteroidia > Bacteroidales > Muribaculaceae > Lepagella. The sequence continues at coordinate 1,289 of CAZIAX010000199.1, forward strand.
AATGTGTGTTTTTATAGTTCTTAATTTAAAATCAGTGTCTTCGATAGTATCAATAATTATCAAGGTTTCATATATAAAACGCATCAAAGGCGATGAAGGTTTATCCTCATCGCCTTTTTATTAATATCTTCCACCCCCATAACCTTATAACCCCATAACCCTATAAACCTCACCTTTCGCCCCTAAAAAGGCGAAAGGTGACAAAATTACTTTCCAAGCTGGAAGTGGCGCGAAGCGAGGCGGTTGCCGTCGCAGAAGACTTCGACTGTGTAGTCGCCGGCTGTGAGTGTGGTATTGACGTCCCAGTAGATTGTCACCGCTATCTCATCGTTAGCGTATTCCACCTGGCGATGGGTTGTGGCCGGCACATTGGCGCCATCCATCGGGAAGCTCACGTTGCCGCCGAGCAGAACACCCTCCGGGGTCACGATGCGCACGAAGAAATCCTTCATGCCTGCGGCTGCCGTGGTGTTGGGGCTTACAGTAAACCCGACTGCAAGTTGCTGCACCTTGCCAATCTTCTTCTCCACCTTGCCCTTCTTGTTGAGGGCATTCATGTAGAGGCCGGTTATGTTGAGTTTCTTGGCTTGTTTTACTGTTTGGGTCAGTTCCTCGTTGCTTTTTGTGGCTACAGTCACGGCAGAAGTCAGTTCCTCGTTGCGTGTGCGTACCTCCTGCAGGTCTTTGCGGAGACTCTCATTCTCCTTCGATAGGCGGTCGATTTCCTCAAGATAATGTTTCAGGATTCCGCGGAGAGTCGCAATCTCGCTCTCCAGTTCTTTGATACGGGCGCGGTTGGCTGCATTGCTCTTCTTCTCCTGATTGAGTTCTTGGAGCAGTCCCTCCACCTTCATACGGGCCTGGTTGTACTGCTGCACCAGAGAGTCGTTTTTGAGATACATCTGCTGGTCTTCATACATGTTGAAGCTTGCGTTGAGCTCATTAAATTCGTTGGTTAGCACGAGGCGGTCGTTGGCGAGCGCGAGGGAGTCGGCGCGTGCCTCTGCCTCGTTGAGGCTTGCCGTGCGGCTGTTGTTGCTGAAGATGAGCACGATTACGAGGGCAACCAGGGCAACTGCCACTCCGATTGCTGAAAACAATACAATTTTCTGTTGCTTATTCATGTCCGTATCCGGGGATTATATCTTTTAGTATTCGTGTTAAAAATGGGTCGGAAAGACGCTAAATCTTTCGCGCTTGCAAAGATAATAAAAACTTTTGATACTCCAGCCATTTTCCTCCAAATTCCTACTGCATACCCATGGAGCCCCGGCTTCCCAGCCGGGCAATACCGCGTAGCCTCTGAAGCCTGAAGCCTGAAGCCTCACCTACTGCGTAGCCGTGGAATGGTGGCGTCCTCGCCTCCGCCGAGCCGACATAAGCTAACTATAAGCTAACTATGGCCATGCATTTGGTAATATACCAATTTTTTACTATATTTGCGAAAAATTTTTGCAAATATGAATAAAATTCAAGCCATCATACTCTTCCTTCTATTGCTAAGTGCCCAAACCCTCTTGGCCAGGGAACTGACCGTAGAAAGTTTCAAGCTCCTCGAGCATGACATCTCGGCGCGCACCAACATGCGCGAAGACTACAACGGCGACAAGTGCGCCATGATCAAGGTCTCTCTCCCCATCGAGGGTTGCCGCTTTGAGGGTGGGGTAGTCAACTCTGAGTATGACGTCAATGAATATCGACTGCACGTTGTGGCCGGCACCAAAAAACTCCGCATAAAATGTCCCGGCTTCGACACATTGGAAGTCGTCTTCAGTCAATACTCCGACGTGACATCAGTGGAGTCGCTTTGCACCTATGCCCTGCGCATCGGAGGTTATGAGGTGATGGTTGGCAAAGAAGCCAAGGACCCGGGAGTCAACTATCTAATCATGTATATCGACCCCGAAGACGTCCCGGGCTTGACCGTAAAGGTCAATGGCGAAATCCGTCAGGTCGAGGATGGCGAGGTAGCGCTCTGCCTGCCATACGGAGAATACAGTTATATTATTGAGGCTCCTGGTTACAGACAGGAGAAAGGGAAAGTCACAGTCACCAAAGGTGAGCGGGGAACCGTAGGTATTTCCCTGCAACCTACCGAGGAGGTAAAGGACTCCGAGCCTGAAGTCCCGGAGGAAGGCAGCGGCCTGACGAGCGGTCAGCTGACCGTCCGTTCCCAGATGCCGGGTGTCCGCCTCAAGGTAAACCAGCGCGACCGTGGCACTGACTCATGGAGTGGGCGCCTCGCCCCCGGGTCATACGTCATTGAGGCTAAGAAAGAAGGATTCCGCCCATTCTCAGAGACCATCACCCTCGCTGCCGACGAGCACAAGGAATTTGAGATTCCGGAACTGATACCAATTTTCGGGGCCATCGATGTCTCCTACCGTCCGTCCGGAGCAACCATCATTATAGATGGCGCCGACTATGGGGAGACACCGGCAATCGTCAACAATATCCCGGCAGGATATCACACCATCACTGTAGAGAAAAAGGGCTATAACTCGCAGGTCTGGAGCAACGTGTATGTGGAAGAAGGAGAAATCTTCAGATTGAAAGGGTCGCTTGAGAAGTCACCTATAGTCATCATCGAGGAAGACTACACGCCAGCCTCCTATGTCGGAGGGGTCGACGCCATGTGGAATTTCTTGCAGCACAAACTCAACATCCCCGCCGGAACCCCCGCCGGCCATTATGATGTGCTCTTCGAGTTGGCCATCGACGAAAAAGGTTGCATCCAAAGCGTCAACATCTCCGAGCCCAACGAAGAGATAAGGAACTTGGAAGACGAATGCAAGAAACTCTTCATGAAGATGCCCCCCTTCAACCCCGCGCTTCGCAACGGCAAGCCCGAAGCCTCCGTCTACACCATCACCATCCCCATCAACGTCAGCCCATAACCCCGCTGGAGCCGCCTCCCCCCGTGCTTGCACCATCCTCCACACCGTGCTGAGGGTGTAAGCCCGAAGTCCGCGTCCCCCCCCTCTTATGATTCCAATTGTTCCCTTACCTTTTTTGTCAGTCTGCCTCTAACTTATCATTTAGAATATCCGACTGGATTATTCATCACTGGCAATGAAGTTTCGGGAAGCGAGAGCAACTGCTGTATGC
>CAZIAX010000200.1:0-4376 GCA_964537745.1 uncultured Sangeribacter sp.
GAAGAGTATGAAGGGAGTATCCGTGCCAGTCAGTCGGTAGAGGTCACAGCGCGTGTGGAGGGAATTCTTGAGAAGATGCTTTTCAAGGAGGGCTCTTATGTAAAGAAAGGACAGACTCTTTTCGTCATCGACCCCAAGCTATATCAGGCGCAGGTAGACCGTGCGAAAGCGCAGCTTGACCGTGCGAAAGCATTGAAGAACAAGGCCGACCGGGATCTTAACCGTATCCGTCCCCTTTACAATCAGAAGGCCGCATCTCAGCTTGACTTGGACAATGCGGAGGCTGCCGTAGAGTGTGCGGAAGCTGATGTGGAGATAAGTAAGGTGGATCTTCTTGAGGCCCAGGTCACTCTTGGCTATACTCGTGTCGTAGCTCCTATCTCAGGATATATCTCTGAGCGTATGGTCGATGTGGGTGCTTTGGTAGGTCCCGGCGGAAAGTCATTGTTGGCTACAATAGTCAGGAGCGACACTGTTATGATAGATTTCTCGATGACTGCTCTTCAGTATTTTAGCGGAAAGGATCGAGACGTTAACATTCGTTGCGAGCAAGACGGGGAGTGTCTTGACCATCTTCCTTCTTATGTCACCATAACTCTTTCTGATGGTAGTGAGTATCCCTATCGTGGTCTTGTGGATTTTGCTGACCCTGTGGTCGATCCTAACACAGGTACGATATCGGTTCGCGCCGAGATGCCTAATCCCGATGGCTCCCTCCTTCCTGGAGAGAAGACTAAGGTGAAGGTGCTTCTGGATGTGCTGAAAGGAGCCATAACAGTCCCCGCTGTTGCTGTTCGCTTCGAGGATGACGAGACATATGTCTATGTAGTTTCGACTGATGGCTCTGTTGAGGCACGTCCTGTGACGCTTGGCCCGAAGGTAGGCAAGGTCATTGTGGTGAAGAGTGGTCTTGCTCCAGGTGAGATGGTGGCGGTAGATCGCTTCGAGCTTCTCTCCGAAGCTGCGGTAGTGAAGCCCGTCGTCAAGAAGAGCAAGCAAAATCATAAATCGGCAACTAAGCCGGCAGAGGCATCGAAATGAAAGGATTTGCAGCAACTGTAGTGGCAGCGACTCTCTTGTTGCTGTCGGCATGTTCGGGCGTCAAGAATCTGAAGGAGCCATACGTGCATCATTTCGACGATTTCTCAAAAATAGACTATGTCGATTCTCTATGCCTTGCCGATTTGGAATGGTGGAAGTTTTATTCCGATTCCACTTTGTGCTCCATTCTTGCGAGAGTGGTGACCAATAATCGTGATTTCCTTAAGTCGGAGGCGCGTATGGAGCAGCTTCGTGAACTCTATGGCATTTCCAAGACCAACTTGCTGCCTAATATAGATTTTAATGTCTCGGCCGAACATGAGATTGTAGATTACGGAGGAAAAGGAGCTTCAAAAAATCCTACCTACAGTGTGAAGATTCCTGTCTCGTGGGAGATCAATCTCTGGGGCTCGCAGATATGGGCGCGTCGCCAGGCCGAGGCAGAATACCGTGCCACTGAGGAGGATAGCCGCGCGCTGAAGATGGAGTTGATAGCAGAGACGGCGGAGGCCTATTATACTATGATGGCGTTGGAAAACGAGCTTACTATCGTGCGTCGCACCATGGATACCCGTGAGGAATCCGTGCGCATTGCCAAGCTCCGCTACGATGGCGGACTGACGTCGGAGGTGCTCTACAATCAGACTCTTGTGGAATATTCTTCTGCTGCAGCTTTGGTGCCGCAATTGGAGCAGAAATGGTTTGAGACGCGCAATAAGCTGACCCTGCTTATGGGTGAGGTGCCTCAGGATATTGACCAGATTGGTCGTTTGCCGCAGACATTTGTTGGTCCTGAGCAACTTCCAGCAGGCTTGCCATCCGACCTTCTTAAGCGTCGCCCCGATATCCGCGCCGCAGAGCAGCGGCTCAATGCTGCAAGGGCGAATGTCGGTATGACGTATGCCGATCGCTTCCCTTCATTCAGCATCAACCTGCTTCCCGGACTTGAGAATAATGCGCTTGAGAACTTCCTGAAGTCTCCCTATAATGACGTAGTCGGTTCTATAGCCGGACCGCTCATCGACTTCAACCGCAGAAAGAAGAAATACAAGGCTGCCATTGCCGCCTACGAGGAGGCTCGCCTTGACTATGAGGATGTGGTGCTCAGAGCCTTCACTGAGGTCAACACCATACTCCACACATACTATCATGTGCAGGAATCTTTCTATCGCACCAAGGAACTTCGGGATGCATCAGCGGAGTACATGCAGCTGACCCAGATTCAGTTCCGTGCCGGAATGACCAATTACATCGACGTCCTTGATGCCCAGCGTAGCTACTTCGACGCCCAGATAGCCTTCTCGAATGCGGTCCGCGACCAATACATCGCACTTGTCAACATCTACAAGGCTCTCGGAGGCGGTTGGCGCCAAAATCCTTCTATCCATCATTATAGCGAAACTTTCGAACAAGACCAATGAATAAATTATATTTTTTGTTAGTAATGGCGATTTCCTCCGCCATATTTGCAAGTGAGACGATGGCCGACACTCCTGTTAAGCCTCGCATCCTTATAAGTACCGATATAGGGGGTACAGATCCCGACGATAACCAGTCGATTCTTCATCTTATGATGTATAGCGACCTTTTCGATATTGAAGGTCTTGTCTCCTCACCGTCATTTGGAAGCGGCTCCAAAGAGGAACTGCTGCGTGAGATTGGTGTCTACGAAAAAGACTATCCCATATTGAAGAAAACTTATAGCGGTCTGCTTAGCCCTGATTCATTGCGGTCTATCTGTAAGCAAGGAAGACGGGGATTGGCTTCTTTTGCCGGTTATGATGTGCCGACTGAAGGCTCGGAATGGATTGTGGAATGCGCCAGAAGGGAGTCAGACCGCCCGCTTTATGTCTTGGTTTGGGGTACTCTGGAAGATGTGGCGCAGGCTCTTCATGATGCTCCCGACATTAAAGATAATATTCGGGTCTATTGGATAGGAGGACCTAACAAGAAATGGGGTGTAAATAGTTATGTTTATGTCGTCAGGAATTTTCCCGACCTTTGGATGATTGAAAACAATGCATCCTATCGCGGACTTATTGGGAGTAAGAATATCGGCGACGATTACAATGCCGGCTACTATGACCGCTTTGTGAAGGGAGCCGGCCATATGGGGGCAGATTTCATCAATTATTACGAAGGTGTTGTCAAGATGGGCGACACTCCGTCGCTGCTCTATATGATGGATGGCAACCCGGATGACCCTACGGGAGAAAGTTGGGGTGGAAGTTTTGAGAAGATTTCAGAAAGCCCCTATACCGTTTTCTCTCGCAATACTTGTGACACTGATACAGTTGCGACTTATTCAGTAGTCGAATATCAATTTGATGGGCCTATTCAGAATGAAAGCGCAATAGGAAGCAAATTCTTCACTTTCAATATCGACAAGCAGGATTGGGATGGCGTATATATTGGCGAAGGCAAATATGCAGTCCGTTATTCTCCCAAGCAACCAGCCGTCTTGCACTATACCGTCTCGTCTGAACTGAAAGACCTTGATGGCCAGAGCGGTACGCTCGTAGTTTCTGAGCTGTGGCCTGGTCCGACCACCTCCGATGGCATCAAGTTAGGTCCCAATTGGTATACCGACCGCCAAGACACTGCACTTTTCGACGGCAAATGGCAAGGCGCCAAGACAATCGCCAAACACCGCCAAGCCATCCTCGACGACTGGAACACCCGCTGGCAACTCCTGAAATAATATCCTAAACCTCCCCAAAGTAACTCCTACATCAATACTGCCTACCCACGGACCGGAAGTGCCTCGCCTCCGCAGAGTAGTCCATATACTGCGTAGCCGTGGAATGTAGGCGTCCTCGCCTTCGCTGAGTCGTCTTCCCCAAACTTTTTCGAAGAGTTTTCAATAAGCCACTCTGTACTGCGTAGCCAGAGTAGTAGCACGCTCCTGCTTGCCCTCGCGCCTCCAACCCCTTACCTTCTCAGCTCGGAGAGCTGTTATTGTGTCGAAACCCCAGGCTTCAGCCTGGGGTCAGCTATACTATGTCAGTAGCCTCGGAGAGGCGATTCGTGGGTAACACCCTGTCTTCTTAAGACAATATGGCCTTCTCTCCTCCTCAAAGTAAAATTATGCTAAAAGCATTATGTAAAAAGCATAATGCAATTTGCATAATTGTGGCGGAGTTATTAATTTTGTCGCCATAAATCGCCTTTACTATGATGTCGCTGAGGGTTGGTTAGCCTTTCGTGCTCTGATTTTAGAGGCGTATGCATTATTTAATCTGTACTATTTATCCAAAGCTCAATAAAAAACAATATGATCAATACACCCACTCGCCAGCATCCCCTGGTGGCAAACCGTATGGCCTTCCTCGTGA
>CAZIAX010000201.1:0-4344 GCA_964537745.1 uncultured Sangeribacter sp.
GTGACATTACCCGTGACCGTGTCGGCTCTGGCGGCCAGGGCAGTGTTCATGATGAAGATTAGCAACAAAGCAATGCAATGAAGCAGTCTGTGATCATTTTTCATCGCTGTCATAAATTTAAATTTGAATTATTGGATATTTCATGGTAGTCGGGTCTGTGCAAGCCAAACTGTCGATGTCTAATTATCGACTGCGCAAAATTACATTCTTGTATCATAATTCGGTGTGCCTTATGATTCAAATGGTGGGTCATATGTATCACACGGAGCGTCCAAAACTCTCATTTGGATTCAAAAGCGTAATATATAGTTTGATTTTCAATAAATTAAATACACGAAGCCCTCTCCTCTTGCTTTGTAACCTTATGTCAGGATAGCAGACACCAACTATTATATAAAGAAAGATGGCATTTAGAGAGCCGAAGTCAAATTTTCCACCCTACGACCACTTGCCAGACCACCTTGGCAGCGATGGAGCGACACAAGCCAGAAAGGCGTGATTTTCATCATCCGTAATGTTACATTCAATATAGAAAATGTAACATCGTCTGACTTTCAATCGATTTCCATGCAACCTAGGCCTTAATTAGCATATTTATAGTTTGGATGAATCAAAATAAAACGTTACCTTTGCAGACATCTTTAAAGTCTAATACATCATGCGCTATTTAAGATTACTTCTTTTGTTGACTTTGTATGCGGTAACATTCTTGAATGCTACCCCCATCGTCAGACACACGATACACAATCAGACTTCTGGCGATATCACCATAATAAACCAAGATTCCCAAGGTTTCCTTTGGATAGGGACCAACAACGGGCTCAACCGCTTCGATGGATGGTCAAACATGGCATTCACACACAATAGGGAAGACTCGACTTCTTTGAAGAGCTACATGGTGGAGGCACTCTTCAATGATACTGAAGGAAATCTTTGGATAGGCTCCGGCAGTGGGTTGCAGCGTTACGTGCCAGGAAGCGGGAGTCTTCAGAACGTAACATTTCCTGGCATCCAGGCCCTCTCTGTAAGATCTATAGTAGAGAGAAATAAAGACGAGCTGCTAATTGTCACTTCTGGATATGGAACATTCTCTATCAACACGAAGACTATGCAGGCCTCACCCATCGACGCCTTAAATAAGATAATTGGCACCCAGTATGCACATATCATTAAGACCGACGATCTCAATAGAATCTGGATTGGTGCAGCCGATGGAAGACTTATCTGCGTCGACAAGAACTTCAATAAGATTTGCTCAACTAATTTTCAAGACAAAGTTCTTGATATAGCCAGTAACAAAAACAATGAAGTCTTTGTCGCCACTCCATCCGCTATATATCTATGGAAAGGAGAAAAACAACAGTTTGAGCCTCTGAAAGGCACCGAAGGATGGAACATAACAGGCCTGATGAAAGAGTCGGATGGAAAAGTCCTGGCTCACACCCTTGAAAACGGAGTCTTCCGACTCGACACAACATCCATAGTGCCCGACTTACGATACGATGAGTTGAAAGGAGAGGGAATACTTGCCATGTATGAAGACAGAGACGGCGACATATGGATAGGAACCCGAAAGGGAAGCCTCGCTATGAGTTCCAGCTCTCCGGAACTTTTCCAATACCGCGAAATACAAATGTCTCCTTCCGTAAGAATAGAGACTCTCTTCAGCCGCTCCTTTGGCTCAGGGGTAGCGGCGGCACTCAGCGATGGCATGATAATTGCCCTTGACAATGACCTCAAGCCGGAGGCGACCTTCCCTTCGCATGGAAGAGTCACCTCATCATGTCGCCTTCACGACGGCACTATTCTACTTGGATATGCCGATGGAAAAATCATGAAGTTCACAAGCAATGAAGTGGTATTGCTCGACAAAATCACCGACCGGGAGATAGAAGTGATCTCAGAGGATATGGCAGGGCGACTTTATGCCACAGTCAATGGATTAGGCTTCAAATATAAAAAGAATGATGGAGAATGGATTTCTGTCACACAATCGACACCGATGTCCACACCAGCACGTCTCGGAAATGACTGGATCAATGTCATCACGCCAGACCATTCCGGCAATATATGGATCGGCCACTACAACGGCATAGACCTTTTCGATCCTAAAGATAACAAATTTCTCGAAAGCAAGTCAATTCAGGAGCTGAGGACGAATATCGTATATGCCATCTTGACAGCAAAAGACAAGAGTGTCTGGATTGGAACCAACATCGGACTCTTTCATCTTTTTCCCTCTGAAGACCGGATGGATTACTATGGAACGTCGGAAGGGCTGATAGGCAACGTCATATGTGGCATTCAGCAAGCAAACAACGGCGACATATGGTGTACGACCAACAATGGAATATCCCGAATACGATATTCAGACAATAAGGTAATAAATTACGTCACAGGCAATGGGCTCGGAGAACGAAACTACAGGCATTCTATGCTCTTCCGCAATGCAGCCGACAAGCTATTTGCTGTCGGATATAACGGCATCACAGCATTTTATCCTGATGGAATCACCGACTCACTTCCAATCGCGGCGCCAGTGCTGACGCACATCTATATCAACACAGACGAAGAAAGCCCAAAAATCACCTATACTCCTGACAACGGGGATATTTCAGCAAAAATCCAACTTAAACATAACCAGAATACATTCTCTTTAGAATTCTCCACTTTTGACTATCGCAATCCCGGCAATATAGGGTTTGAATACAGAATTCCCAAACTTGATAAAGAATGGAGGAGAAATCCAGTAGGCGACAATAGAGTAGTCTGCAACTATATGGAGCCAGGGAAATATATACTTGAAATAAGAGCCATCGAGAATGGACAAGTTTCTCCATCCACTTCTATTCTCATAGAGATACTTCCTCCCTGGTACCTCTCCGTGTGGGCGAAGATCGTCTATTTCCTTCTGCTGGCAGCTGCAGTAGCAGGCCTATGGTATGCATATGACCGCTACAGGAAACAACAAAGAAAGGATGAGATAGCTGAAGAAAAATTCAAGATGCTTTATAATTTCGCTCATGAGCTCCGCTCTCCTGTCACTCTCATCACGAGCCCTCTCACTGCTCTGATTCAGGAAGAGAAAGACGCGCAGAAAGCAAATATCTTCCGAATGATACAGCGAAATGGGTACCGCATCACCAATCTTGTCAATAAAATGCTGGATGTGCGCAGGATTGAGAAAGGTCAGTTGAAGCTCGTCTTCTCCGAGACTGACCTGAAGGAGTATCTTGAGCTCATAATCGAGGACTTCAGGCATCAGGCACAGTCCCGAAAAATATCTCTATCTTTTTCAGCTCCTGATGAAAGTATATTTGCCTACATAGATCCTGAACATTTCGATAAAGTCATCGTAAACCTCATCAGCAACGCATTCAAATTCACACCGGATGGGGGCACAATTAACGTGACTCTGCGAAAGATTATGGGACGCGATGGCAAAGAGATGGCTCAGATTGAGGTTGAGGATACCGGAACCGGTATCAACGCTGACGACTTAGGGCATATTTTCGAACGCTTCTATCAAGCAGACCGGAAAAACAAGGGATTCGGTATAGGGCTGAACCTTTCGAAAATGCTTGTAGACATGCACCATGGCTCCATCCAGGCTTTCAATCGTGAAGAAGGCACCGGCGCACGGTTTGTTGTCGACATTCCGTTGGGGAAAGCTCATCTGAAAGAGAAGGAAATAAGCCAAAAGGAGGAGAACGCCGCACCCAAGCGCTATATTGAAGCTGAGGAGAGCATGACTCTTACTGAGCAGAACGACCCTAATAAAGGAAGCCGCAGCTACCGTGTGCTGGTCGTAGACGATGACGACGAGATTCGCAGCTACCTGAAAAGAGAACTCAGCAATACCTATCGGATAGTGACAGCAGCAGACGGAGAAGAGGCTTATGCTATAGCTCAAGAGAAGCAAATCGACTTGATTGTCTCAGACATAATGATGCCTAAGACCGATGGGTTCGAACTTCTTAAAAAGATACGTGGTAACGCCGATTTGAGCCATATACCAATAATCCTCCTGACAACGTCGGAGGATTTCAAAACGAGAATGACAGGATGAGAGAAAGGGGCCGACGGATATCTTACCAAACCCTTCCGTATAGAGGAGCTTCGTCAGCTATGCAGCAGCCTCATATCTGGACGAATCAGGCTCAAAGGGCGTTTCAGCCATGGCGAGAAGATAGATGAGAAAATCGAGAAAATCGAGTTGAAAGGAAACGATGAGCTACTTCTCGAGAAAATCACCAAGGCCGTCAACGAAAATATTGGAGACTCGGAATTCGGAGTAGAGCAATTGGCAGACGCAGTGGGACTCAGCAGAGTGCATCTGCATCG
>CAZIAX010000202.1:0-4247 GCA_964537745.1 uncultured Sangeribacter sp.
GTGTCTTACCATATTCGCCTTTGACGAGACCTACAAACTGGTTGTTCTTGTTGGTGTAGTCGGGCGCACCTTTGCGGCGGTCGAGGGCAAGAGCCACAGCCTGGCTGCCTACAATCTGGCTGGTTGGGGTGACGAGAGGCACGAGGCCTGCATCGCGACGCACTTTCGGGATGAGTGCCATAGCCTCGTCGAGCACGTCCTCAGCGTGGAGCGCGCGCAGGTTGGCCACCATGTTGGAATACATGCCGCCCGGTACCTCAGCGTTCTTCACGAGTTCGTTGGGTTTCGGGAAACCGAAATAAGCCTCAATCTTGTGGCAAGCATCGAGGAGTTCCTCCTCGCGGTTGTTGGTAGCAGCGTCGATGGCGCGGTCAAATTCGGCGTTGATTTCCTCCGGCATTGCGGCGTAAGCTTCGTCGAAGTCTTTTGGCCATTTGTCTTTGTTGAGGTCGAAGGCTGAGAGGCTCTGGCGTGCTTCTACGAGACCCTTGCGGATTTTTGCCACTGCATCCATGTTTGCCTCAAGCTCGATGCCAAGTTTCTGGCAGAAAATCCATATGAGCTCGATGGCCGGAGCTGCTGAGCCACCTCCAAACCACCAGATGTTGGTGTCGACGATATCCACTCCCTTGATTATGGCTGTAAGCACTGAAGCAAGGCCGTAGCCTGGAGTGCAGTGCGTGTGGAAATCTACAGGTACGTTGACGGCTTGCTTGAGCTTCGGCATCAGGCTGAAGATGCGGCTTGGGTTTACAAGACCGGCCATATCCTTCAGAGTGATCATCTTGGCGCCTATGCGCTCCATTTCCTTGGCTTTCTCCACAAAGTAGTCGTCGGTGAAGATGAGCTCCGGAGCAGCGGGCTCGTCATTGCCTCCAAAGAGACGGGCGAAGAATCCTTTCTTGACTGGCTCCTTCGGCTCTTCTTTCGGGTCGACGGTGTAGCAGACGGCCGCGTCGGCTATGCCGCCGAGGTCGTTGATCATCTTTATTGAGTCCTTGATGTTGTTGATATCGTTGAGAGCGTCGAAGATACGCATCACGTTCAGACCATTTTTGATGGCTTCCTTATAGAAGCCCTCGAGCACACTGTTGGGGTAGGGCACATAACCGAACAGGTTGCGACCGCGTGAAAGGGCGGATAGAAGAGAGATACCCTTCATGTATTCCGAACAAGTACGGAGGCGGTCCCATGGGCTTTCGCCGAGGTAACGCATCACGGAGTCGGGCACTGCACCGCCCCACACCTCCATGATGTAGAACTTGGCGTCCTGATAGAGGGGGAGGAGTTTGTCGATGTTTTCCTGCTTAAGGCGTGTTGCGAACAGCGACTGCTGTCCGTCGCGCAGGGTCAGGTCTCTTACTTTTAGTGTCTTTGCCATAGATGTAAATTTATGGGTTATTAATTATAGTCTTCAGTCTTGAGTCTTGAGCCTTAAGTCTTTCAGTCTTAAATCTCACATCTTACAACTTAAATCTTACAACTTACAACTCTTAACTCTTAATCAAATATTCCTTCTACAGATTCTACCTGCACTTCCTGGTTGCCTCCCGAAAAGACTTCACCCTCGCAAGCTTCGAAATCGGCCGGGAACTCAAACTTGGCATCCTGGCTGTAGGGGAGGCTCTTGTCTGCATATACTTTTTGCATGTAGAGGCCATAGATGGGAAGCGCAGCTCTTGCACCCTGGCCGAGTGCCATGGTGTTGAAGTGGATGTAGCGTTCGTCGCCGCCGACCCACACTCCGGTCACGAGGTCGGGAGTGAAGCCCATAAACCAGCTGTCGGAGTTGGAGTTGGTCGTACCGGTCTTGCCACCCATCTCAGCTGATATGCCATATTTACTGCGGAGGCTCGCTCCGGTTCCGCTCTGCACTACGCTCATGAGCATCGAGAGTATCTTCCAGTATGCCCTTTCGCTGGTCACTTCCGTGCGGTGGGGGATGGCAGAGTAGATTACGTTGCCTTGGTTGTCTTCAATCTTGGTGACGAATACTGGATCTGTGCGGATTCCTTTGTTGGCGAATGTGGTGTATGCTCCTACCATATCTCGAACAGGCACATCAACTGTTCCCAAGCAAAGCGGCATATAAGCCTCAATATGTCCTGTCAGTCCAAACACACGCATTTTATTGGCAAGATTGATTGGCTTCAGTTCGTTGACGAGGCGTGCCGAAATCCAGTTGTTGGAGTTAGTGAGCGCCCAGTGGAGAGTTACCATCTCTCCTATGTGGCCTCCGCCGCTGTTGCGGGGACTCCATCCGTTGAAAGTAGGCTGGGAGTTCAGGAAGCGTGAGCAGGGAGTGAAGTCCTGCTCCATAGCAAGGGTGTAAAGGAATGGCTTGGCTGTAGAACCAATCTGGCGTTTGCCTCGGCTCACCATGTCGTATTGGAACCATTGGAAGTCCGGTCCTCCCACGTATGCCTTCACGTTGCCGTTGTGTGGGTCCATGCTCATGAGGCCTGTGCGTAAGATTGTCTTCATGTAGAGCAGTGAGTCGCGCGGAGTCATTGTGACTGTCTTGCTTCCCGGTACGGTCTTGCCATCCTCCTTCACATATGCGAATATGTCCATCTCCTCGGGGGTATTGAAAGCACGGTCTATCTCCTCCTGCGAGTGTCCGGCAAGTTTCATCACGCGGTAGCGCTCGCTCTGGCGGATAGCGTTCTTTATCAATTGCTCCACTCCCTTAGTGGAGAGTTCCGCCTGGTTGGTGGTGTAGGGGCCATTCTTCAGTCCTTTTTTCTCCTGGAAGAAAGCGGGCTGGAGAGTCTCCCCGAGATGTTTGCGCACGGCCTCCTCGGCATATTCCTGCATCTTGAGGTCGATGGTCGAGTAAATCTTGAGGCCGTCGGTATAGAGATTGTAGTATGAGCCATCTGGCTTGGGGTTCTTCTCTATCCAACCATAGAGAGGATTCTCCTCCCACTGAGTGGAGTCAGTGTTGTAGTTGCCCATGGCAATGTCATAGGCAATCTTGTTGTCGTATTTCGAGCGGCTCGGACGTTCAGGTTTCTTTGCCGTCATAAGGCGTCGAATCTCCTCGCGCAGGTAAGGAGCGGTCCCAACCTTATGGTCTACTCGATGGTAGTCCAAGCCAAGGGGGAGCTGCTTGAGCGAATCACATTCTTCCTTTGATAATTTCCCATTTTTCTGCATCTGGTCAAGCACCACATTCCGGCGGTCGCGCACGCGCTCTCCATGGCGGAGGGGGTTGAAATAGCTCGGGTTTTTAAGCATACCTACAAGCATAGCGGCCTCCTCGCAGCGGAGATCTCCTGGCTCTTTGCCGAAGTAGACATTTGCTGCCGTCTTGATACCCACGGCATTATTGAGGAAGTCGAAACGGTTGAGATACATGTTGAGAATCTCGTCTTTCGTATAGAAGCGCTCCAGCTTGAGTGCAATCATCCATTCGATTGGTTTCTGCATCGCGCGCTTAAATATATTGCTGCTTGGCTGGGAATAAAGCTGCTTGGCGAGCTGCTGAGTGATTGTGGAGGCGCCTCCTGATGACTTATCTCCCATCATGATGGTCTTGACCATTGTTCGGCCAAGAGCCATGAAGTCGATACCTGAGTGTGATTCGAAGCGAACGTCTTCCGTAGCGATAAGAGCGTCGATGACGTAGGGAGAGAGGTTGTCATAGTCAGTATACACTCGGTTGCCGGCACCGGAGAAATAACGTCCTAATTCAGTAGTACCGTCGGAAGCGTAGACCACGCTGGCGAGTTTATCGTGTGGGTCCTCCAGTTCCTCGATAGGGGGCATATATCCGATAACGCCATTGTAAATCAATAGCATAAAGATGGCGATGCACGCTCCAAGAGCGATGAATGCGATCCACATCCATCGTATTATAGTAGTGGCCTTGACCCTTTTTTTTGCTGGGTGGTCATAGGTCATCAACATTATTTCGTCGTCCTGAGACTTCTTGCTTTTGCTATTTTTGAATATATTCATTTCAGCTCACTTGAGTTTTAATCTGCAAATTTAGTCAAATTTTAGGACATCACAAAAGTAATTTAGTTAAAAGTGCTTTTTATGGCCGCAACTTGGAGGTAGCGACGCACGGTTCATGCATCGGCAAGCGCGGATGTCGTCCTCTCAAAAGGCAACTTCTTTAAATAGGCTCATCAAAATACATAGTGAATGGGAGGGAGCTTTGTAAGCTCCCCGAGCCAGCATAACAAACTCCTAAATAGTATTTGCAAAAGTCATTATTTTTATGTAAATTTGCGAAAAAC
>CAZIAX010000203.1:0-4178 GCA_964537745.1 uncultured Sangeribacter sp.
CTCCGCGGGTCATGGAGATGCTGACGCTCTGGGTCTGGGGTGCTTCCGGTGGTTGGGGAGCATCCTGACTTTGGCTGCAAGCACACAGCGTCACGAGCCCAAGGAAGAACGCTTTGTTGAAGATTTTACACATAGTAAGAAATTGTTATTTTGATGTTATTGTTAATTCGCTTTCTTTTCGGATGCAAATTTTGCAATAATCCTCAAAACCACAGGCGCAAAATTCATTATTATTAGGGTCACGATAGAAAATCCCCCCTTTCTCACCTATTTTCACCCCTTCTATAGTTTAGGGGCAGGACGCGCGGGCGGAGGCACGGGCTGTGGGTGCCTGCCGAAGTTTGTTTTTTATCTGAGAAATTTTATGTAACTTTGTAAAAAATCTGTTTTATACAATATTGCCGAATACTCTGGCAGCCTCTGACATTATCATTAAGAGGACGCTGGGGAGCGTAATGGGCAAGGAGAACAGTAATGGAACCAGTAAGGAGAACAGTAATGGAACCAGTAAGGAGAACAGTAATGGAACCAGTAAAGAGAACAGTAATGGAACCAGCAAAGAGAACAGTAATGGAACCTATAAAAAACAAAAATATGAAGTGTATCAGGATAGTCGCTTTTATTGTTGTGTGTTTGGCAGCAATATGCTCCGCAAGGAATGCTTATGCACAGAGAATTGCGGGGGAATGGAGCGGACAGCTTAAGGTGGCTCCGCAGATGGAGCTGAAACTCGTGTTCCATATTGCAGAGGATGCGGTCAGTATCGACTCTCCCGACCAAGGAGCTTTCGGCATCCCTGGCGACTTGGTGTTTCTGTCGGAAGACTCCGTCTGCTTCAAGATACCGAAGATTATGGCTGGCTTCAGCGGGGCACTCAAGGGTCAGGTACTTGTCGGTCAATTCCAGCAAGGGGGCATGCACTTCCCACTTGAACTTACCCAAGGCGCGAGCAAGGCAAACCGACCGCAGACACCGACACCTCCATTCCCATATACTACAGAGGAGCTGAAAATCACTACTCAGGCAGGGACAATAGCAGGGACACTCACAATACCGGAAAACGCCGATAATAACACTCCTTTGGCAATTCTCGTGACCGGCAGCGGCCAACAGAACCGTGACGAAGAAATCTTCGAGCACAAGCCTTTCGCCGTAATTGCTGACTATCTGGCACGCAACGGGGTGGCTACGTTCCGCTACGATGACCGAGGGATGGGGGAATCGACCGGCGACGTCCTTTCTGCCACCACCGCTGACTTTGCCGCAGACGCGGAAGCAGCGGTCGGCTATCTTCGCAATACCGGACGGTTTGGCAAGACCGGTATAATCGGCCATAGCGAAGGGGGACTCATAGCATATATGCTTGGAGCAAAACCAAACACCATAGACTTCATAGTGTCAGTGGCCGGACCTTCCATAAAAGGCTCCAAGACCATCGGGTATCAGAACAAGATGGCACTTCTCAAATCCGGATTGCCTGAGAAAGAGGCCGATGACTTCGCAAAGGCAATGGAGGCGACATGCGACTACAAGGTGAGCCATCCAGAGGCTACATCACTATCAGATGCTCAGCTTGCCGAACTATATCCTCAATATAAAGACACTCCGCTCACTCAGCAATTGGCAGAAGGTCTGAAGGGTGCCATATCAGCTGGCTCAGACCAGATGTCTAACCCATGGATGATGTATTTTCTTGCCTATGACCCGGCATCTGACATGAAGAAACTGCAGCTCCCGACGCTCATCATCTATGGCGAGAAAGACCAGCAGGTGCCTCCATCTCTCAATGCGGAGCTTGCCCGACAGCTTGCGCCACAGGCTATCGTCATGGAATTTCCGCAGCTCAACCATCTGATGCAGCATGCCCAGACAGGTGACCTCTCGGAATACAAGCAAATCGAGGAGACCATCTCGCCGGAAGTGCTTGCGGCCATCTCTGACTTTATTAGTCAACTTTCGCTTTGAGGCGAAAGTTGAGGGTTATGGGGGTTACTTTACTCTGACTTGAAGAGGGTTTTGCAGCGAGTCGTAGAAGTTGGATAGGTATTCGGTCCATGAATCCATGTCTTTCACCCCTCCTTTGCTCCAACCGGAACCCCAGTAATATACGTATGGGACGCCGCGAGGGTAGATGGTATGCGACATTATGTGCCCGACACCATCGCCTACATTCGGGTCAAGAGGAGTATAGGATACTGTGGCAGGCTGCTCGGCATTGACAATGCCGATGTAGATGGTGCCATTGTCGTTGGCAGGGTTGTCGGTAAGGTCGGCATAAGCCAGATAGCGATTTTCTTCATCCAAGACGTATCCTCCGGGATTCTGCTTATGCACCACTATGCCGTTGACAAGTTCATAATCTTTTGATAAGCCTTGGTAGCTGACTTCGGTCTTGTTGAGCCATGAGCCCTTGTCGAGCGAGATTAGCCTTGTCTCCACCACAGCCTCATCATCTCCTATCTTCTCCGGATAGCAAGTCAGTTTAGCTGTCATGCGCAGCGGGCCATTCTCGATTATCTCACACTTCTCGTAGGCGCACGGATAAGCAATCTCACCCGAAGGCAATACGAGCGCATTCATGCCGGCTCCGAGTGTATGCCCTACTGTGTATACATCCATCCCCGTGCCATAATCCTTATGATAGGAAATCTTTCCGGCCATATGGTCGTCATATCTTCCTGCGAGCACCGGATAATCTACCGACTTCGTCCAGATGTCGTAGCCGCTCACGTTTCCGCCACCCTTGCGGTAGGAGGGACCGTAGAGACGGTAGCCCGCGCGGTCGTTTTCCCATGTGAAGTCATCCTGCATGTCGTGGCGTATCTGGCCGATGCAGATTGTGTCTTGTGCAGGGATGTCACCCTCTTTGACACGGTTGAAAAAGAATTTGCGTGTCTCTTTTGCGGGGAAATCCCCTTGCAGGAGAATCTTGTTGTCGTAGGTAAGCTGAGATGTCACAGGCATCCCGGCCTCATCCTTCACACTGTAGGCGTTGCCGAGCCGTTTCGTGATTGAGGACGCGTCAATCTCCACGACCTGTCCATTTCGGGGAGTAGGGTTAGGATTATACACACTGACACTGACTCCTTTGGAGCAGGAGCCCAAACAGAAAGCAATAACTACCAACAATAAACTCGACCATCTATTCATAGTAAGATTCCTCCTAAATAATATCACTGAATTTTCGCACTTACAACCTTCCCCTTAAATACCTTCACTTTCAGCTGGGTATCGGAAGGGAGATTTTCCGGAATCCTATAGCGGCCGGGGTTGAACCAATAGTTATTTCCTTCGGCATCTGTCACGCGCCACGCCGTCTGTCCCGGGCGGCTTTTGCCGTATCTGTCGGTAGTCTCAGCCACTGGTTTGTGATAGGTTTTCTTTACGAAAATCTCCGGCAGTGACTCATAGATGAATTCATCGGCCATCGACTCCATCTTCCGGTAGATGCCTGCCGGATCAGCCGCTTGCGTCCCTTCGGGAATCTTCTTCTCAGTCTCCTTATAGAGGCGCGGCATGTTCCATCCTTTCTGGGTGTAGAAATTCTTGACATAATCCAGTTCCCATTTGGCTTGCGGGAAGGCTCCTCCCTCTGCAAGGGTGGCGGCAAGGTTGAGATGGATCTTCCCCTTGAAATCCTCCTGACCTGGAGCGCGAAGAGCCTTATACAGAAGACTGGTCTTCAAGCGAAGATTATCTTTTTCTGTGATGAGGTTGGCCAGACGGCTCCAAAGAAAGAATTTAGTTGGGGAGGTGAGGATTGCGTTGCGGAGCATGTCGATGGCTTTCTCTTTCTCTCCTGCCAACTCATATAGTTGCGCACTCTGGGCAAAGAGATTGGCAGTGGGAGGATACGCCACCAGCGCCTGGTTGACAATAGGCATAAACTCTTCTGAGGCTGGCGTGCGGAGGGAATAAAGCTCATCTACATAGTGAGTGATGAGTTTCTCTACGGTAGATGGCAGCTGCTTCCCTTCATGCTCCTTACGGTTCCAGTCGTTTTGGCGTATATGTGCGAGATTCCAGAGATTGGCAAACTTCACTATGGAGAATCCCGGAACTTCTGCAGCGGCGGTCTGTCCTCCTTTCAAGCGGACAGCCTCGGCCGTATCTGCTGCGTCCTTATAAAGGCGGAAAGCCTCGGTAAGTATCATGGAATGCAGTTTGTGTGGCTTCAT
>CAZIAX010000204.1:0-4172 GCA_964537745.1 uncultured Sangeribacter sp.
CAGTGCCGTCACCAACAAGTTTGATGTCCCATTTTACGGCATCTGCAGCAAATCCTGCCACGCTCAAAATCGTAGCATAAACTGCAGCAATAATCGAGATTGTCAGTCTTTTCATATCAAAGAAAATAAATCTTAATTCTTACAACTTACAACTTAAAGCTTACAACTGATCGCCTGCTCCACTTCCTTGTTGTCGTCGCTGTAGACGTAGACCACAACATCGCAATTTTCTGCTACCCACTCCTCAGCGAGGGTCATGGAAGTAGTGCCGGAAACCTTATCTCCTTCAGTAAATGATTCACCTATAGTCTCCCCCCAGTCGCCATTGAGCGACGCGCGGAGCACGTGGTTGTGCTCATAATTGAAGTCAGGGCGCCCGTTGGGCATCGTCTGAGTGCCCAAGATATGGTTTTCAACAAGCCAAACTGTGATGTTGAGTTTCTTTTTCACATAATCGAGAAACTCCACTTCATAGTCCACCGTCAGTTGGCGGCTCTCAGCGTCATATGTCGGATTGGCGGAGATGTTGATGTAAGTCATAGAGTTCAGGGCCTCAGAAGCTCTCTGAATCCAATCGGCAGTGGAGCCTGACATTGAAGATTTCAGACCGTTGAACACGGCAGCCGGAAAACCGCTAGGCTGATAAAAATCGAAGAGAGCTGTGGCTGCCTGGCTGCGGAGGTCTTGCAAGCGGGATGGAGCATGGATTGAAGGTGTGGGTTCAGTGAAATGGCTTCCATAGGGATGAAGCCCAACTGAAATCACTCTTCCCGGAGCCTCCTCGTCTTTTATCTGCTCAACTGTGGCCGCGCCGGTCGGGCAGTTGAGACAACTGTTGCCAGTAAATTCCATAATCAGGAGATTGCGCGGGTTGTTGATCACCGGCTTCTCCACCTTTATGTATCGGTCATCCTCGTCGACATTGTCGCATCCGGCGGCAATCCCCGAGAGGATGAGAAGTCCTATAGTAAGATGAGATGCTTTCATTAGAAAGTATAGTTATATGATAGATTGAATCCCTTGGTCTCTGGTTCATAACGGCAGACACCGCCTGAGCAGTTCCAGCCATCTCTCGTTCGTCCATAGCCGAAAGTGAAGCGGTTGGCCTTGAGATTATAGGTCACCAATACAGAATAATAGTTGTCGTTGTGAGTGCTGTTCCAAGTGTCAGTTAAGGTTATCATCCAGTGAGGAGCGAATGACACCTCTGCCAATCCGGCAATCCAGTCTCCCTTGTCCTGTTTCGTGTTGAGATACTGTGCCTCGAAACGCAACTGGCTCTTCTTCGCCATCTTCCACTGTCCCTCATAGACAAAGATATTGCTTGTGACCATTCCTCCGTGACCTTCCACGATGGTCTGGTTGTATTTCTGGAACATATAGAAGAGTGTCATCTGATACTTGCGCGAGAGCTTCTTGTTGAGCTCGAAGTTCAAGTCGGCATAATAGAGAGAACCTATCTTCCAGAAGGGAGAGCCATATTGGTTTGTGCCAGGTTCTCGGTTGTCTGAGGTGGCGCCTGCGGGTTTGAAATGGTCAAGACCGGAGATATAGCTTGCGCTGAGGCGCACGTTTGTGCCATACTTTCCTCCGAGCGGAGTCTTCTTCTTGAAGAGGTAGCGCAGGTCAGCTTGGAAAGCCCATTCTCCATCCGCTTGTGTCGCATATGGATACATGGCAGCCAACGCGAAAGTCTGCGTCAATGTGAAAGCCGGTAGATGGTTCACTGTCGATGTGAGCTTGTAGTCCATATCAATGACTCTCTTTGAGCGGAAATCCATATTATCGCTTCTCTTGGCCTGCAGAAGGGCTGAGAAACCACTTTTTGAATATGTGCCTGAGAGCAAGACAGCCTGTCCGCGACGGTAAGTGAAGTTATTGAGCGAGTTCGGGTCATTGTTCTTCGTTGCGTATTCCAAGAGGAAGTTGAAGTCGTTGGCCCTGACTTTAACTCTTCCGTCGAAGGCCGCGATGGTCTTCGGGAAGTTGAGATAGTAATTGTAGCCTGGGGTAGGGTCGGGCACAAGGCTTCCGGAAGGAGTCACCTTTATCTGCTCATCCTTATCGTGCTTTCCTACGTAAGAGACTCCGAGAGTGATACCGGTGTTTCTTTTGAATTTATCCTTGAAAGTCTCGTTGAGGCTCCATTCTGCATCGGCGCCCCAAAGCCAGGAGGCGTTCCACTCCCAGTAGCAACGTTGCTTTCCGCCGAGTGCCGTCAGTCTGACGCCAGGAGCGGGGTTGACCTTTATTCTTGCGCCGCGGATGGCATTGTCTACGCCAAGCGAGCGCTCTTGATAAATGCGCAGGATAAGGCCAGAGCCAAACTGCTCGTAGAAGTCGCCGACAGTGGCCTGCCAGCATTTGTAGCCGCCCGTTGCCCAGATATAGGGGACGCCCCAGCCTCCAAAACCTTTTTCGTAGCCGGGAAGCGGCCATTTAGCCCACTGGAATCTGGCTCCTACCGAAAGGTAGGGGGCGTTTAATGTGAAATCGAAGTAGGTGTTGTTGAGTACATCTTTGCCTTCTTGGCGAGTCTTTTCCCCCCTGAAGTTGAATGGGATGTGGAATTCCGACTGTATAGACCCGGTGGCTCGGATTTTGCTCCACCATGAGTCGCTCTTTCCCTCATTGGGGGTAGGGGTGAAGGTCGAAGGGAGTTTGGTTTCTCCCTCCGAGTATGTATTAGGCAGTCGGGTAGCTCCTTCTGTATATGTGTCGGTATATTGCTCCCCGTTCTCCGCGGCTGTCTCGAGGTCGTTGGCGGCCAAAGCTGCCGGAGCCCCGAGCATTAGGGCGCAGAAAGGAATGAATATTCTTTTCATTGTTTTCGGTTAGTTTTCTATGCCTGATGGAATCGGGAGAGCTCTTATTTCATTGCTTTCTTCACGGCCTCGATGATCTCTTCCTCAGCGCCGTCGACGTAGCCTTGATGGTTCCAGACGATATTTCCTTCACCGTCTACTACGAATACGTGTGGGGGATCGCTGACTCCGAGCTGACGCTTGAAGTCTCCATTGGGGTCGAGGAGCACTTCATACTCCCATCCTTTGTTTTCCACGAATGGTTTCACGCGCTGCTCATTCTGAGCCTCATCGAGGCTGACAGCGTAAATTTTCACTCCGGTCTCTTCAACCCATTCGTCGTAGACGTCGGCGATGGCCTTGAGCTCACGTACGCAGGGTTTGCACCATGTGGCCCAGAAGTCAATCACGAAGGGTTTGCCGTCATTGCTGAGTGTGGAGGTGTCTACTGAGTTTCCGTGCATGTCTCGGAGCTGCACCTGCGGGAGGGCCGCGTCAGCTGAGAGGGCGGCTGCCAGAATGGAGGCAGAAAGTAAAAGTTTCTTAATCATATCGTTTTTAGTTGTTTTTGTCGTTTAATACGATTTTAAGCATAGGGTCATTATAATAAACGAACTTTTTGCTCACTTATTGAATTTCCCTATAAAGTCATAGACTGCATTATCGACCCAAAGTTACAAAAAAAAGGCGAAAAAACCTATTTTTTCGCCTTTTTTATGTCGTTTTATATTGCAAAGAAAAAAATGAGGCTTTAGCCCTGTGTAGGGTGAAGCCAATATTTTTAGAAGGGGAGGTCGTCGGTGGAGTCGGCGTTGTCAAAGCCGCCGCCGGGTGTCGGCGCCGGTGGGAAGGCATCGCCTCCGAAGGGGGCTACTGGCTGCTGAGGCGCCACTGGCTGTTGGGGAGCATAAGGCTGCGGCTGACCATAGGGCTGCTGGGGTGCGTAGGGCTGCTGGGGATAGCCACCCTGCTGAGGATAACCCTGCTGTGGGTAGCCGCCTTGCTGGGGATAACCACCCTGCATGCCGCCGGGCACGTAGGGACGCGCTGCGTAGCAGTTTACGTCTGTATACCATCTTTCATTGAATTCACGGCTTTCCAGGTCAACTGAAAGCGTGTAAGAATTGCCTACTTGAATATCAAGTGTATCTACGCGGTCGCCGAATACGTGAAATTTTACCTTTCGTGGATACTGGCCAAAAGTCTCAAGCACCCATTCCTTCTTCTTCCACTGGTTTCCTGCCTTCGAAACGCCTGACTGCAGGCCGAGGTCGAGGATTATCTTACCTTCTATTTCCATGTCTCGTTATCGTTGTTTGTTTTTAGGGTTCAAAGTTACTCAAAATTGGAGAGGTATGCAAATTTTTT
>CAZIAX010000205.1:0-4164 GCA_964537745.1 uncultured Sangeribacter sp.
CTGCCCTTTCAGTTGCCAAAAATCCCCAACTTGGTTCTTGACTCTTGGTTCTTGATTCTTAAAAAACTATCTGAACTCCACCCATAGCGTTGAATCCTTCCAGCTCAAGGTCGGGGAGGAAAGCCTCATGGCGGTTGAGGAGGTTGTTGAGCTCCACGCCTACGGATATCTTGTCGGTAATCCGGTAGTCGGCCGAAAGGTCGAGGCGGCTCATATTCCCAGGCAGGAGCAGGCGCTTTGCGCGCAGGCGATAGTCAAGTTTCAGAGAAAGCTTGTCGATGGGTTTGGATTCGGCCGACAGGTCGGCTGTGAATTCAGGTCGGTCAAAACCGTTGAGAATACCCTTCGAACCCTCCTGAGGTTGCCAACTTGCTTTACCCTTCAAGGCAATATAGCGGCAGAAATCATAGCCGGCGTTCAGACCTATGCTGAAACCATGGATACGGCCATTTTCCGGATATGTGCCGAAAGAATCCAGATTCGAGTTGAGCATAGCCTGATAGAGGCCACCGAAGGTTTCGTCGAGCGTCGTGCACCAGGTTCCTTCTAAGCCCGCAGTCCATTTTCCACCAGGGTTAATCTGCAGGGCAAGTCTGATGTCAAGCGGAGAGTATGCAGCCACGTAGCAGCCGACACCCGGGTCGGAGTAATAGTCCATAGTGTGTCGCCATGCAAGCGTGCGCAGATGAGTGCCACCCCCTATAGAAGCAGAGAAAGCAGCCATACCTTTTCTTGCCGAAAACCTCACGTCTGGAGCGACCCTGAAACGAGTGGAGTTGCCGTTGCCCACAACCGCCAAGTTTGCGCCAAGGCGGAGAGAATATGCTCGTCCGGTCAGTGTGTAGGCAGGAGTGGCCACTACCCTATTGACATCATTGCCGATGGAATTGAGCACTCCGGAATATCGGAGTCCGATTCCGATAGCCGAACCGTTGCCGGAATTGTCATTGAGGCTGTAGCCGACGTCCACGCCCACATTCAAAGCGGTCTCCCGCGCACCCTTGGTGCGGGCAAACTCTCTTGGATAGACAGCTGTAAGGAGGGGCACGTACATCGCCCTATAGGCAAAGTGTCTTACATCAGCATCTGCTGTATAATCGAATTTGCCGCGGTTTTCCCCAGCCCATCCCACATGGGCGTAGACATCATTGACAGTCTGGGTAGGAGCCTTAAAGTCTTCACTTTTCTTGCTTCCCAATTCGGTGCCATAGTAGTTGAAATATCCCAAATGATACTGCAGGGCGGCACTGAGGGAGCCGTAGCCAAGCAGGTGATGCCTAAGGTCGGCTCCGATGGTCTCATCATATCGGAAGCGCTTGTCGACGGGCTGAATCCCATCGACATCGCTCCTCCACGGCTGCCAGAGTGAGGTGGAATTGTGCTGGAGATATACGTTGAGGCGTGTGTCGTCGTTATGGATGGCCGCATAGCCAGCCGAGATCGACGAATTGACCCAGCTTCCGAGCCGGAGGTCGAGATAACCCTTCGATGTGTCGTAGGCTTTCAAAGCACGCCATCCTGTAGCGGGCATACTTAGAGCGTCGGGAGCAAAGGCGGCCGGAACGCCCTTGCGGTCGTAGGCCATCGGGGATTCAGGTGCCGTCAGTGGTATGGCTGCCGGGAGCAGTGCGAGTCTGTCGGCAGGGATAATGTCGGGCGTATAGCGACCTTCTACAGTCACTGACTCTGTCAAGCTTTGCGACGATGCCATGCCGGCACATCCGACTATAGCCGCCAACGCGAGTAGGAATTTATATTTATGCATCATTTGGAGTATTCTTTGATCTTAACTGCGATAGACTCTGCGATATCCTCCTCATCGCCTGGATAGTTGTCACGCAGACTCTTGAGGTATTCCACGGCGAGATAATCGTTGCCGTCGGCATGGTAGGCATCGGCCAAGGAGATGAATCCGCGTGCCAGCCAGTAGGCATGCACTGAACCGGCATCTGTGAAGGCCTCCAGAGTAGACAGTGCTTTTTTGATGTCGCCTTGGGCGAGATACCATTCGCCGAGTTCGACAGCGGCTTTTGCTCCTGAAAGGGAGTTGGGAGAAGCCGCGAGTTTCTTGAGAGCTTCCTCGCCGGCACTGCTGTGGTCGGTATGGAGCAGACCAGAGGCTTCATAGAAGCGCGCATCTTCCGCATCCTCTGCCGAGACACCGCCGAGTGAGAGGAGACGGCGGGCGTAGTCAGTGCGCTGGCGAGCATCGGAGGTGTTGCGCATCACTCCGGCTATGGCCTCAGGAGCAAATTCTGTCCCACCTCTCTGCTCAAGGGCGAGATAAGCCTCAAGAGCTTTATCCTTGTCGCCTGAATTCTCAAGGATATCGGCCTTCAAAAATAGGGCAGCTGGCACTTGCGGGGAATCACCGCGCTTCGAAAGCAGACGCTCGATATAAATGATGGTCTTGGCTGCATCCCCTTCATTGTCGGCAGCCTCGGCAAGATCCATGAGGGCATTGGCGAGGTATCGGCCATCGGGGAATTCGGCTATATAGCGTTCGAGACGCTGAGTTTTCGCCGGGTCGGCGGCATAAGCAGTCTCGGCAGCCTCAAACGTGATGGCGTCCATCTCGTCGGGATCAATCTTCGGAGCTCCGTCGACGGAGGCAAGGAAACGGGAGTATTCAATCAGCGTGCCGTCGGAGGCCGTGATCTGGCGCATGTCGTCGTTGGCTATCGAGGCCTCTTCGCTGGTGGGCCAGTTGCGGATGATGTCCATGTATGCCGTCTTAGCCTTTTCCGTCTCTCCCTGCTTCATATAGGCGAGAGCAAGCGAGAGGGCTCCGGCACGGCTTTTATTGTCTTTCGGATATTCGCTTTTAAGGCGCTCGAAGTAGGGAGCGGCCTTGTCGGGCTGGTCGAGTGCAGCCATAGTGTTTCCAGCCTCCAAGAGTGCCGCGGAGGTCCATTTTGATCCGGGTTTTTCCTTTATGAATGCGTTGAGCCGCTTCATCTTGGAGTCGGTACCCTCGGTGATGCCAGTGACCACCGCGTAGCGGAATGAGGCATAATCGGCATCACCTATTCCCTCGCGCGAAGCTCTGAGATATTTGGTGGCTGCCTTCTGATAATCGCCAAGATAGAGCAGACAGTCAGCATCGCGCACGAGGGCATCCCCTTTCATTGCAGCGGGAGCGGCACCACTCTCCGCCACATTGGCGAAGTTCTTCTCGGCATTGCTCCAATCCTTCTGCTTGAATTGCGAATAGGCAAGTCCGTAGCGAGCCATCAAGCGGTTGGCTGCCGTGAGGTCGCCCCGCAGCGCGGCAGTGTAGGCTGCCGCGGCTCCTTTGTAGTCTCCTGCGCCATATAGGGCTTCCCCGAGCCAGAGGCGGGATTCGTCGGCGAGAGCGGCGTCGATGCTCTTCATGTCAGCCGCCTCGCGCAGATGCGAGGCGGCCTGCGTGAATGCGCCGGTCGTAATCTCGCTCATACCGAGCTTATAGAGTATTTTCTGTTTGCTTGCAAGGGTTGCCTGCGACGGATGCCTTACCTTGTTGATCGAGTTGAGGGCGCGGTGATAGTCATTTTCATAAAAATACGCGGCAGCCAGGCTTTCCTGCACGTCGGAGGCGTAGCGCGAGTCGGGATATCTGTCGATGAAAGACTCGAGCATGGCGATATTGCTCGCGAAGGGGGCGTTTCCACCCTTTGTGAGGGCCACAATATGGTTGTAGGATGCGGTCTCTGCCACGCTCTGGTCGTAGGCCATATTTGAGGCTTTTGAGAAGGCCATTGCAGCAGCGTTCATATCCCCTTTTTGTTCGGCTATCTGACCGAGATAGAGGTAGGCACCCTGAGCGATGGCGTTCTGGCGGTCGGTAAGACTGCGGAGGTTCTTCTCGGCCTCGGCAAGTTCACCATCGGCATAAAGTACTGCTCCATATGCGTAAAGGGCGTCGTCGTTGGGAGATTCCACTGACTCTACAAACTCCTCGAGATGTGGGCGTGCATTGATGTAGTCGTTTTTCTTGAAGTAACTGAGGCCCATTATGCGATGGAGTTCGGGGAGGAGTTCTTCCACCGGGTTTTTCGTCATTATGGTCGAGGCGTGGTCGATTACATCGTCGTATTCTCCGCGGAGGTATTCGATCTGCGCCATGTAATACAGAGGCTCGATACCGTCGGAGATATAGTCTCTCTGGGCTCTTGCGAGATT
>CAZIAX010000206.1:0-4155 GCA_964537745.1 uncultured Sangeribacter sp.
GGGATGGCGCCTTCCGGGATTTTGTCGACTACGAGCAGGAGATTGCCTCCTCCTCCGGCACCGAGCATCTTCCAAGCAAGGGCTTTATCGCGCCAGCTGTCGATGTGCTCCTGCACACCGGGCTGCATCATGGCCGGGAACATGGCAATCTGCGCGTGGAAGGAGTCAAGGAATCCCTTGGCGAAGCCATCAAGGTCTTTGGCGAGGATGGCATTCCAGCAGCGGTCGGCGGCCTCGGTGAGATTCTTCACTTTCTCAGGAGTGATGTCTTTCCCTTCCACCACCGAACAACCTTTGCGACGCGGAAACATCGGGGCCACGCAAAGATGGCTCTCAAGCCAGGATAGGATTTCCTCGTCGTGGATGGTATCTATGGTCTTGGGCCAGTAATGGCCGTCGTAGAAATGGCGCGAGAGGCCGGATACGCATATGCCGATGGCATCCTGCGCGCCGGAGACGTGCCCTTCGTTTTCCGGGTCGTTCTCAAAGCAGAATAGGAGGCGAGCGAGCATCTCCTCATTGTAGGCAGGGAGCTCATAGGGCCATATCTTTTTAGCTGCATTTCGTGTCGAGGTCGACATCCCGCCGCGCTCCATAAAGTCGTAGGTAGGTTCGATGGAGGCCGTGATGGCCCATCCTGAGCCATGCTCCGAGACGTAGGGTTGGTCGATCCAAGTCCCGGCGATGTCGACACGATAGGGAAGATGGCTCTTCACCTCGGAGCGCAAAGCCGTCGTAGAACGTGCCTGCAGACCAGCCTCGGGCTCTCTTTCAAGCACCACGTACTCAATTCCCCTATCCTCACAGAAACGGCGTTTCGTGTCGCTTCCTCCGTCGGAGTTCACCACGAAGACATCCGGCTTGAAGCGATCCACCGACTCTATGAAGTCCATCATGCCGCTGCCGCTGTTGATGCAGGCATCGGTCACGTATCTGATTGATTTCACCATGTATAGGCGTTCCTTTTCGGAACATACCGTCTTACGGTGTTTCAGTTCCTGGATTGTCTTATCAGAACCGATACCGACATAAAGGTCGCCATATTGGGAGGCCTCCTTGAAGAATGCCACATGGCCTGAATGCAGCATGTCGTAGCATCCGGATACAAACACCCGCTTGTTTTTCTTTTCAGTTGAGTTCATGGTGCAAATTTAGCAAAAAAATCGTAAAATGAAAAGGTTTTGAGTCAGTGATTGTATGAGTTTATTTATACTCCGGTATCTGGTCGGGGTGGAATGTCACGGAGCGGGATACGGGGTCGGCGGCCAGGAAATAACCGAGCACGCGGTATCCGGAGAAAAGGAAAGGCCCGTTGCTGTCGTTCTGCAACGCCTCCAGATAGTCGTGCATCTCGCGCGATATGGGGGTGACCGTGACGGTCATCACGTCGCCATCGAAGAGCACCTCGTCGTCATCCTCCTTGTCGGTGTCCTTTCGGCTCGTCATCGTGAAGAATGTGTTGATGCCATCGGCTGCAGTGCGGTCGTCTTGCTCCTGCCATGAATAAATCTCGCCGTTACGGTATAACTTCACCCAATAGCAATCTCCCGTATCTGCAGGATTGTCGAGATAGCGCGCCTGAAATACTGCCACCTTGTCGTAGGGCATGCTTATCCAGTTGAATTGCGCATCTACGATTTCTGTGGCCGCATACATCAAGGTCTCCATGCTGTAGGTGTTGCCGGCGCGCTCCACTGTCAGCCGGTAGCGGTGTCCAGGTATGCCAGGAGTGGTATCAGTGAAAAATCCATCCGTATCTGGTGTCAAGCCATATTCCACTCCATCCGTAAGGTCAGTTATCACTACGGATGCGTCAGTAAGACGAGTGCGGTCCATCGGTTCGTCCATAGGCGTAGTGAGGGTTATGCCAATCTTTGCCCCATCCGATGTCAGCTCCCCCTCTATAACGGTCAGCGGCTCGATATCGTGATATTTGAAATCCAGATTCTTCTCGCAACCCGAAAGAAATATCATGCCAAAAATGAAAACAATTAAAATCTTATACATCTTAACTCTTAGAAACACTTGGTTCTTGACTCTTGGTTCTTGACTCTTTACCCTTAGAAACTAAGGGTGTACGACACCGAAGGCACGAGCCCATACATAGCGTATTTAACGGCCTGTGTGCCCGATGGCGAGTCAGGGTCGTCGCGGAAAAAGACCACGTAGGGATTATATCTGCAGTAGGCATTGTATAGGCCGAAAGCCCATTCATAGGTGAAGCGCGGACCTTTGTGGGTGTATGTCGCCGAAAGGTCGAGTCGATGGGTCGGAGGTGCCATATAGGCGTTTCGTTTGGAATAGTAGTAGCATGTCTCGCCGGCGATTTCGTATTTCACGTCGGGAGCCGTAAGAGGTTGCCCCGAGAGGAATATCCAGGAGCCCGAGAGGTTCCAGCGGTCGTTGATGCGGAAGATGGCGGTGACGGCTATGTCGTGGCGGCGGTCGTTGGAGGCGTCATACCATCGTCCGTCGTTGATGCCCGGAATGCATGTCTGGGTGCGCGAGAGCGTGTAGGCTATCCAGCCGGTCAGTCGACCGGTATTCTTGCGCATCATCAGTTCCAGTCCGTAGCTGCGCCCCTTGCCTCCGAGTATTATGTCTTCGAGCACTATGTCGGAGAAGGAAGACTTTCCGTCTTTGTAATCATAGACGTTCTTTATGTCGCGGTAATATACTTCGGCCGACCAGTCGAAGGCGCCGCTCTCTGTCATTCCGGCATAGCCGAAGGCATACTGGAGAGCCCGCTCAGGCTTGACGGTGGCGGAAGTGAGGGCGTATCGGTCGAAGGGAAAAGATGTTGCGGAAGAGCGTATGGCGTGAAGGTTTTGCGATGCGGAGCCGATGCCGGCTTTGAGGTTGTGGAAGTCGGAGATGCTGTATTTGAGATTGACCCTTGGTTCGGCATAGAAATAGGTTTTCGCATCGAATTGGTTCGGCTCCCATTGCGAAGATGTGAAGCTATGGAAGCGAGGGGCAGAGATGGCTGATGAGGAGTTGAGTCTTACCCCGGCGGTAAGGTCGAACCGGTCGGCAAAGCGGCCGTTGTAGTCAATCCATAGGGCATTGTCGGCAAGGGAGCGGATTTCTTTCTCATTTACGTAGTTGAGCTTCCATTCGGCAGATTTCACCCGCAGCAGTTCCGTGCGGAGACCCACGTCGAGCGAGTGATTCTCAGCCGCCTGCCAGTGCATCTTCTCAGAGAGGGTGTAGTTGTGGATGTAGGTCCACATTGTCTGGTCGAGGTCCATGATGTCCATCGACATCTTGGGATCGAAGTGAGTCAGGGTTGCTGTGGTGGTGAATGTGAGGCGGTCGGAGGCATGGGCTGTCCAGTTGAGCGAGGCTCCGAGATTGCCCCAATAGAGCCCCATAAGGTCGGCTACGGCCATATTATCGTGGCTGATGAAGAAGGAGGCGTCAACCATGTGCTTCTGTGAGGGACGGAAACGAACTTTCGCCGTGATGTCGTAGAAATTCATGACGGTGCTTCTGTATTGCGGCACCATCTTGAGGAATGCGTCGACATATGATCGGCGTGCGGCGACGGCAAACGAAAGTTTGTCTTTGACAATCGGACCTTCGGCCTTCAGTTTTGAGGCGAGGATTCCTACGGAGAGACTTCCATGGTAGGTCTGCATGTCGCCCGGCATGAGGGTAGTCTCGAGCACTGAGGAGGTGGCGTCGCCGTAAGTCGTCGGGAAGGGACCTTTGAAGAGAGTGGCGCTGCCGAGGGCGTCGTCGTTGAAGGTGGAAAAGATGCCCATC
Organism: uncultured Sangeribacter sp.; assembly: GCA_964537745.1. GTDB lineage: Bacteria > Bacteroidota > Bacteroidia > Bacteroidales > Muribaculaceae > Lepagella. Next base: position 3,769 of record CAZIAX010000206.1, read on the forward strand.
ACGTGGGATGGGTTGTAGAGGGAGATGCCGTCGAGCATGACGAGGTTTTGGTAGGCGCTGCCGCCACGTACCTCAAAACCTCCACCGCCGTCGCCCTCGCTGCGGACGCCGGGGAGGAGGGCAATCGACTTTATGATATCGTTTTCGCCGCCGAAGGCCGGGAGTTTGGAGAGTTGGCTGAGTTCCAGACGTTCGGCGCCGATACGTGGGTTCTCGATGCGCTGTCGGGCAGAGTTGCCCGTCACCGTCACCTCCTCCAGCTTCTTCTCGGGTATGGAGTCGGCGGGAGCATTGGCTGCCATTGTGGCTGCCGCTCCGAACGCCCAAATCGCTGCTATAACCGTCTTCATTGTCACGCCAAAAGAGTTTTAGAGTGCAAAGTTACAA
>CAZIAX010000207.1:0-4141 GCA_964537745.1 uncultured Sangeribacter sp.
GCAATACGTCGACATGATTCAGCTTGCTGAAAACTCAGGCCATGTCATGGACTGAGCTATAAGAATATTCCTATCCACATATGGAAGATCTAAGCAAAAAATACTATAAGATAGGTGATGTAGCAGATTTCTTGGGTGTGCCACAAGCCACCATCCGCTACTGGGAACTGGAGTTTCCAGAGATATCTCCCTCTCGTACACAGACAGGCCTTCGGCAGTACACCCCTTCTGATATCGAGACACTACGCATCATCCACTATCTCGTAAAGATAAAGGGACTGAAAATAGAGGCAGCCAAGGCTCAGATGAGAATTAACCGCCACAATATTTCGAAGAAACTGAAAGTCTTCAGTGAACTCCATGATATCAGGAGCGAACTTGAAGTGATGCTCAAAGCTCTTTCAAAGCGACGTTGACTAAAGATTGGAATTATAGTAAGCTGGATTGCCAGTGACATTTTCTCCGACAAACGGTGGCAAAGCATATGCCTCATCTTCCGATGAAAGTTCTATCTCGGCCGTCACCAAACCTTTTCTCGCTCCGGAAAACTCGTCTACTTCCCATATCTTTCCCTCAAACTCCACTATATGCCTTGTCTTCTCCAAGACCGGAGGCTCGCACATAGCGAGCATACTCACAGCATCATCATAAGGCACTTCATACTCGTACTCCTTGCGAACTGCACCGGTGTTTTTCCCTTTCACGGTCAGAAATCCTCGTTCTCCCCTGATTCTCACCCTTACCGTACGTTCTGGCTGCCGACATATGTATCCCTGGGAGATGTGATAAGAAGCCATTGTAAGCTCTCGAAAGCTATCATTTTTCACTAAATATTTATGTTCTATCTCAAATGCCATGATAAATTCGGATATTTTTTATTAATTTTGTAGCTGGAAAATAATTATTTCCCTTTTGCAAAATTAATGAATTCAATCTATTTCCGCAAAATATTGAAGAGAAAAGAATTGGCATTGCTGCATAACTCAATGACCAGCATACTTATAGCTATGCTGATGTCTCTATGTGCCTTGACCACGAGGGCCCAGAAGTCTAACATCGAGATTGATACCGCAGTCTTTATGCGGGAGGCTTTCCAACTTCAAGAGCTTCTCGTCAATCCTGGAAAAGATAAATATTCCAAAGACAATCCTGCCACTAAACTTATACGCGAGATTAGAAACAACCAGAAAAAAGGCGATCCCCACCTTCTGCCCAACTACAGTTACGACCAGTATGACAAGATGACTATAGGACTTCTTGATGTGGATGAGGCGGATTTAAACAAGAGGCCGGAGCTGAAGGCGTATCTCGACACTACCCCCGACGGAACCCGCAATATGCTAAAAGTGCTTCTCAATGAGAAGGCTTCTACAATTCTCTATTGTTCAAATGGGAAAAATCGAAAGGACGTAGTAAGAGGCTCTACTTCGCATGGCGTGAGCGAGATGTTTGAGGTGGGCAATGTTGAAGCGGTACTCCACGACCTCCTGAGGGAGGTGAATATCTATGACAATGACATTACCCTTATGTCGAATAAGTTTCCAAGCCCACTGTCTTCGGCTGGCAATTTGCACTACAAATACTTCATAACTGACACATTGGATGTGGATGGAGTGCGGTGCATACAGCTGACTTTTACTCCACGTAATCCTGCTGATTTCTCCTTCTCTGGAAATCTTTATGTCGAGGACGGAGATACTACCGGTTTCATTCGCAAGGTTCTCATGAAGGTACCCCGAACGGTCAATCTAAATTTTGTCGACAACCTGTTTATTGAGCAGGAGTTTGAAAAGGATGAAGCAGGAAGAAGGCATAAAGTATCCGACATTGTGTATCTCGACATCTGCCTGGTGAAGGGTACCCAGCGGCTTTCCGCATCGCGCTCTTCAAGATTTGAGAATTTCTCAGATAAAATACGCGAAGACCTCAAAGAAGCATATGAGTCAATTGGACAATATATAGAGATAGGCAAACCATCTGAATCTCATGGTGACTTGCTAACGTATATGAGAAGAGACAATCTGACCGACGCGGAGTCAAACATGGCCTCTCTCATGGGCGATCTTCGACGCTATCCCTTCTTTTATTGGGCTGAGAAAGCACTGGTTGTGCTTGTGACAGGCTATATCAAGACAGGGAAAAGGAGCATGTTTGACATCGGTCCTATCAATACTCTCATCAGCTCAAATCCTATTGAGGGAGTGCGACTTCGACTGGGAGGAATGACTACCGCTAATCTCTCACCTAATTGGTTTGCCAATGGATATGTTGCCTATGGGACGCGTGACCGAAAATGGAAATACAAAGGAGAACTTGAATACTCATTTGCCAAGAAGCGATACCATAGCCGCGAGTTTCCAATCAACAAAATTAGCCTTTCCCACAAATATGACATTGATATGATAGGCCAGCATTATCTTTTCACCAATCCAGACAATGTCTTTCTAAGTCTAAAGCGAAAGAAGGATCTTCTGGCCACTTATCAGCATCTCACACATCTTGAATATTCCCTTGAGTTTCACAACAACTTTTCCTTTTCTGTCTGGGCACAACACGTCAGACAAGCAGCCTCTCAATGGCTACCATTTGTAAATGGCTATGGAGAAAACATTCCCTTTTATCGTCGCACCACCATCGGAGCTTCAGTCAGATATGCCCCAGGGGAAAAATTCATCCAGGAAAAGGATACAAGGATGGCTGTGAATCGCGACGCTCCTATATTTCAGTTGCTTATGGAAATTGGACCTAAAGGAATAATAGCGAGCCACTATTCAATATGCAAGACTGAGATGTCTATCTGGAAACGCTTCTGGTTCTCCTCTTTCGGTTATCTTGACGCCTTGGTCAAGGGTGGTATAATCTGGAGTCAGGTGCCATATACCGAACTTCTTTGGCCCAACGCCAACCTTAGCTATACCATCCAGCCGGAATCATACTCACTGTTGAATCCCATGGAGTTTGCTATGGACAGATATGTGTCAGGAGATTTCACATATTGGGGCAATGGTGTGCTTTTCAATCGAATCCCGGTAGTCAAGAAGGCAAAACTCAGGGAAGTGGTGGAATTCAAATGCTTGTGGGGTGGACTGAGCAAGCGCAATAATCCTGAGCATCATGCCGCTCTATATCGATTTCCGGAAGATGCGCATGTCAGCATTATGAGATCCACTCCATATATGGAGCTGAGCGTAGGCCTCGACAACATTCTGAAGCTGTTCCGAATCGACTACGTATGGCGTCTGAACTACCTTAACGTTCCTGGCGCTGATCACTCGGGTCTTCGCGTAGCTCTGCACTTTAATTTCTAACACTAAATTTCTTAATATGCATCTCTATATAATTGATGAAGGCACAAAACCCTACTCAGAAATGCTTGAGATCCAGCGCCAGGTCTTCAATAATATGGTCGACAAAAAGAAAAATGGCATACCTATCGATGAAGAATATATCTTCATGGTAGAGCATCCATCGGTCATCACACTTGGAAAGCATGCCAAAGAGGCCAACGTGCTCTTCAACACTGAAGAGCTTGCTCGTCGTGGAGTGGAACTATTCCATATAGAAAGGGGTGGAGATGTGACTTATCACGGTCCCGGTCAGTTGGTGGTCTACCCTATTCTCGATATTGAGAAGCATAGCTTGGGAGTGAAGAATTATGTAGACTTGCTTGAGGAGACAGTAATCAGGACACTTGCTGAGTTTGGTATTGATGCTGGCAGAGTGCATGGAGCCAGTGGAGTCTGGATAGACATCGGAACAGAGCGAGAGCGTAAGATATGCGCCTTGGGAGTGAAATGCAGCCGCTATATCACAATGCATGGACTAGCCCTCAACGTCAATACCGACATGGGAGGCTTCAGCCTCATTAATCCATGTGGCTTCATCGACAAAGGAGTCACCTCCATGGCCCAAGAACTCAATAAAGAAATAAGTATCAAAGAAGTAAAAGAAGTTCTATCGAATAATTTTCGTATGCTTCTCGGTAAAATATGATAATTTTTGAATTTTTTCTCGAAAAAATTTGGTCAATTGAAAAAAAAGCAGTAATTTTGCATCGTCAAAAGGGGAAGAGCCCCGAGAGACGCTAAAAATTGCCTTGTGGTGTAATGGTAGCACACCGGATTCTGGTTCCGTTTGTGAG
>CAZIAX010000208.1:0-4140 GCA_964537745.1 uncultured Sangeribacter sp.
TGTCGAGCATATCGAAGCGGTTAACGTAGGATGTCTTGTGGCATCCCACATAGTCGGCACCTATTATAGAATATGCAGATGTGACAGGTGAATGTCCTACACGAAGTTGGGAGATGGTATATCCGCCCGATTTCTTGGCCGAATAACTGAAATAGGCCTGTGCATAGAGGTTGGGATCGCTGGCAAGGATGGCGGCAGTCTGCTTTGTGCCACCGACAGTGCCGTCATTGCCAATGCCATATAGGACTGCTTGGAAACAGTCGGAGGATGCCAAAGTATTGATACTCTCCTCTGGGGCAAGCGACAGGTGAGTGACGTCGTCATTGATGCCGATGGTAAAGGTGCGCTTCGGAGAGTCAGAAGCGAGCTCGTCGAAGACTGCCTTTACCATTGAGGGGTCAAACTCTTTGCTTGAGAGACCGTAGCGCCCTCCTATCACCTTGATGTCACTCCGACCTGCCTCGAAAAGCGTGGTCATTACATCGAGGCACAATGGTTCGTGCACTGAGCCGGGTTCTTTCGTTCGGTCAAGCACTGCTATTGACTTGACCGTAGGTGGAAGAGCCTTTAGGAACTGTTCAGCTGGGAACGGACGGTAAAGACGTATTTTCAATACTCCTGTCTTATATCCCTTCTCGCGATTGAGCCATTCGGATGTCTCTGCTGCAACTTCAGCACCAGAAGCCATGATGACAATAACCTTGTCGGCATCCGGAGCACCTACGTAGTCGACCAAATGATACTGACGTCCGGTAATTCCAGCTAAAGAGTCCATCGCTTCCTGCACTATTCCTGGGAAGGCATCATAATAGCGGTTGGTAGCCTCACTGTTTTGGAAATAGACATCTGCATTTTGGGCAGTGCCGCGAGTGTCGGGATGCTCGGGATTCATCGCACGGCGGCGGAATGCCAAGACATCGTCGTAAGGCATTATCTTGGCTATGCTGTCATAGTCGATTACGTCGATTGTATCCATCTCTGAGCTTGTGCGCCAGCCATCGAAGAAATGAAGTACTGGCAATGAACCCTTGATCGCCGCTATGTGGGCCACTACTGCGAGGTCCATCGTTTCTTGCACGGAAGCGGATACGAGCATAGTAAATCCTGTAGCCCGGCATTCCATCACATCCTGATGGTCGCCGAAGATAGATAGTGCATGGTTGGCAAGTGAGCGGCATCCTACGTGAAAGACAGCGGGAAGCAATTCGCCTGCTATCTTATACATGTTGGGGATCATGAGCATCAGACCCTGCGAGGCTGTGAAAGTTGTGGCGAGTGCTCCCCCAGCGAGAGCGCCATGCACGGCCCCGGCAGCTCCGAGTTCGCTCTCCATTTCCCTCACCTCAAGAGGCTGGCCAAAAAGATTGAGACGCCCTTTCATACCCCATTTCTTGGCAGTATCGCCCATTGAGGCTATCGGAGTGATGGGATAGATGGTGGCAATCTCGCTCATTGCGTAGGCCACATGGGCAGCTGCGGTGCACCCGTCGAGGATCTGTTTTTTCATAGTTTTAAGAGGTTTAAGGAGTTTAGAAGTCAAAGATGATATTGGCGGCTACGTTCCAGCCGTTGGTATGAAGGCAAGTCCCTGGCACCGCGCTGGCGCTTACTGCGTTGCCAAGGCCGAATCGGTAACCGGCTGATAGCTGGATGAAGTTGATTATGTCAATTCCTATACCGAGGTCCCATCCTGGCTGCACTGATTTTGTAGACATTTGCTCGGGATTCCCCTTGCCGAGGCGAAAGAGAAGTGAGGGTCCGGTATAGACCATAGGAGCCACAAGATTATTAGTAGAAGAGAGATAAAACTTATATTTTAGATGCAACGGCACTTCGATGAAATTGCGTCCGATCTTGGCAGGCCCGGAAACTTCGTCGATCAGGCGTGAGCTATAGCGGGTATAGAGCACGGCTATATCCGGTGCAAAACCACAACTCTCCATCTGATATTCCAGAAGCAGACCGCCACTGAATCCACTGCCGTTTTTCATCGACATGCCGGGAGCTCCGGTCAATGATGCCTTGGCTATGGCTCCGCCAAGCCGGAAGCCATAGCGAAGTTGCGACGAAGCGGATAGCGACGTGAGAATAACGACAAGAAGAACGAGCATGCAGTAGTTTCTCTTCATATTGTTCTGGTTTTGCAGGTTTCTTTATTAAGATGGGGCAAAATAAGCCTAATTAAGAAACACTTCTTTAAGCAAGTTGTTTGGGAAGCGTCATGAATTTTTGATTTTCTTTGTTTTCATGCGCTTTAACTGAAATAATTTTTGTAAATTTGCGCCATGAAACGCATTGAACGCTTATCATCTTCGACACGCACCGGCATCATGGACGCAATAATCCGTGTATGCTGCCTTATACTTGTCATCATATTTGGCTCTGCGTCGGCAAATGCCCAGGGTGACCGCGATTGGAACCCTAAAGCTATGCCTGGCGAAGGGGAACCGTTTGAGACTGTAAAGGAGCCTTCGGCATGGACATTGACGTATCCTTTGGGATTTCACATACCCGCGGCAGTGGACACTGCACAGTACAACTATCAGCGTCGCAGTATTCCGACTATGGCAAGTGACGCCTGGGCTACCACGGGCAACCTTGGCTCGCCAGGCACAAACCTCCTATGGTTTGAGCGGGAGAAACCGAGCGGTTTCCTTTTCTACGATGCTCTCGGATTCTGGATGCCAAGTTTTGCGAAGCAGAAGTTTCATAACACTTATATTCCCACTACGATTCTGGAGTATAACTATTGCGGAAGTTCTGAAAACCATCAAGACCGTCTGCAGGCTGACTTCTCAGGCAATGTCAACCGTCGCATTGGAATCGGTGGGTTCATCGACTATCTGCACTCCAAAGGTTGCTACAATTATCAGGCGGCCAAGAACTTCAACTTCGGACTCTCATGCTATTATTATGGCGACCGCTACGAGCTGCAGACCTTCTATCAGCAATACGCCCACCAGAATCTTGAGAACGGCGGTATCACTGACGACCGATACATCACAGACCCAGCGGCAGTGCAGGGTGGCGTGACTTCCGTACAGGCCAAGAGTATCCCTACAGAACTCACCTCCGCTAAAAACATCCTGAATGGTGCACAGTTCTATATGAACCATGCCTATAAGATCGGTTATTGGAGTGAAGAGCAGGTAAATGACACCTTGACGCGCGACATCTACATACCGGTGATGAAGATTCTATACTCGTTTGATTATCGTCATTACCGACATGAATTCACAGAGAAAAGCGTGAGCAATAGCTTCTGGAGTGACACCTATTTCGACGCAAGCAAGACCTACGACAACTCCACACTCAACTCCTTCAGCAATACCATAGGCATTTATCTCATCGAGGGTTTCAAGAAATGGATGAAGTTCGGTCTTTCTGCCTACGCCACTTATCAGCTCAATAAGTTCACACTGCCGAATGCCGGATATAGTTTGCCTTCCTTAGATGGAACTACCGAAGGAGGGACAACGCCTACCGAGGAGAATCCTGATGCTCCAAACACTCTACCCGCGAATATTCCTGACCCGAAACATAATCAGAACTTCCTTTTTATCGGTGGAAGACTGGAAAAGGCACAAGGTTCGATACTTCGCTATAATGCCGACGTGCGGTTTGGTCTGAGCGGGGATGCCGCTGGCGACCTTGATCTCAGCGGACAGATTCTTACCAACATCCCGCTCTTTGGAGACACAGTCAGCATTGAGGCACACGGAGCTTTCCATAACAACACACCGGACTGGATAACGAAAAACTATGTCTCCAACCACTTCATCTGGAGCCATGATTTCGGCAAGACCCGCAGCGTGAAATTCGGAGGCAGTCTTGAGATTCCATGGACCCGCACAAGGGCTATGATTGACGTGGAGAATCTTCAGAACAGAATATATTTCGGCAGTGATTTTCTTCCTCATCAGCATGGGGGGAATGTACAGATTATGTCCGTAGGCCTGCAGCAAGACTTTAAGGTTGGCATTCTCAATTGGAACAACAGGGTAACTTGGCAGGTATCTTCCGACCAGAACATTGTACCGCTTCCGCAGCTCAGCATCTACAGCAATCTGTTCATACAGGCGCGCCTCTTCAAGGTGCTCCATGTGCAAGCTGGTGTTGACTGTGACTTCTATACGAAAT
>CAZIAX010000209.1:0-4138 GCA_964537745.1 uncultured Sangeribacter sp.
ATCAAACGTTTTGGAGTGCCCTCGGGTTCAATGAAAAGGTATCTCTTCTTGATTGCGACATAATAAAAAGAATGCAGCTACCTTCACAGGCAGCTGCATCTGATTTTTTCCATAATTCAATTTTAAACTAACCTAACATCATGAAACGATTTTCTTACTTTCTGAAATCAAAACAACAGATAAGCGGCTAAAGTTCGCGATGTTACAATAGTTTAACAATTGAAACATTTATGTCTTATTCCGCTTTGGGTTCATCCTTCTTGGCAGCGGGTTTGCGTCCGGGCTTACGTCCCGGTTTCTTCTTTTCTGCAGGAGCCTTCTCGTCAGCAGCCTTTTTTGTCGCTTTCTTAGCGGGAGCCTTCTTCTCTTTTGCAGGAGCCTCTTCGACTACCACTGCAGCATAGTTGCTGTCTTCGGCCTCAAGGATGTTCTTGCGGAGATTCTTCACCTCCTTATTGAGCTGCTCGATTTCTGCCGACTGGTTGCGGATGGTAAGGAGCAGTGAGTTGAGTTCCTCATTGTCTACATTCTCCGGGAACTGCTCTTCGACTCTTACGAGGAAGTCAGCAAGGACGTTCATGTAGTTGGTGAATGCTGCAAATGGGCTGTCATAAGGGCTGAAAGCTGCGTCAGCCTGATTGTTGGTAGCCATATAGAAGAAGTGGTCGCTACCCTGTAGGTATTCCCAGTCCTGCTGTATCTTGCGGTCTTCTACCATGGATACTCTTTCAGCGATGCCATAGAGCTTGTTGAGGGCCTCACGCTGAAGGTCGTTGCCCTTCCAGGCGGATACATCGATGCGGGTGCCGTCTACGTATGAGATTGCGAAAGGTACTGTGACGCTGTCTACAGCCTTGAGCTTTCCAACTACCTCAGAGGGTGAAGTGAAGTGTACTCCTTTTTCCTTTCCAAAGCGGGGAAGTGCCTTGAGGAAGTCGAATATGCCGGCGCTGGCAGGTATAAAGCCGCCAAATGTGTCCATGCTCAGAGCAATATTGACGATCTGCTCTTCTGCAGGAAGCTCAGCAATCCAGTTGACGTACTTGTCTGCTGTCAGAGGATACTCTGCCCAGTCGGGATTGTTGAAGTTGTGTGAGATGTCTGCGGCAAGCTTGTCGTTGGTGAAGAGAAGTTTAAGCTTAGGAGCTGTAGCAGAAGAATAGACGTAGTCGGGGCTCTTCCAGCCAAGGATGTGCTTTGCTCCCGGCACTACTGCTGCCTTGAATCCCATGGCCTGGATGAGCGATGCGATGTCGTCGTCGTAGATTAGTTCTGTGTTGGCAAATACCTTCGGTGTCTGGCCGAATACCATCTTTATGGTCTTCTGCTCCACTTTCACCTGGCGCATGAACTCCTCGGGGTCTTCGATTGAAGCGAGTGAGTGAGCGAAAGTGCCTGCGAGAAACTCCACGGTGCCTTTGTCGGCGAGTTTTCTCAGCATCTCTATTACTTCGGGCTCTGACTGCTGGAGCTGCTCGATGGCTGTGCCTGAGATGGAAATGGCACATTTGAAGTCCTGGCCATATTCGTCTGCCATCTCGAGGAGGGTCTTGCACATTGGGATGTAGCTTCTCTCAGCAAGATTGCTGATGATGTCTTCGTTGGCGAAGTCATCGTAGTAGTAGTGGTCGTTGCCAATGTCGAAGAAGCGGTATCTCTTCAGACGGTAGGGCTGGTGTATGTTGAGATAAAAACAAACGTTTTTCATAACTTTTTTATATGTTTGCAGATTTATGTTTTAGTGATTTCGCGCTGCGATGACGTCTTTATAGATGCCGATTACTTTCTTGCCGACTTTCTCCCAGGTGATGCCGTGTATCTCCTCGATGCCTTTGTCGCGTAGAGTCTTGTACATTGCGGGATAATGAAGGATACTGTGGATGGCGTCGGCCATTGCGTCGATGTCCCAGTAGTCTGTCTTGATGACATTGGTAAGAATCTCTGCACAGCCAGACTGCTTCGAGATGATGCTTGGCACTCCCATTTCCATTGCCTCAAGCGGGGAGATACCAAATGGCTCCGAAACTGATGGCATGATGTAGACGTCGGAGTCGCGCAGCATCTCGTATACTTCCTTGCCGCGAAGGAAGCCGGTGAAATGGAATCGGTCGGCGATGCCGCGTTTTGCCACGAGCTTGATCATGGCGTCCATCATGTCGCCGCTGCCGGCCATGACAAAGCGTACGTTCTTGTCTTTCTGAAGCACTTTCACTGCTGCCTCTACGAAATATTCAGGACCTTTCTGCATTGTGATGCGCCCAAGGAATGTCACGACTTTCTCCCCTTCTGTGCGGCGCTTGATGTCGAGGTATTCCTGGTCGAGAGGTATCACGGCATTATGCACTGTAGATACTTTGGCTGGGTTGATGCCGTATTTCTCGATTACGGTGCGTCTTGTGAGTTCAGACACACACATGATGTGGTCGGCATTCTCCATGCCGTCTTTCTCAATGGCGAATACCGTGGGGTTGACATTTCCGCGTGAGCGGTCGTAGTCAGTAGCGTGCACGTGAATCACGAGTGGCTTGCCCGTGACGTTTTTCGCGTGGATACCGGCAGGGTAAGTAAGCCAGTCGTGAGCGTGGATGATGTCGCACTCTACTGTGCGGGCTATGACGCCGGCCACGATTGAATAGTTGTTGATTTCCTCAATGAGGTTGTCGGGGTAGCGACCCGAAAACTCTATGCATCCGAGGTCGTTGAGCTTCATGTAGTTGAAGTCGGCGTAGATATGGTCGCGGAGGTCGTAGTAAAGCTGAGGGTCCATCACTTTGCCAATGCGGCTTTCCACGTAGTCCCAGCTGACATCGCGCCATGCCACTGGAGTGCAGTTGGCGCCGATGATGCGGGCGAAACCTTTCTCTTCGTCGCCCCAGGGCTTTGGAATCACAAAAGTGATATCCATGTCTCCGTTGGCGTGCATTCCCTTGGTCAGACCGTATGATGCCGTGCCGAGGCCGCCAAGGATATGCGGTGGGAATTCCCACCCGAACATTAATGCCTTCATATCTGGTTAGTTATCGTAGTTCTGTAATTTGTTGAGTTCTTTCACGTTCTTGATGGTGCGCAGTATTTCGCCTACATTCTTGGCCGTAGAGACTGCGCCGCGCCCTGCGAAGGGTGGATTGCCGTCATACATCTCGCTGAGCGAGCCGATGCAGTTTTCCGACATGTCGTCTTCATACCCGATCAGCTTGCGCTCGATAAATCCGAGTCCGCTCACACCAAACACCTTGATGTAGGCGTCGGCATAGAAACCGAAGAGCCATGGGCGTACCGGACCTTGGTGCACAGCGTATTCACGCTCTACAGGACCTCCGACGTAGTTCGGACGGTAGGCATAGCTCTTGGGGCTTAATGAGCGCAGGCCCTTTGGCGTGAGAAGCTCACGGGTGGCAAGGTCGAGCACCTTGCGGCGCTGGCGGCGATCGAGCGGACAGTATTCCAGACCGATTGCTATGACCATGTTTGGTCTCACTTCGAGGTCAGCATATGTTCCGTTGACGTAGTCGTAAAGATATCCGTAGTCGTTGAGGAAGACCTCGATGAAGCTTGCCTTAACCTTGTCGGCGAGTGCATTCAGCTCATCGATATACTCCTGCATGCCGGGCTCCCCTTCATAGAGGGAGATGAGGAAGCGAAGGGCGTTATACCAAAGGGCATTGAACTCTACGATATATCCGCTTCTCGGGATGATCGGACGTCCGTTGATGGAGGCGGATAGCCAGGTGACTGGTGTGTCAGTTCCATTGCTGGTAAGCAGACCATTGGAATTCAGATGGAGGTTCTTGATGCGCTCGTTGCGGATGTCTTCCACAAGGCGTTTCACTTCTTCGCCATAGAGCTCGCGGCATGCGCGCGTGTCAGTGGAACGTCTGTATTGCTGTATTGCCCAGATTGCCCAAAGTGGAATGTCAGGGAGGTCTATCTCATGGATAGTGCGGTCTTTTTCCCCTGTCTCTACATATTTGTTGAGAGCCTTGAGGAATGTTCCCATTATCTGGATGTAGTCGTCTTTGTGGTCGATAGCCAACGTACATCCTGGCAAAGCCATAAGCTCGTCGCGCGCACGCACGTTATACCATGGGAACCCTGCCATGATATACATTCCGCTCTTGTTTTTCAGATAGAACTGCTT
>CAZIAX010000210.1:0-4098 GCA_964537745.1 uncultured Sangeribacter sp.
ATAAGTACATCAGATGTTGTGTTTATGGTATTTATATTATGGAATTATCTTTTGCATGTGGGCACTTGGCCTCTTTGGTCTACAAAATTAATAAATAATTTAGAACTACAAAAACTTTTGATGAAAATTGTTGAGAAAAGAGTGTGTTTTAGTCAAATTTTACCCCTATTTTAGGGGCAAATGGGTGGAAGCACCTACGGTTAGGTTTAGTGAAGTCATCGAAAAAGTAAGGTGGAGACGGCACGGCGGAGGCGAGGACGCCTCCGTTCCACCGCTACGCAGTAGATGGATAGATAATAAAAAATGAGGGGGAGCGTTATAAATGAGATGGAGTGGGGAATATAATAATGACGAAAGCATAATGAAACGTAATACCGATTTCAATCTCAAAGGCCATTTGGCGATGTTGGGAGCAAATGTATGCTGGGGACTGATGTCGCCAGTGGCAAAACTCGTCTTTGCCTCAGGCCTTATCGCTCCAATCATAATGGTAGATTTCCGAATAGCCGGAGCAGCCTTGTTATTTTGGATTACCTCCCTATTCACCCCGAGAGAACACGTGCCGGCAATGGACAAACTGCGTCTTTTCGGAGCCGGGATGATAGGCATACTACTTAATCAAGGTTGCTTTATAATAGGTGTAAGTTATACCTCTCCTGGAGAGGCTTCTTTGGTGACTACCACAATGCCGATGTGGGTAATGTTGTTGGCTTGGCTCTTTCTTCACGAGCCCATCACTATGAAGAAAGCCGGAGGTATCGCATTAGGTGCAGGGGGAGCCCTAATCCTTGTGTTGGGAGGTAAAGGCTCGATAGCAGGAGGAGACAATCCTGCCTTAGGAGATTTTATAGTATTGATGGCCCAGCTCTCTTACGCACTCTACCTGACTCTTTACCGCAATTTCATAAAGAAATATTCACTGGTCACCTTGATGAAATGGATGTTTCTCTCTGCTACAGTCGTGGGATTGCCTTCCACCATTGGTTTCCTGCGCTCCACTGATTGGGGAGCAATATCAATATCGGAATGGATAGGAGTGGGATACATAGTGTTTTTTGCTACTTACATAGCTTATATCTGCATCATGATAGGCCAGAAAAACCTTCGTCCTACCATCGTCGGAATGTACAACTATGTGCAACCGATCGTGGCCACGATAGTAGGGATAGCACTTGGTATGGATCATTTCTCACTTCCTAAAATAGTAGCCGTGGTGCTGATCTTCACCGGAGTATACCTTGTGACCATCTCCAAAGCTGCACAGGGAGATATGAAGTGAGTCTTCAGTCCTCAGATTGCGGATGAGCCGCTTGGGATGGTATTGGGTCGCTCGCGGACGCACGAACCGTGCGTCCCTACCTTTCTGGTATTGGTCGGGTTGGGGTTGGCTACGCGGTTAGGGTCGAGGCGGAAATCAATTTCCATCTTGATTTCGGGCCGAAAGTCTCTCTGGAAAGCTAACCGTGGACTGCCATCGGAAGTGTATATGATGCCGCAGAACTCGAACTTCAGTCTGTGGAGTGCATTCTGCATCGTGCTATTGTCGGCATGAGTGTCAATACGGATATTATCCACAATCTCCTTGCAGTAATCCACACAAGCCTTCATCATTCCACCTTGCCTTCCATTTGAAGCAATACGATGGATAGTACCATATGGTTTATCGTTGAGCCATTGGCCATTTTCTATCACTTCGTAGGTTGGATCATCACCTAAGATGAAGGAAAACACCATCAGGATGTCTCCTTCTTCATCCTCTGCAAGATAATGGCTCCAATGAGCAATGTCTGTCAGTATTGTCTTTTCGTCGGGATATCCACCAGTCCACTGTCCGAAATTACCCTGGGAGCGCATGTAGTATTTGGCCGACTCATATACTTCCATGATTCGGTCCAAGTCTTGTGCCGTGCTGCGACGTATAGAAAAATGATGGTCCATATTTATATAGAAGGTTGTTAAGCTCGAAGTTCCAAATCTCGGATAAAGACTCTATCACCAATCGCCTCTCCGAGGCTACTGAGTCTTTAGCTTTACCCCAGGCTGAAGCCTGGGGTTTCGTCACAATAACAGCTCTCCGAGCTGAGTATTGAACTCCAAAATGGTACTCTTAATTCAACTGATATTTATATAACAACTTTTTCATTCATGTTTCTTCCCACGCACCTTCAACTTTCGTTTGCGAGAGTTGAGTTTTTTGATTAAATTTGCAGTTACAAATCTTTGTGTGTGAGTCTTCGAAAAAGTAACCTTAAGACGGTCAGGTGGAGGCGAGGACGCCTCCATTCCACGGCTACGCAGTATTTTATTTAGGAGAGGAATACTTAAAACAACGACATTATGAAATTGAACATTACTATTGCAGCCCTCTTGGCTGCCGCAAGCATTGGAGAGTTAACAGCAGCAGACTTCAATGAGAATTTCTGCGACAGCACGCTGCGTGTGGATTACATATTCGGAGGAGGACCCTCCGGAGTGAAACTTATGCTCGATTCCCAGTCGAAGCAGAAAGGGTGGGCAGGCCGACGCCACCGACTTAAGGATGTGCCGGTAGGAGGCAACGGAACGATAATGGTGACTGATCCCCAGACAGGAGACACCCTCTATCGCAACACGTTCTCTTCCCTATTCCAAGAGTGGATTTATACTCCGGAAGTAGAGGAGAAGGAGATGGCTTTTGAGAATTCATTTTTAGTTCCTCTTCCCAAGAAGGAGGCTGACATCACCGTAAGCTTGCGAGGTAACCGCCATGAAGAAATCGGGCGCATCACTCACCGTTACCGTCCAAATGACGAACTTGTGGCATTAAGAGGAGCCTCGCCCGCTGAGCACCGCTACATCCACAAAGGTGGCGACTCCAGCGAAGCTATCGACATAGCCATTTTGGCAGAGGGTTATCGTCAGGAAGAAATGGATAGTTTTCTAAACAAAGCCACCGAGATAGCTGAAGAGATACTGAGCTACGAACCCTTCGCTTCCAATAAGGATAAATTTAATGTGGTGGCTGTGATGACACCTTCCAAAGACAGTGGCGTCAGTATCCCATTGAAAGGGGAGTGGAAAGACACTGCTTTCGAATCTCACTTCAGCACATTTTACTCCTCGCGATATCTGACCACCCCTCGCGTCTGGAAACTTCATAAAGCACTTGAGGGGATACCTTATGAGCATGTTCTTGTGCTCGTCAACACTCCAGCCTACGGAGGAGGAGGCATCTACAACAGCTACCAGATTGCTACTTCCGACCATAAACTTACCCTTCCCGTGGCGGTCCACGAATTCGGACATAGTTTTGCCGGACTTGCCGATGAATATTTCTACGTAGAGGAGGAAGGGGAACAATATCCATTGGATATCGAACCATGGGAACAGAATATCACCACCATGGTAGATTTCGACTCTAAATGGAAAGATATGCTGACTCCTGGAGTGCAGGTGCCTACCCCATGGAACGATGAGGGTGGAAAACGCGACGACAAGATGAAGCGAGCGGCAGATGAAGACAGAAGCGGCGAGGTAGTGGTAGGAGTATTTGAAGGTGGAGGCTACAAGGCAAAAGGAGTCTATCGCCCCGTGGAGACCTGCCGCATGCGCGACAACCACAATCCAACGTTCTGCCCCGTATGTCAGCGAGCCATCAGCAGAGTCATCGATTTCTACACAAGCAAGTGACGCTTAGAACTTATAGGTGGCCATGATGTGGGCACCTATCTGCTGGCTTCCGACGTAATAACTGTCAGTCGAGGAAAAAGGCAGTCTATCACCAGGATTCTCATAGAAACTGATTTTCATGTCGGGATAGTGGGTAAGGCGGGTGTAAAGGTCGAAACCACCAGTCAGATAAAGATTCTTGTAGAGCCGATAATCTATACTGGCCTCGAGATGATTGAAGGTGGTCTTGCCATTATCCCCTCCTTCAATGAGAACTCTTTCTCCTCCCGGACGAAACATCCAATTGTCTTCTACGTTGAAATTGTTTTTAGTTCGGACCCAGTATAATTGATTGGCAATCTTGACAGAAACCTTATCATTAGATAAAGCCCAATTCACTCCGGCTTTGAGCGAGAATCCCATTCCCCAGCTATAGTTGCGGTGATAGTC
>CAZIAX010000211.1:0-4097 GCA_964537745.1 uncultured Sangeribacter sp.
TCAGGATACTTGTGCACGCGGTAGTTGAATCCAGGCACGTCAAGAGCAGCTGCAAAACCATTGGAAGTGACTGCATCCACTTGGTCCATGCCACAAGTGACGGGACGGGTTGGGTCTTCGCGATGCACTATATCCTGAAGGAATGTAAGTTCCTTGAGGCCGTCTGGTCCCCACTGGGAAGGTACCTCATTACCGATTGACCACATTACGACTGATGGGTTATTGCGGTATTGGCGCACCATATTCTCTACGTCGCGCTCTGCCCATTCGTCGAAAATAGTTCCATATCCATTTTTAGATTTCGGACGGAAACCCCAGTCATCAAATGGCTCGAGCATCATCATGAGTCCAAGTTCGTCGCAGAGTTCCACGAGTTCTGGAGCAGGCATGTTGTGGGCTGTGCGCACAGCGTTTGCACCCATATCCTTGAGGAGCTCAAGTTGATGGCGGAGAGCAGATTTGTTGACGGCTGCTCCGAGTGGACCAAGGTCATGGTGGTTGCAGACGCCCTTAAATTGTATTTTCTCGCCATTCAGGAAAAAGCCTTCTCCTGCCCTGACTTCCACGCTGCGGATGCCAAAACGAGTGGAATATTCGTCGGCCACCTTACCATCTACGATTACTTTTGTCGTGGCATGATATAGTGCAGGATTTTCGGGATTCCATAAATCGGGATTATCTACACGGAAATTCTGGTTGAGGTTTACTCCCGGATAGATTTTATAGTCGTGGGTATCTGAGGCCACCACTTTGCCGTCGGGGGCCGTAATTTGTGTGGTGAGGGTCACCATATCCCCCTTGTTGACCCCCTCGAGAGAAGTCACGAGGTGGACAGTAGCATATTCTTTGCTTACGTATGGGGTAGTCAGTTGGGTTCCCCAGACTGGGATATGCACTTTGTCGGTGGAGAGCAATTTCACATTGCGGTAAAGTCCGGCACCAGGATACCAACGTGAGGACATTGGCTTGTTTTCGAGCGAAACCTCGAGCTTGTTTTCTCCAGTCTTTACGAATGGAGTGACATCAACATAGAATGAATTGTAGCCGTATGGCCACATTGTAGCGAGTTTGCCATTTACGTAGACGTGGGCGTTGCTCATAGCGCCGTCGAAAACGAGAGCGTAACTGCGGTCCGGAGTATCTGGGATATTGAAAGTGGTAGTGTAGAAGCCCTTGCCTACGTATGGAAGACCACCGGTGCGACCGGTTTTCCAAGTCGCGGTAGTTTCTCCGTTTTGCTCTACTGCTACTTTTTGGAGGTCGTTTTCACGGTCGAAAGGACCATAGATAGCCCAATCGTGAGGGATAGTGACGGGTTGCCACTTTACGGAATCTTGGGAGAAATTCCAATTCTTAAGAAGAGTCTCAGTTCTTTCCGATGCGAAAGAAGCAAGGGAGAAGAAAGCGAGTGCTGCGCATAGTATTTTCTTCATCAGGTTGGTTGTCAGTTTTAGGGTTATTAGGTCAATTTATGTTTCCATCGGAAACTAATAACAAAGATAAATAAAAAATAACTCTCCACCAAACAAATCCCCACAAATTAAGAAAATTTATAGAAAATGAGAATAATCAGTCTTAAGAGCGACCTCAAGGATAGTAAGCATCGTTCCGATATGTTTGCGCACTTGTAAAGGAAGAAATATTTGTAAATTAGAGACCTTTTCGCTAAATTTGCAAAAACTTTCATACTCCTCACCTTATAATAACTTATGAAAATTAAATCAATCCTTGTATCTGCGCTCCTGCTGACAAGCCCTGTCGCCTTCGCTGATTCTTCTAAGGCTGATTATGCCAAGGGAGCGGACGTGGGTTGGCTCACCCAACTCGAGGCCGAAGGCCACAAATTCTATACCCCCGATGAGACCCACCAGGAGATGGAGTGCATGAAACTCCTCCGTGACTACTGCGGAGTTAATTCAATCCGGCTGCGCGTATGGGTTAACCCTAAGAATGGATGGAATTCTATTCCCGACGTCATGGCTAAAGCTAAACGAGCTTCTGACCTCGGACTCCGCACCATGATAGATTTTCATTTCTCTGACCATTGGGCTGACCCCGGACAGCAGGAAATGCCCGAAGACTGGAAAAAACTTTCTTTCGAAGAACAAAAAAAGGCGCTGGCAAATCATGTCACTGAAACCTTGACTGCCCTTAAGAATATCGGAGTCACACCCGAATGGGTACAGATCGGAAATGAGACAACCCCTGGAATGATGCTCCCTGTTGGCTCTCTCGACAATCCAGAGCAACTAACTGCCCTCAACAATGCTGGTTATGATGCTGCCAAGGCTGTGCTCCCCGATGCAAAGATTATAG
Source organism: uncultured Sangeribacter sp. (assembly GCA_964537745.1). Classification (GTDB taxonomy): domain Bacteria; phylum Bacteroidota; class Bacteroidia; order Bacteroidales; family Muribaculaceae; genus Lepagella. The sequence goes on from CAZIAX010000211.1 coordinate 2,317, forward strand.
TGCATCTCGACAACGGCCATGACCGCGAACGATTCGACCGTATGTTTGGTATGTTTGAGCAGTATGGTGGTAAATACGACATGATAGGGATGTCAATATATCCATATTGGGCTGCCCAAAACGGCTATCAAGGTGGCTGGGAAGGGGTGACTAAAGACGCTATTGCCAACATCGATTATCTCAAAGAACGCTACGGTCGCCCCGTGATGATATGCGAGGTAGGCATGCCATACGATGAAGGCGAGATATGTGCAGAATTCATTAAGAAACTCATGACGGCTGACACTGAGGGTATATTTTATTGGGAACCAGAGGCTCCCGAACATTACAACGGGGGCTATAATTTAGGATGCTTCCAAAACGGCACTCCCACAGTAGCTCTAACCCCTTTCAAAGACTAATAATTGATCATTTCGGAGAGCTGTTGTTATGCCGACATGCTGGACGAAAATAAATTGGTTTAGACAACTAAAATTTGAAATATGCCTCACCAAACTGTTGAACGGTTGAGGCAATATAGGATAGTGATTACTCTAAAATTGATGACATGAAAAAAACAGTACTATTTTTAGCCATATTTGTTCTATCTTGCTTTTCCGCTTCATCCCAGCGATACGTTGGAGGTGACATTTCTCTTCTTCCGGAATACGAAAACGCCGGTGCCCAATATAAGACCCACGATGGCACTCCCATCGCCGACCTTCTTCCATGGCTTTACAAGGAAGGTATGAATGCGATGCGGGTGCGCCTGTTCGTCAATCCTGCCGACCATCAGAGCCATTACCCTTCTGAATATGATCCGAACGCTTGTCAGGATCTTGAATACATCATTCCTCTTTGCCAGCGCATCGTCGACGACGGATTCGCACTGATGCTCGACTTCCATTATTCCGACACATGGGCCGACCCTGCAAAGCAGTGGACACCGGAAGCGTGGAAGGACCTGACTGATGAGCAACTGTATGAGAAGATTTATGACTACACCAAGCAGACTCTCCTGACATTGAAGGAAGCAGGAGTGACTCCAGTTTTTATCCAGCCGGGCAATGAGATCAGCTATGGGATGCTTTGGGGACCAGAAGGTGCTTCGGATGCCTCGCTTAAGAAAGCTTTCATGGGAAGCGAGGCCAACTGGGCTCGTTTTGGAAAGTTGCTTCGCCAAGCTGTCAAGGCTTGCCATGAGGTGTGTCCCGATGCCAAGATTGTACTCCACACCGAGAGGGTGGCACAAGTGAATGTCCTGACTAACTTCTACGACCAAATGAAGAAACTTGAGGTGGACTATGACATAATAGGACTCAGCTATTATCCCTATTTCCACGGCGACATGAATGTGCTCGACAAGGCTTTGGCCGCTCTCCAGACACGTTATCCGGAAAAAAACATAATGATTGTTGAGACCGGATATTCTTATAAGTGGGCTGTGCCCGGAACTGACCACGACTTTTCGGGCAAATGGGCTTACAGCGATGAAGGTCAGGATCAATTTGCTAAAGACCTTGTGGCAACCCTTGAAAAGTATGATAGGGTAGATGGCCTGTTTTGGTGGTGGATGGAATACAATGCTTACGGCACTAACCTCAGCGGATGGTATAACGCTCCTCTTTTCAACAGCCTTGACGGCTGCGCCACTGCTGCGCTGAAGACCATTTGCTCTTTCGGGGAAGGCTCATCTGTAGACTCAATCGGCGCCGAAGAGAACGAAAAGGAATCTTGGTATGACCTCCAAGGGCGCCCAATATCCGACCTCTCTTCTCCCGGTATCAAACTCTCACGCAAAA
>CAZIAX010000212.1:0-4065 GCA_964537745.1 uncultured Sangeribacter sp.
GTGATTGCGAGTGCAAAGTTACAACATTTTTTGGCGTTTGTCAAGGGTTTTGGTGTTAAATATTGTTAACTCGGTGATTTTTTTGAGAAAAGTTAGGGAAAGAGGGCACGGCGGAGGCGAGGACGCCTCCATTCCACGGCTACGCAGTATCTTAATTCAGAAAATTATTTGCGGATGGTGAAGGCTGCGCATGAGTAGCCTCCACCGAAGACCATCAGGGAGACCATGTCGCCCTTCTTTAGCTCATCCTGATGCTGCGAGAGCACAAGGGGAGCGCTTGCACTGCCGGTGTTGCCGAGTTCCTGGATATTATTGAGGAACCTATCCATCGGCATCTCCATCATGCGAGCCAGCTGCTTTACGATACGCATGTTGGCCTGATGTGTGATGAAGTAAGTGATATCCTCTTTAGAAAGATTGGCATTTTCGAGATTCTTCTCAAGTGCATACTGCATGTATTTCACAGCGTACATGAAAACGTCACGGCCATTGGGCATAGCGATACCCTCTTCTTTCGGGCGGAGGAGCACTCCATCCGGCCCGGCTCCTATGTGGCCCAAGCCTTCCGTGAAAATAGACAGGACTTCGGTATCATTGTCTGATTCCTTCTCAGCGCTTAGGAAGTAAGCGACAGCTGCATCGCCCCATAGGTGGCCGGCTTTTGAATCATTGTCGTTGGCATAATAGGAATTCTGTTCGCTGCAGATGAGCAGGGCACGCTTGGCCTTACCCATAGCGAAGTATCCCTCGACAATCTCAAGACCATTGACGAAGGAGCTACAAGCGGAAGACGCGTAGACGGCCTTAGCACCCTCGATGCCGAATTTGCGTTGCACACGGTGGGCAACAGTGCCGACGGTGTCGAAAGCACAGTAATGAGCGGCAACGATGAGGTCTACGTCCTTTATGGGATAGGGTAGGCGTGGGAGAGCATTTTCCACAGCCTCATAAGCCATCGTGTCGACATTTTCATCTTCAGAGCAACGGCTGCGGCTCTCGATGCCGGTGCGCTGGATAATCCAGTCAGGGTCGAGACCGTGCAGCTCCTTGAAATATTCGTTGGATATCCTGTTGGAAGGGATATAGTGGCCAATAGCGTTAATATACATATGCAGTGTTTTAGTATTGAGATTGCCTGATTTTTAAGATTATAGTGTGCCTTATCGCTTCATAAGCCCGTTGAGGAGCATAGATATGAAAGATTTTGATAGCTCATCTTTCTCAACTCCGATTTCGGAAAGGTCGTCACGGATATAAGGGACGTCGAGTCCCTGAATGGTCTTTGTGATGATCAGGGCAGTGCGGGGAATGCTTTCAATCTCGAAAATTCCCTCTGAGACGCCCTCGGCGAGAATCTGCTGAAGAAGAATAGTCTCCTTGCGGCTCACAATGCGTCGAGCGCGGTCGACCTTTCTAACATCGCGGAAAAACCAAGCCCTGAGCGAACCGTTGCGAGAGACCACCTCACGCATCGTCTCGAAATGGGCATCGATATACTCCTTTAGTTTCTCATCGGCAGGAATGGGTTTTGCCACGATGGCTCGAAGCTGAGAGAGTGCGATATCAGTCTCCTGCTCAATGACTGCGTTATAAATGTCACGTTTGCTTTTGAAATAGGTGTAGATGGTGCGTCTGCCCTTTTCAGAAGCCGAGGCGATATCGTTCATGGTAGTATTCTCGACCCCTTTCCTTGCGAAAAGCTGCCGAGCCACTTCAATGAATCTTTCCCGAGTCTTTAGTCCCACGCTTGAGATGAGTTGTTTTTGGGTTACTGAATTGAAATATTGCACACGTATGCTTTATTGTGCAAAATTAATTAAAAAAAAGACGCGAACCAAATTATTTTTGAATAATCGGCATCATTTCAGGCAATGGCGAAGTTTCGACCACAATTTCCTCCTTTGAGACGGGATGGACGAACTCAATTTTCTTGGCGAGGAGTGAGATTCCTCCTCCTGGGTTTGATCGTCGGGCACCATATTTCAGGTCTCCTTTGATGGGAGTGCCGGTAGCAGAGAGTTGGGCGCGGATCTGATGTTTGCGTCCTGTAAGCAGAGTCACCTCCAGAAGCGAGTAACGGTCGCCCTCAGCAATCACGCGATAGCGAAGTTTGGACAACTTTGCGTCGGGGGCATTCTTGTCTACCACTCTTGTCTTGTTGAGGCGTCCATCCGACTGAAGCCACGACTCAATCTCCCCTTCCTTCTCTTTACGATGCCCTTCGACAAGCGCCCAATAGGTCTTGTGAATCTCACCCTTCTTAAGCATTTCGTTGAGTCGGGCAAGAGCCTTAGAGGTCTTGGCAAAGATCACGAGTCCGGTGACCGGGCGGTCTATACGGTGGACGACACCGCAGAAGACATTGCCGGGCTTATTATATTTCTCCTTTAGATAAGCTTTAATAATCTCAGAAAGAGGGGTGTCGCCCGTCTTGTCGCCCTGGACAATCTCTCCGGCTTCCTTGCGGACAATAATGATATGATTATCTTCGTAGACCGGTGTCATAGCTTGTTGGAATTTAGAAGGATGTCGGCGGCAATGCGGAAATCGCCGGGATAAGTCACTTTAATGTTGAGAGGGTCACCCTCATAGATATGAATATTGCTGCCGGCCCATTCAGCCACACTTGCGTCGTCGGTGAAAATTGCGCTCTCTGCGTTCTCAGCCTTTGCATAGGCATCTTTGAGGAGCTGGATTCCAAACACCTGAGGAGTCTGCACAGCGAAAAAGCGAGAACGGTCTACACTTCGGTTATCATCGGGGGTGCCCTCCCTCAAAGAATCGGAGACTTTCAAGCCAGGGATCACTGCCCCATACTTAAGCGCATCGGTCCATCCTTCGCTGATGAGGCGGGAAGAAGCCAGTGGACGAGCCGCATCGTGGACAGCGACCAGACCATCGGCATCATCAGGAATCAAAGCAAGGCCAGCCGCCACGGAATCTTTGCGGGTGGCTCCTCCAGGAGTGAGAAGATGAGGCGGGCAGTCGTGGCCGGCAATTTCCTTCCAATATCCGATGAAGTCTGCGTGCATCACCACAATAAGCATGGTATCGGGATTCTCATTGTGGAAAGCCATGAGAGTCCACCACAACATAGGATGGCCACCGATGTCGTGGAACTGCTTGGGAAGAGAATCGCCGGAGCGGCTTCCGACCCCTCCGGCGACTATTATGGCATATTTAGATGTCATAAACAAAAATTACATGTTCATACCACCGTCGACCTGGATAACCTGACCAGTGACATAGCTTGACATATCGCTTGCAAGGAAGAGAGCCACATTTGCGATATCTTCCACGTGACCGCCACGACGGAGAGGAATCTTCTTGCACCATTCAGCGCGAACTTCCTCAGGCAGAGCAGCTGTCATAGCAGTCTCGATGAAGCCAGGGGCGATAGCGTTGGCGCGGATGCCGCGGCTACCAACTTCCTGAGCGATACTCTTAGCGAGAGCGATAAGACCAGCCTTGGATGCTGCATAGTTAGCCTGGCCAGCATTGCCATGAACGCCTACTACAGAAGCCATGTTGATGATGGAGCCATTGCGCTGGCGCATCATGATGGGGAGCACCGCGTGGATGAAATTGAAGGCAGACTTGAGGTTGACTGCAATCACGGCGTCCCACTGAGCCTCGCTCATACGCATCATGAGGCCATCTTTAGTGATACCGGCATTGTTGACGAGAATATCGATTGATCCAAAATCTTCCTTGATTTTCTTAACTACTTCTTCAGTCTGAGCGAAGTCGGCTGCGTTGGAAGCGTAACCTTTTGCCTGGACTCCGAGTGCGAGGAGTTCATCTTCAGTCTGTTTGCCATTTTCATCGATTACAAGGTCGGTGAAAGCGACGTTGGCGCCTTCAGCTGCAAATCTGAGGGCGAGTGCCTTGCCGATGCCGCGAGCGGCGCCTGTCACAAGGGCTGTCTTTCCTGCTAAAAGATTCATAATGTTTTTATAGTTTGTTATTGGTGTTGACAATATAGATAATGCCTGGAAAGGAGTTCGCAAGCATTCCGACTGCAAATTTAATCATTTTTCGCGACATAAACAAAAATTATGAATC
>CAZIAX010000213.1:0-4048 GCA_964537745.1 uncultured Sangeribacter sp.
TATATTCAGCCGCGATTTCCGGCATAGATGCCTTTGTGGTGACGATAGAGACAGTGGTGCAGAAAGGTATAGGTTTCAGCATCGTCGGTCTGCCGGATGCGGCCGTCAAGGAGGCGTATACGCGTATCACAACCGCGTTGCAGCACAGTGGCATAGGTTTCCCACATAAGAATACGGTAATCAACCTATCGCCGGCTGATGTCAAGAAGGAGGGCGCGGCTTTCGACCTTCCGATGGCCATAGGTGTGCTTGCTTCCAACGAGAAAGTGCCTCTCGAGCATCTTTCTGAGTATATGATAATGGGAGAGCTATCGCTTGACGGGAGTGTTCTCCCGGTCAAAGGGGCGCTACCGATGGCAATAAAAGCGCGTGAGCAGGGTTTCAAGCGTCTGATAGTTCCGGAGGCAAATGTCACTGAGGCAGCCGTGGTGAACAGGGTGGAGGTGTTTGGAGTGAAGGATCTGGCGGAGGCCGTCGGAGTGATAGCCGGCACGTCTGAGATTCAACCAACCATCATCAATACGCGCGAAATTTTTGCGGCTGAGGCTGAGAACTTTGATTTTGATTTTTCTGAGGTGAAGGGTCAGGAGAGTGTGAAGCGTGCTTTTGAGGTGGCATGCGCCGGGGGGCATAATATTCTGATGGTGGGTCCTCCGGGAGCTGGCAAGTCGATGATGGCCAAGCGTCTTCCGTCGATACTTCCTCCGCTCAGCCTTGCTGAGGCTTTGGAGACTACGAAGATTCATTCCGTGGCCGGTAAACTGGGTCGTGGGTCTATGCTTATGACCAAGCGACCGTTTCGCACTCCACACCATACGGTGTCGCCGGTGGCTCTCGTAGGTGGAGGCACCAACCCTATGCCAGGAGAGATTTCTCTTGCGCATAATGGTGTTTTGTTTCTTGATGAGTTTCCAGAGTTCAGTCGGTCTGTACTTGAGGTACTCCGGCAACCGATAGAGGATAGGACTATTACTGTTTCCCGTGCGAAATATACCGTTGATTATCCGGCTTCGTTTATGCTTGTGGCGTCGATGAATCCTTGCCCATGTGGATATTACGGTCATCCTACGAAGCGATGCACCTGCCAGGCGGGAGCGGTAGCCAAGTATATGAACCGTATAAGTGGACCTCTTCTCGACCGAATCGATATCCAGTGTGAGATAGAGCCTGTGGCGTTTGATGATATGGCGAATCGGGCTCCGGCTGAGTCGAGTGCTTCCATAAGGGATAGGGTAATCAGTGCAAGGGCTATCCAGAATCTCCGATTCAAGGGTGAGAAGGGTGTCTACTGCAATGCGCAGATGAATTCCCGCCTACTGCATCAGTATGCATGGCCTGACGAGCAAGGACTTGCCAAACTCAAAGACCGCATGACGAAGCTGAACATGTCGGCCCGAGCATTCGACCGTATCTTGCGCGTGGCGCGCACCATAGCCGACCTCGAATATGCCGGTACGATGACGGCCGAAGAAGCCGTCACTGCTCCCGTCCTAAGCCGCCACATAGCCGAAGCCATCGGCTACCGCGCCCTCGACCGCGCCTCCTACGGCCAAATCTTCTAAACCACTTCCCTTCTCCTTGCGACAAGCCTCTTGCAGATTGAAAGGCTGATTGCTTTACGCGGCGGAGCAGGTTTGTCGCAAGGTGATTCAAGCAGCCGGAAACTATTTCTATGTCCGAATATTTGCTCATACGGAGGATATTGTCTATCTTTGCAATATTATTATGCTCTGGGAGCATAATGTTGTGGTGGCATAATAATTTTTAATTTTGTAGAAGTATGAACATGCCGGATTTTAAAGAGTGGAAGAAGAGCCTTGCGGGGTATTTTGATCTGTCGGCAGATTTGCTGCCGCAGGAGGATGCGGAGAATGTGATTCGTGAAGGGGTTTCCTTTCGCGGTACTAATATACTTATCCTTATTATAGCCATTTTTATTGCTTCGCTGGGACTGAATACTAATTCCACGGCGGTCATAATCGGCGCAATGCTTATCTCCCCACTTATGGGGCCTATCATCGGTATCGGGCTTGCGGTGGGTATCCAAGATTTCGATCTGATGAAGCGTTCCTTCCGCAACCTTATGGCGGCAGCCTTCTTCAGCATCATCACTTCCTGCATCTACTTTCTTATCTCTCCTGTCAATGAAGGGCACAGCGAACTCTTGGCCCGTACTTCTCCTACTATATATGATGTCTTTATCGGATTTTTCGGTGGCGCGGCCGGCATTCTGGCTATCGGAAGCAAGGTCAAGGGTAATGTAATTCCTGGTGTGGCCATAGCCACTGCCCTTATGCCCCCTTTATGCACGGTCGGATACGGATTGGCCACATTCCAGATGACCTATTTCTTCGGTGCTCTCTTCCTCTTCTTCATCAACTCTGTCTTCATTGCCTTGGCTACTGTAGTCGGCGTGAAGCTAATGAAATATCACGTCAAAGACTTTTCCAATCCCATGAGGGCTAAGAGAGTGAGAAATCTCGTGTACTCGATAGCCATCATAACGATGATTCCCGCCGGATATCTGACATGGCGAATGTTTCAACAATCAGCTTTCAATGTGAATTGCGAACGATTTGTAGACCAACAGTTCAACTTTGACGGGACCCAGGTGCTTCACTCTTCTGCAGAGATGAAAGGAAACCAGAAAACTCTTACAGTAAGTCTGATTGGGAAGGTCCTTCCCCAAGACTCTTTGGTGCTGGCTCTCACTGACAAACTGCCCGAATACAATCTTGGCGGCACAAGGCTCAAAATCATACAAGGCGACAGCCCTGACAATATGTTTGATGCCACCGAGGCTACCTCGACTATGCTTCGTGACATGTATCAAGTGACACAAAACACTATAAATACCCAACGCGAAACTATCGACTCACTTCGGGCGCTGAATGCAGACATCTGTCGCAACGACACGATGGGAGCCACTATCTCGCCGGAAGTGAAGGTGCTGTTTCCAGAAGTAGCAGACATAGCAGTAACGCGGGCTATAGTCAGCAATGTCGCCACAAGACGGCTCGACACCCTCAACATCGCTCTTGTGAAGTATTCGAAGCCGATGTCGGCAGCGCAAGGCAATAAGTTTCGTGAGTATCTCGAGGCCCGATTATCGAAAAAGTCAATAAAGATAGTCCCCACGGAATGACCGCACCGACAAGTTCCCACCATACAGCTGCTCCAAGAGTGAGCCTCCACTACTGCGTAGCTTCTGAGATGTTGCTGCACTTCTTAGCTGTAAGATTTGCGCATAACCTCTACCCTTTGCGCGGCATTCGGTAACTTTCAACTATAGTAAATAAAAGACTAAATTTACAATTATGAAGAAAAGATTATTTCTTTTGGTAGTGGCTATTGCCACTTGCCTCGTCTCGATGGCATATAACTTTGCCGGAAAGACTTATGAAGTCACAAAAACTGCTGGTGATGAGTCTGCCACTTTCTCCATCTCATTCACACAAACCCGCTATACGATGAAGGCAATTGTGACTGGACAAAAAACCCAGACCACTTCCGGACGCTACGAAGTAAGCGGCGATATCATCAACATGTATCCTAACCAAGGAGGCAGGGACTATTTCTATATCGACAATCGGCAAGAATATGGAGAGGACTGCATCTACCTTCTAGATCCATATGGCAACGTGTATCTTGTCTTCGATCGTGTAGCCACACCTACTCCCACACCTTCAACTAAGAAATCCACCAAACGCAAGCGCTAAAGCGACAGCTGCATGATACAAAAAAGCAATCTCATGTGATATGGCTTTCTCTGCATAGCGTCACGAAAAGTTCTCGAAAGCCTCGGAAATTTGTTTCCGAGGCTTTCATTATGTCACATTTTATGTCACGCAAGCAAGGATGTTCCAATTGATTGAAATTCGATTGTTTATGGGGTCAATGAACTATTTTGTTTCAGATTTGTTGCAGTCGTATTTCAGGGTGTTTCAATAATGATATATTAATTTAACTGCGTGTAACATGCTATCCCATAGCGTGTTACAAAATTGTTTAAGGAATGTTGCGGTTATTGCAAAAATTTGTCGAAACA
>CAZIAX010000214.1:0-1177 GCA_964537745.1 uncultured Sangeribacter sp.
TCAGTGACTGTATACTGAGTGGATGACTTGGAGGAATGCAACCAGCGAGTGCTGAGTTTCTGGCCGTCAAAGTCAACTGCCCACAAAAAGGCATAATCATAATAACCGCGACACATCACTGCGCTGGGCAACGCGTCGGGACCATCGAGAAATGCAACGGCAGCAAGATAACGCTCTCCACGGTTGCCGTAGGAGCCAGTGTCATTCTTACCCCCTGTGCCCCAGTTGAAAGTTCCAGCTGCGTCACCGCCGAGTTTCTGATTACGGTTAGGATTATAATAAACTGTATGAATAGCTTTACCAGTGGGGCCATCAAACACGGTGAGCCATTCCTGACCGCCGTCTACGCGGCCAGCAGATGTGCGCCAATCCTTGATGTTGCTGGCATTTTTGATTTCTGCGATATCAGCCACCTCGTTGACATAAGCACCTGTGCCGTCTACCGAGCCGGGGCCAGTCTTACAAATCATCTCAGCCTTGCCATCTCCGTCAAAGTCGTATACCATAAACTGAGTGTAGTGAGCACCAGAGCGGATGTTTTTGCCTAAGTCGATGCGCCAAAGCAATGTGCCGTCAAACTCGTAGCAGTCGAGTATGGTATTACCTGTGTAACCGCTCTGAGAGTTATCCTTGGCGTTAGAGGGATACCATTTGACGATCAGTTCATAGTCGCCATCACCATCCACATCGCCTACGGAGCAGTCGTTGGGGGTATAGTCATATGCTTCGCCCGAGGGTGTGGTGCCACCATCCGGTCGGTTGAGCTGAATTTGTTTAGACGCAGTCCACTTCTCAGCAGTGAACTCCTCAATCTCTTGATCGCCAATCATGGCCTTAATTGTATATGTCTGGGTCAGTTTGCCACTTGCATCGCGATAATCAGTAGTGTTGGTTATGGGTTCTTTGTTGATTTTTTTGCCATCCCTATAGATGTCAAAGTACATCTCGGGGCTATCAGTAGCAAAAGAACGCCAAGACAGATACGGTATGCGGCCGGCTGCCATTACGACAGCGCCTCGGTTGAGTTTTTCTGGGAATTGCTGTGAATAAGTCAGAGGAACCGACATTAATCCAGCAATACAAGTAAGAATTAGTTTCTTCATCATGATGTCAAAGGAAATATCTATTACAAATTTTTGTTAAAATTACAATATTTTTTTAAATCAAGCAAATATTG
>CAZIAX010000214.1:1277-4047 GCA_964537745.1 uncultured Sangeribacter sp.
ATTTTGTATCTTTCAGTCCTAAGCGGGAGTAGTCGATGTCTTCTATGTCGATTGGGGCGTCGGTGCCGTTGATTGCGGCTATCCACCATTTATAATCTTTTTGACGGGCTATCATTGCGTATTCTCCGGGGTAGCCGCCGAGGAGGATGGTGTTGTCCCAGGCTGTGGGGAGATTTGTCAGATAGTCCTTCACTTCCTGGGGTTGGGAAAGGAAACTTTCGGGACGGTCGGCCAAATGCTGGATGCCAGACTCAAAGAGGGCTGTCAAAGCTAACTCATGAGCATTTGTAGTGATGTGCGGATGCTGAGAGTCTGTGAAAGCACATGGAGTGTAGTCCATCGACCCGATTACGTTGCGCGTAAACGGAAGAGTCGCATTGTGGCATGCTGCTTTGTCAGTCAAGATTGGAAGATTATTATACCATTCCTCGCCATAAACAGATTCTGTAGTGATGAAGTTGGGATAGGTGCGTTGCCAACCTCTGGGAAGTGGAGATCCATGGAAGTTTACAAGCAGATGATGACTGGCTGCAGCTTGAAGGAGCTCATCCATAAACCGCCAATTGAGGTTGGTGTCGCCAGAGAAGAAATCAATTTTGACACCCTTCACACCAATTTTCTCACACCATGCAAACTCCTTTTCAAGGTCTTCCGGTTTGTTGAGACGATACTTTGGTCCCGGGGCACCATTCACCCACCCCACTGACGAGTTATACCATATCATAGGTTTCACACCCTTCGACACAGCATAAGCCACTGCATCCTCTACAGTCTTGCCATCTTTCATCTCATCCCATTCCGCATCTATCAGGACATATGGGAGATTTAGCTCATCAGCCATATCGACATACTTCTTGATAATCTCATAGTCGTTTGAGCCATGGTTGTAAGCCCAATATACCCATGAAGCCACACCAGGCTGAATCCATGAAGTGTCAGTCAGTTTGCTCGGAGCTGCGATATCTGTGACAAGTGTAGACTCAACGACGTCAGCAAGCGAACCGACAATGAATGTTTGCCAACCGCCATCTTCAGGTCCGTCAGGTTTTAGGTCGAAACGGTTATCGCCAAGTGAATACATACTGACTCCAGCCTCCTCGGGAGTTATGGCGGATTCTGTCAGCAGACCGAAAACTGAATCATCATACTGTATAAGAGCCGGATAGCCGATGCGTTGGCCATCCTTGAGTTCGCGGTCTTTTGGGAAAAAGTTTTCGTATGCATCCGTCCATTCCTGGAGCCATGTGTGCTGAGGATTGATGAGTTCTATTAGTGAGGCACCGTTCTTTTTCCAGGCAAAACCATCTTTGTAGATTCTGATCGTCAGGGTGTCAGCATCCGCGAGAAGATATTGACTCTGTTCGTAAAAGTTACTACAATTACGCCGCTTACCCGTCAGCATCTCATAACTGATCTCTTCATGAGTCGGGATACCAATAGGCTTGGGATTGGAGCAGTTAAGCCGCAACATCTGAAGGGGTTTGCTTTTATTATCTATCAGATATTGGAAGGTGATGCCATCGGCGGAATCGTAGAATTGAGTTATGCCAGCATATGCGGAGCATATGCTGGCTACGGATAGTATTGCGGGGAGGAATGCTTTTGAGATCTTCATGAAAACTTGATTTGAAAGTTACCTTATGTCGGCTCGAGGCGGTCGAAAACCGCCTTCCCATTGACTATGCATTTGGAGGAAGTTTCCTTTGTCGGCTCGGCGGAGGCGAGGACGCCTCCATTCCACGGCTACGCAGTATTGTCGCTAAACACACTGGCTACGCAGTAACTGTTTTAGAGGGTGATGGTTACTTTCTTGCCGGTGTAAGTCACTTCTTTGGATTGACCGGTGGGGAGGACGGCTTTGAAAGTACGGGTCTTCAGTATTCCGTCGAAAGAGCCTTTGCGGGCATCGATAGTGAGGGTATGCTTCTTGTCGTTCCAAGTCATAGGAATCTTTGAGAACTTGCCTTCAAGATAGTTGAAGCCGTCGCCTTCGTCCTCATAAAGCACAAACTCAGCGTTTGCACCAGGATAGACATTGAGTGTCAGATAATCCCAGGGTTTTTCGGAAGTGTACTGCATGTCTTCTGCAAGAGGAATTATACTTCCGGCCTTTACATATAGGGGGGAATATGCAAGGGGGGCATCAGCCTTTACTGTCTCGCCTCCCGTATACTTCTTTCCTGTCCAGAAATCGTACCAATCTGCGCCAGCAGGAAGATATACGTCATAGACCTTATTGGCAGTCCAGTCTACTACCGGCCAACCCTCTTCAGTAAGTGCTACTTCCTGCCTGTCCCAACCACTTATCTCATCAGTCTTCACAATTTTTTCCACTGTATAGAGTGGGTCAACCACAGGACAAACGAGGAGGTTACGTCCGAACATGAATTCCTTTCCATTGTCCCAAGTATTTTTGTCGTCCTTGAAGTCCATCATGAGGGCCCGCATAAAGCTATCGTCATTAGCGCTGACTCGACGAGCGGTGCTGTAAATATAGGGCATCAAGCGATAACGGAGTTTTATGGCATCAAGGAGGGCGTCAAAGACCGGTTCTCCTGACTTTCCATAATAATATAGTTCACGATAGGAATCAGCACCATGGCTACGCATCATCGGATTGAATGCTCCGAACTGCATCCACCGTACGGACAGCTCCTGGAACTGTGGATTCTTAGCAGCAGACTCAGCTTCACCCCATTTCTTATTGTAAGCACCTGAGAAGAATCCACCTATATCTGTATTGACGTTAGGATTGCCGGTCAAAGTATGA
>CAZIAX010000215.1:0-4045 GCA_964537745.1 uncultured Sangeribacter sp.
ACTTACAACTTACAACTTACAACTCTTAACTTACACTCATCTTTTTTTGCCATTTGCTTTCTGCTGCTGGCGCATCATCTCCTGTTGCTGCTTCTGCATCTCTTCGAGGCGAGCCATCCATCCGGATTTCTTCTGCGGTTTCTTGGCATTCTCCTTCATGGTGCGGCGTACATCTTCTTCCTTGACCCACCATTTGCGGATTGCGTAGGTCTGGATGATTGTGATGAGCAGCGAGAGGAAATAGTAGTAGCTGAGGCCGGCTGCATAGTTGTTGAAGAATACAAGGAACATGAGAGGCATCAGATACATCATCCATTTCATGCCGGGCATGCCGCCGCTCTGGCTCTGCATGGTAGAGCGTGTGTAGATGATGTTGGTGGCTGTCATCAAGAGGCAGAAGAGAGAGATATGGTTGCCGAAGTATTCAGTCACCAATGGGATGTTGCCGCTCCAGGAAATGATGGCATCGGGAGCCGCGAGGTCATGCGCCCAGAGGAACGACTGTCCGCGAAGCTCGATACAGTTGGGGAAGAAGCTGAACATCGCAAAGAGGATCGGCATCTGTAGCAGCATCGGGAGGCAGCCTGACATCGGGCTTGCCCCAGCTTTGCTATAGAGGGCCATTGTCTTCTGGTTGCGCACCATGGCATTCTCATTGCCAGGGTATTTCTCGTTGATTTCCTTGATGTCCGGAGCGAGGATTCGCATCTTGGCCTGGCTCACGTAGCTCTTGTAGGTGAGCGGGAAGAGTACAATCTTCAGGAGGATAGTGAGCACGAGAATCACGATACCGTAGTTCCAGCCGAAACTTCCGAGGAAGTTGAAGACGGGGATTACGATGAGGGTGTTGATCCAGCGGAAGATGGGCCATCCAAGTGGAATGAGCTTGGTTAGTTTGAGGTTTTCATCCTCATAGGTGTTCTTGTCAATTTTGTTGAGCAGAGGATATAGGTTGGGACCTATATAATAGCGGAAACCTGCTGGATTCTCTGCGTTCCAGTCATAGTCATTTACTTCGGCGTCAGCTGTCAGCGACTTGAGGTAGACGCTTCCTTTCAGCACCTCGCTGTTGAAGTCGGCTGAGTTGAAGTTCTTGTCGGCGATGAGCACAGAAGAGAAGAACTGGTTTTTGAATGCAATCCATTTGAGTTTCTGCTGGCGTTCCTTGCTCTTGTTGGAGCTTTCCGACATCTCTTCGACACTGCCGCCAAGGAATTTGTAGGCAAGGCGGGAATTGCGTTCCTCAAACATACGTCCCTTCTCCTGTCGGTGGATATCCTGATGCCAGTTCACGCCCAGTTTGCGGACATTGCTCTGCACGATAGGAGCCATGTTTTTCTGCACGACTTCCATCTGTATCATATAGGAGCCCTTGGGGAGTGTGTAGCGGATACCCCAGAATGCGTCGGCCGAAAGATTGAGAGCCATCAGTACAGTACTGTCGGTCACCTCGCGAGGAGTGAAGTATAGCTCGCTGGTGGCGATTTCCTGAGGGAGAGGGAGAGTGAAGCTCATCTGGTTTGACTCCTTGTCAAACATCACGACTTTCTTCTTCACCTTCTTAGTCTCGTCGGGATCGTATTCGGTGTCGTATTTCTTCAGTTCGGCACGAGACACTACGCCACCCTTGGTAGAGAGGTCGATTTTCAGCACATCGTTCTCAAGTGTGAGGGTCTTGTCGTCGCCAGTAAGGAAAGAGGCGAAGCGACCGTAGCGGCCTATTGAATTGGAGAGTGCACGAACCTTATCGATGGCAGCTGTATGTTCTGCCGGGGTCATTGCCGAGAGGTTGTTTGCGGCGATGTCTTTCCAGAGCAGTGTCTTGCCGTTTACGGTCACGGTGCCATAGATGGAGTCGCCCTGGAGGGCGAGTTTCACACCGTTAGAGTTGATTTCTACGGCACTTTTGCCGTCTTCAGCAGTGACGGGAGAACCGTTTGCGATGATGTTTTTAGCGAGCCATTCGCGTTCAGTGTCGGAGAAGACCGTAGCTGCAGTAGGTGTGTTGTCGGCGACAGTCTGTTCTGTCTGGGCCTGTTCCTCCACAGTTGCTGGATCCGGCGATGTAAAATACATGAAACCGAAGAAAACGAGGGCCATAAGAATCAGGCCGTAGACTGTGTTCTTGTCCATTACGGGGGCAGTATAAGTTTAATGTTGTTATTGTAGATGACAGCGAAACGCCGTGTCGCAAAAGTGGCACGGGTATTCAAGATGCAAAATTAATCTTTTTTTTTCAAATTCCCTTTATATTTCCCGAAAAAAAATAAAAGTCGTCTTAATACGCGCCTTGACTCGCCCAGATGTCGCTAACTACACTGGCTCTACGTGAGATATAGGTTATATTTTGCGGGCATATTCACAACCTTCTCTTTTGGGGTTGAAATTGTTTAGCAATTTTTGGGAAGGAGGGATGAGACAAAAGACTTTGATGATTTATATCATACTTTGATCTTATCGGACTACACGAACATTCTTCATAGGCCTCTCCCAATTTTTCAAGTGCCTTGTCCGTCATTCCAAGTACATTATAGACTGCGGCCAGAAAGGCCTCTCCATTAGCTTCATTCAAATTTTTTAGCACCTCTTCTTTCATGCCAAGATGACACTTTGCGATTGTCAACGGTCCATTGTCATAATTATTCGCTACCTCAATTGTTTTGAGAAAATCCTTTTCTGCATCCTCTTTATTTCCGGATAGCTTTTTAGCAACGCCACGCCGTAGATACAGTTCGGGAAGACCCTCTGGTTCCGTAGACTCAGATTCAATCAACTTGTCGGCTTGCGCAATTGCCTCATCGTATTTCCCGGCCAAGGTCAAGTCGATAATATTAGTTTTTAAAAAAGATATCACCTCTGGATACTTCTCAAGTGTCTCCTGTTCAAATTTAAGAGCACTTTCAAGGCCATTGGCGCCACGCAAACAACAAAACTTGTTTAAATACCATGTCTCGTCTCGATCATCTTCACTCATTGATTCAAGAAGTTGAAGGGCAACATTATATTCATCCATGCACGTATAAGCCACAACTTTTCTCATGAATGGATCGAAGTATTCTTTGACATCAAATCCTATATTCACATCATTCAATGATGGCATCTTGTTTTCCAGCTTATCCAGATAACCAATCGCATCTACAAGATAACCATATTCCTTTGCCTTCTGAGCCATTATATCTATAGCCGCTGCTGACTCCAGAGGATAATAATAATCTTCAGCCTCTCTTTCTTCTATTCTTTTCTTTAAAAGCGAAAACATATATCGCTCATCCTTATCCCCAACCATGTGCAATAGATTACACACATTATTGTAAGTAGGATATTCCGCACACAAATCGGTAGCCAACTCAATGGCCTTTTTGTAATCTTTTAGACAATAACTTGCGTATGCTGCATAATATTGGGCATCGGATGCTCTCGGATACTCTCTAAGGACCACTTCTGCGTCCGCAAGTATCTTTTTATAATTTTCTGCCTCAAGATCATTTGTGACGTCCACAAGAGGATTGGCCGTCCCATTAATCATACAGAACATGAAAGTGCTGTTATCATCAAAACTATGCCAATATTCCACATATTCCTCATCCACATAGACTGTATCCTCTTCGTTCCATACAGTATCTTCTTCGTTCCATAAGGCCACGTCTTCCACAGCCACTGAATCTACATCGACGGCATCGTAATACCCCACCTCTGTATTAAAATATTGCGACGAAGCACCCCATACCAATGTGGTGGAAACAAGAGAAAAGGTTAGCAACAGTTTTAGCACTTTCATTGTTGTATAAATTTTTATATGCGGGATCCGCAAGTTATTGAAATTGGCTTATCCCTTTTGTTAATGATTTAGCCACTCTTAAGATGTCCTGCAAAATTAATATTTTTTTCTCATATACGTAAATATTCAGCGCCTAAAATATCTTGAATTTCGCCGTCTTGTAGGGACGCACGACCCGTGCGTCCCTTTAGAATACGTCCATTTTGAATTTTCGGACGCGCGGGCCGTGCGTCCCTACCACCCCAGTGGGCCCAGTGTGATGCGCCG
>CAZIAX010000216.1:0-4016 GCA_964537745.1 uncultured Sangeribacter sp.
GTCCGCATTGAAAAAGAAGGCTCCAACGTCAATATTACAATGCGTTGCTCCTTCGTCGACGAACTCAAAATCGACCAGTCCGTCGCCCACAATGGCGTTTGCCTTACAGTTGTCAGCCTTAACGCTGATGGCACATATACTGTCACTGCAGTCCAGGAGACTCTTGACCGCTCTAACCTTGGCGATCTCAAGCCTGGTTCGCTCGTCAACCTTGAACGCTCCATGAAGATGAACGGTCGCCTCGACGGCCATATCGTTCAGGGACATGTCGACACAACCGCTGTCTGCACAGAGGTCGTTCCTCTCGACGGTAGCTGGTACTACACATTCCATTATGAGTTCCGTCCAGAGATGGCTGCTCGCGGCTATGTAGCTGTCGATAAAGGATCAATCACTGTCAATGGTGTCTCTCTGACTGTCTGCGACCCAGAAGCCGACAGTTTCCGCGTCGCAATCATACCCTACACCCACGACCATACAAACTTCAAGGAGATTGAGGCAGGAACAAAGGTAAACCTCGAATTCGACATCATCGGCAAATACATTGCCCGCATCTCAGCCCTCTCTTAGCTACCTCTCACCCCTGAAACCCCTGACCCCTGAAACCCCTGACCCCTGAAACCCCCAAACCAACATGAAACCTATTATCCTTCCTCCCGACTCTTCGGGAACTGCTTCTCCTACCTTCATCCGGCGACCCGGGCGGCTTTATACGCTCCTCGGAGGCAACGGCAGTGGAAAATCGCTTTTCATGAATGAGATAGCGCTTCTTAACGCAGAAGACGCTTACACGGTTTCAGCTGTCACTGGCAGTATGCCGGGGCGCGTCACGGGTTCACTCTCACAATTAATGACCGTGCTTTCTCTCGATGAGGAGAAAGCGCGGTTTCGCGTTCTTAAAGATATTTGGGAAGAGACCTTTCCCGGAAATGAAATCTCCGTCGTCAAAGGAAAGGCAAGGATCAAAAACAGGTCGGGCAAAGATTCAATAGGCATCCGCTCGCTCAGTCGTGGTGAGAAAGCGGCTCTCTACTACATCGCATCTTGCCTGCTCGCACCACCAAAGGCACTCATACTCGTCGACTCCCCCACCCTCTTCCTCCATCCTACCGCAGTAGGAATACTCTGGGACCGAATTGAGAGAGCACGCGCTGACTGCCGCTTCGTCTACGACACCTACGATGCCAACTTCACATCCGGCCAGACACGACGCACTGCTATCTGGATTAGAGATTATAATGCCGCAAGTCACTCATGGCGCTATCAGATCATAGCTGATGGTGAGCTCCCCGATGAAGTCTTCCTGCAGATGATGGGAAGCCGCCGCCCTATTCTCTTTACCGAGGGCGACACCTCACACAGTATCGACATGCGCCTTTATAGCGTCGTTTTCCCGGAATTCACAGTCAAGCCTCTCGGAAGCTGCGACAAGGTGATAGAATCCACGCGCACCATGCAGTCGCTCCGCTCTATGCACCGCATTGAAAGCTATGGTCTCGTCGACCGCGACCGCCGGAGCGACCAGGAAGTGGAATATCTCCGCGCCAAGCATATCCTCGTCCCGGAAGTGGCCGAGATAGAGAATATATTCCTGAGCCCTGGAGTGGTAGAGGTTATGGCAGAGATTCGAAACCGCAATCCTAAGAAGATTGTGAAGGCAGTGCGTCAGGAAGTCATCCATAAGTTTGAGCAGATGCTCGAAAGTCAGGCTCTCCAGCATACGCGCCATCGTATGAAGCGCGATGTGGAAAGAAAAATAGATGCGAGGTTCACTTGCATCACCGCCCTGGAGCTCCACATCAAAAGCCTGATAAAAAAACTCAAGCCTCGAGAGACCTACGACCAGATTCTGGCCGAATTCCGACGAATGGCCCGCTCAGGCGACTACGAGGGCGTACTCCGAGTCTTTAATCATAAACCTATGTTTACTGGAAGCTGCGTCGCCAAAGCCCTCGGATTCTCAAGCATCGACGATTATGTGGCCGGAGTCATAACCGCTCTAAAGCGCGGCGACGAGCAGGCTGAGCGCCTACGCCTCGAAATACGCAAACTCTTCACTTGACCATTGCAACAATCCCCCCTGATTAGGTGTTTTACAAGAAGAATAACTAATAAATCAAATATATGGCCCGCAAGAAAAAACAACTCGAGATACTTCGCAACGACCCTTGGCTCGAACCCTTCGAAGCCGCTATCGTTGGCCGTCACGAAGACGTAATCAAAAAGCTAAAAGACATCACTTCCGGCACTAATGGCTCCCTCTCCGACTTCGCCAATGCCTATAAATATTTCGGACTACACCGCGAGAAAGATGGAAGCTGGGTCTTCCGCGAATTCGCTCCCAACGCCACTTCAATCCACCTCATCGGCACTTTCGACGACTGGAAACTTAACGACGAATATAAACTCACGCGCCTCGAAAACGGCACTTGGGAAATCAAGCTCCCGGCCGACAAACTCCATGACGGCGACCTCTACAAGATGTTCGTCACTTGGAATGGCGGTCAGGGCGAACGCATTCCAGCCTATGCCACACGCGTCGTCCAAGACGACGTGACTAAGATTTTCAGCGCTCAGGTCTACGCTCCGGAGCACCCCTACGAATTTAAAGTGACCGACTTTACTCCCGACACAAAACCACTCCTTATATATGAGTGCCATATCGGTATGGCTCAGCAGGAGGAGAAAGTGGGATCCTACGATGAGTTCCGCACCAAGATTCTCCCCCGAATCGCTGCCGACGGCTACAATGCCATCCAGATTATGGCCATCCAGGAGCACCCCTACTATGGCTCCTTCGGCTACCACGTCAGCAGCTTCTATGCTGCATCAAGCCGCTTTGGAACTCCCGACGACCTTAAGCGCCTTATCGACGATGCCCACGAACTCGGCATCGCAGTCATTATGGATATCGTCCATAGCCACGCTGTCAAAAACGAAGTGGAAGGTCTCGGTCGCCTCGACGGTAGCTACGACCTCTATTTCAACCAGGGCGACCGCCGCGAGCACCCGGCTTGGGATTCACTCCTCTTCGATTATGGGAAGAATGAAGTGCTCCATTTCCTCCTCAGCAACTGCAAGTTCTGGCAGGAAGAGTACCGGTTCGACGGTTTCCGCTTCGATGGCGTGACCTCTATGCTCTACTACGACCATGGTCTCGGAAAGGCCTTCAGCGGATATCCCGACTACTATGACGGCAACCAAGACACCAACGCTATCGTATACCTGACTCTCGCCAACCTTCTCATCCATGAAGTCAACCCCAACGCCATCACTATCGCTGAGGAAATGAGCGGCATGCCGGGCCTCGCTGTCAAGTTTAAGGATGGTGGCATCGGATTCGACTATCGCATGGCGATGGGTATCCCCGACTATTGGATCAAGATGATCAAGGAAAAGAAAGATGAGGATTGGCATCCTACCTCTATATATTGGGAACTCACCAACCGTCGCGCCGACGAGAAGACCATCTCTTATTGCGAAAGCCACGACCAGGCTCTCGTAGGCGACAAGACCATCATCTTCCGTCTTATCGACAAGGAGATGTACTGGCACATGATGGTCGATGACCATGACTTCACTGTAGAGCGCGGCATGGCTCTCCACAAGATGATTCGCCTCGTTACGCTTGCCAGCATCAATGGCGGTTATCTTAACTTCATGGGCAATGAGTTCGGTCATCCGGAATGGATCGACTTCCCGCGTGAAGGAAATGGCTGGAGCTATAAATACGCCCGTCGCCAGTGGGATCTCGTCGACCGCGAAGACCTGAAATATAAATTCCTCAATAGCTTCGACAATGCCATGATTGGCCTTATCGACAAGCAATACAATTTCCAGGCTAAACCGGTCGAGAAACTTTGGGAAAAAGACGACGACCAGGTTCTCGCCTTCAAGCGTGGCGACCTCATCTTCGTCTTCAACTGGAGCCCTAACCAGTCGTTCCCCGGCTATGGATTCCTTGCTCCCGCCGGAGAATATGAGGTCGTGCTCGATTCTGACTCCAAGGAATTCGG
>CAZIAX010000217.1:0-3960 GCA_964537745.1 uncultured Sangeribacter sp.
TAGCTGGGAAAAACACAAAATTATTCATATCTAAATTTTTAAGTTACTTCTACATTAAGCGCATCCCATCCCTCCCCACAAAATTACCAAAAATTCCCCATACCACCAAACATTCCCCAAAAACTCTTTCTGAACTGCGTAGCCATGGAATGGAGGCGGCCTCGCCTCCGCCGTACCGACCAACGGTAACTATAACCAAGCTAATGAGCGTATATTACCATATGCATAGTAAATGGACGGGAGGTTTTAACCTCCCCGAACCGTTTCCCCCTAACTATAAAAACAACTATACAATATTCCAGCACCGAAAACGTTTCAAACAAATACAACTTCTCATTTCCCTCCCCACCTCGGATAGCCCGGAGGACTACAAATATTGTTACCCCCTCCATCAATAATACCCTACCCCCTATGAAAAATCTTCTAAATATCCTATTGTTACTCTCCTTGTTTGCCACCTCAACATGCAACAAAGAAGAACCTACCCCAAGATTCAAACCCCTCCCAATCCATAATCAATTCAAGACTCAAACCAGAGCCGTAAAACTCTCAGAACTCAAAGATTTCTTAGATTACAAAGACCACATCTTCGTAGTCAACTCACTCAACGAATTACCAGATGATATCCATTTTGGCACCTCCGATTTTAAAGATGCCGATATCGATTTCGCTCATTACTCCCTCATCATCGCATATCAATTGTGCCTTGGAGAAATTGTGTCATCTAAATACCTTTGGGGCTATAATACCCCACTATCAAGTTATGAAGTTAACCTCACCTGTGATTGTGTCAAAGACTCTAAATACCAAGACGGAGAAATCGAAAACTTCACCTATATCCGCCTCTCCTTCCTCGCAGACAAAATCCCCACCAACTCCAATTGTACCCTATCCTCCCAAACCCACGCAATCTAATCCGACCCTACCCAAAACCCTGCGTAGCCAAAGTAGTGAGCACGCTCTGCGTGCGTCCCGACACCATCCCAAGCGGCTCGTCCGCAATCTGAAGACTGAAGACTGAAGACTCAAATTTGCAAATCCAAAATATTTTTCCTAACTTTGAGCAATATTTCTATTCTAACCGAGACATAATGAGACATTGCCCATACACCAATCAATTTCTTGCTGTACTTTTGCTGGCCTTTTGCTGCTTAGTGGCTCCTACCACATCCGCGTACTCCAACAACAGCATTCAATTCAATGGCACCACCTATAACCTCACCGACAATACAATCCTCCTCGATGCCGAAAACATTTATGGTTGTGAACAGGCATTTTCAAATCCAATAGACGCTTTCGCAAAAATCAACTCTCTCAAAAGCAATGCCACCTTACTTATTGCTCCTTCTGTCTACTGGCTCGACGACCCGGATGATCCTGACGTACGCTCAGATAAAGGTGGCATCCCATATGTCGTCAGGATCAAATGCGATGACTTGAAGATGATTGGTCTTTCAGACAATCCAGAAGAGGTAATTTTCGCCGTAAACCGGGGTCAAACCCAAGGAGCTGTCGGCAACTTTACGATGTTCCATTTCGACGGCAAAAGTCTTGAGACAAAGAACATCACTTTCGGCAACTATTGCAATGTCGACCTCGAGTATGCCAGAAATCCCAAACTCAATCGTCAAAAAAGAAAAGATGCCATTGTACAAGCTCAGATAGGTATTTGTGAGGGCGCGGATAGATTGTTTGCTGAAAACTGTCGCTTCATTAGCCGCCTCAACCTCTGCCCTTTCGTCGGGGCGCGCCGAAGCCTTTATGATAATTGCTATTTCGAATGTACAGATGATGCCCTCAGCGGTTCTGCTGTATATCTCGATTGCCGCTTCACATTTTTCAGCAGCAAACCTTTCTACTCTACTGCAGAAACTGGTGCCGTCTTCCTCAACTGCGATATCACCTGTCTCGGCTCCGGCGTGCAATACTTTACTAAAGTTCCTGGACAAGTAACAGCCATCGACACCCGCTTCCATTGCGAAAATCCAATAGAAATCAAATGGACACGCGACGCCTCCGATATCATTTGCCTGCAGGAAAACATCTCCTTAAATGACAAACCATATGTAATTGATGCCAGTCGCCCGGAACTTGGACCTTCTTTGACAGGTACGGCCATAAGGAATGCTTATAAAATCGACCACAACGGCAAAACCTACTATAATCTCCCCAACCTTCTCAATGGAAATGACGGTTGGGATCCAAAATGGATGAACTCTGTGATTGCCGATATAGAGGAAGCCACTGGAAGCAAATTAACTAATCTTCCCGTTGCATTGAAAATGGATGTGAAAGCTCCAAAGCCTTTAAGCGACGGTGGAGAAGTCGTAGTGACTTCCTCTCCCCTGCTTTGGGGAAGTTATCCTGCTGGTCAATCCGATACTTTCAAGATTGTTGCGGAAAACTCAAAACCGATAGAAAAGTTGTTGGTGATTCCTGTATCTACTCCTCAAGGTTTGAAAGCCCAGAAGTCTCTCACCATTGAACCCAATCTTCGTCCTGCTCCCAAATTCAAGAAAAAACCATCCGTTAGGTTTGATGAAGCCAATAATTGCTTAAGAGTGGATTATGCTCTTTCAGGCAAGGGTGATGATGACTCTCGCATTGTCTGGTGCAGAGTTATGACTGATGATGGCACTCCGCAGGTTCTCGCAATGACTCAAGCAGATGCTCCTTCCGGACGTTGCTTCAAGCCAAAGGCCGGGGATTTCGGATACGGACTGACCGCTATTGTCTTTCCGAAGTTTAAAGATTCAAAACATGGACCACTCGAGTCTTCGGAAGTATTCGAGTTGACTGACCCTTCTCAAGTAGAGCAACTTCCTGAATCTCATCTTTCTACTGATTTCAGTGATATAAGCATAGTTGAGCGCAAACCCGGCATTCCTGGTTTATGGAGCTTCGACGTCTTCAAACCGACGGACACTGCGCATGTCGACTGGATAGCGAAAGATGGACCTGGTTGGTATTATGGCAAAGGATTCGATGCGTCTAAAGGCCTGGGATTGGTGCAAAGCGAGAAAGGTGCTCGCCTTAGCTACATTCCGGCTCGCGATGCTTGCGAAGATATGACCGTATCTCTGGTTGCCGAACCTGCAAAGAGCGGTGGCCAAGGGTTCGGAAGTGCCACAACCCAATATATGGACATCTGTGTTAAGTTCGATCCTATCGAACTTAACGGCTATGCTCTGCGCATTGAGAGAACTCCAGACCATGACAGAGCTGTTAAATTTTCTCTTGTCAGATATGAAAATGGGAAAACCTCCGTTATATCTGAAGAGGCAATCAGCAACTGCTATCGCACTCCTTGCCACATCACTGTCGGCATAGAGAATGGCATCCTGCATGCGCAAGCATATACAGAGGCACTATCCTCTGCAAAATGTTGCGATGAGGTAGCGGATCGTGTTGAACTGAAAGCGCCTGTCGAAAGAAGTTCTCTCACTGGTTTCGGCATCCAACACACAGGCTCCACCGGTGCCTCCTCCACCCTCATACGCGACCTCCATATAATATGGAATTAAAAAATTTCCTCATATTGTCAATTTGACAACATGACAAATCTATAAAAGACAACAACCAACACCAAATAAACTAAACTTATCATGAAAAGAAACACATTCCTGACTGTCGCCGCTTTGGGCTGCCTGATGGCTCTCCCGATGCATGCCGATGTGTCGAAAGCTTACGTATCCGATCTCGGAAACGGAAAGTATCAAAACCCCATCATCAACGCTGACTATTCCGACCCTGACGTGGTACGCGTCGGCGATGACTATTACATGACCTCTTCGAGCTTCGCCAATCTCCCGGCTCTCCAGATCCTTCACTCGAAAGATCTCGTCAACTGGACCATCATTGGCGCTGTCGCTGATAAGTATCCTGCTCCAGAATTCGATGGCGTGAGCCATGGCAACGGCGTATGGGCCCCATCTATCCGCTATCACAACGGAAAATTCT
>CAZIAX010000218.1:0-3958 GCA_964537745.1 uncultured Sangeribacter sp.
GCCAAGTGGGAGGCTAAGCTCGACAAGGAGCGCCAGACTGTTGATGATGAGAAAGTGGCAGAGGTCGTTGCAATGATGACTGGCGTGCCGACTCAGCGTATCGCTCAGACTGAAGGCAACCGTCTTCTCGAGATGGGTAACACGCTCAATGGCTCTGTTATCGGCCAGGATGATGCAATCAAGAAGGTGGTGAAGGCTATCCAGCGCAACCGTATCGGTCTTAAGGATCCTGACAAGCCAATCGGTGTTTTCATGTTCCTTGGTCCTACCGGTGTCGGCAAGACGCACCTCGCAAAGAAACTGGCAGAATATCTCTTCGACTCAGCCGACGCGCTTATCCGCGTTGACATGAGCGAATATATGGAGAAGTTCACCGTCAGCCGTCTCGTCGGTGCCCCTCCGGGATACGTCGGATATGAGGAAGGTGGCCAGCTCACAGAGAAGGTGCGCCGCCGTCCCTACTCGGTAGTGCTTCTCGACGAGATTGAGAAAGCGCACCCAGATGTATTCAATCTGCTCTTGCAGGTGATGGACGAAGGGCGACTCACCGATTCTCTCGGTCGCCGCATCGACTTCAAGAATACAATCATCATCATGACATCGAATGTCGGCAGCCGCCAGCTGAAGGATTTCGGCACTTCCGGTGTTGGTTTCAATACTGCCGCTGACGACAAGAAGCAGGCTCAGGGCGTTATCTCCAAGGCTCTCAACAGAGCATTCTCACCAGAGTTCCTCAATCGTATCGACGACATCGTGATGTTTGACCAGCTCGATAAGGAAGCAATCTTCAAGATTATCGACGTGGAACTCGCCGACTTCTACGGCCGCGTTATGAAACTCGGTTATGAACTGAAGCTTTCCGATGAGGCCAAAGAATTCATCGCCGAGAAGGGCTACGACAAGAATTTCGGTGCCCGTCCTCTGAAGCGTGCAATCCAGAAGTATCTGGAGGATGACCTCGCAGAACTCCTTCTGAAGCTCAACGCCGACGGCAAACTCGGGGGCGTGATCGAAGTCAGCCGCAAGGATCCCGAGTCCGAACGCCTCGCCTTCGACTACCAAGACCCCTGCGCATAATTCTCCCTTCGTTTACTCAGGTTGGGGTTTAAAAGCCCTTAAGCAATCAGATTTAGAAAAAGCGTTGCCTTCATGGCAACGCTTTTTTCATATTCCCTATAAACTCATCAACCTATAAACCCATAAACCTAAGTTTCGCCCACGAAACTTACCAATAAATTTGCACATCTGACTTTTTTTAGTTAATTTTGTAGGTTGAAAAGATTAGGCAAGATACTAACATGACTATTGACGAAGATAAGATTATTCCGGTCAATATAGAATCGGAAATGAAAAGCGCCTACATCGACTATTCGATGTCGGTAATAGTTTCGCGCGCCCTTCCTGATGTGCGCGATGGTTTCAAACCGGTCCATCGCCGTGTGCTTTACGGCATGGGCGAGGTGGGCAACTATTTCTCTGGCGACACTAAGAAGTCGGCACGTATCGTGGGCGACGTGATGGGTCACTATCACCCGCACGGAGACTCTTCTATCTACAACACCATGGTGCGTCTCGCGCAGGACTGGTCGCTCCGTTACCCTCTGGTCTTCGGACAGGGTAACTTCGGCTCCATCGATGGCGACTCCCCAGCGGCAATGCGCTACACAGAGGTGAAACTCTCCCGCATGGGCGAGGAAATGCTCCGCGACCTTGATTCGGACACTGTGGATTTCGTCCCCAACTTCGATAACACTACAAAAGAACCGACCGTACTCCCGACTCGCATCCCCAATCTCCTCGTCAATGGCGCAGCCGGTATCGCCGTGGGTATGGCCACAAACATGCCTCCCCACAACCTCACTGAGGCACTTAACGCATCGCTCGCCCTCGTCGATAATCCTGAAATCGATATCGAAGGCCTGATGCAGCACATCACAGCCCCTGACTTCCCTACAGGTGGTGAGATTTTTGGACTCCAAGGTGTGCGCGACGCTTATGAGACAGGCCACGGCCGAATCATTCTCCGCGCAAAGGCCGAGATTGAGTCTACAGGCACCCACGACCAGATTATAATCAGCGAGATTCCTTATGGAGTCCTCAAGAAAGATATTGTGACGAGCATCGCCGACCTCGTAGAGGAAAAGAAAATTGAAGGCATCTCCGATATCACCGACACTTCTGCCCGCGGCAAAATCCATATAGCAGTCGACATCAAGCGCGATGCCAACGCAAAGGTGGTCCTCAATAAGCTCTATAAGATGACACAGCTCCAGACAAGCTTCAGTGTCAACAATGTAGCGCTTGTCAACGGTCGGCCCCGCACACTAAACCTCAAGGAGATACTTCAGTACTTCGTGGAGCATCGCCACGAGGTTGTAATCCGTCGCACCAAGTTCCTTCTCCGTAAGGCTGAGGAACGTGCCCACATACTGAAGGGATTGATGATTGCCTGCGACAATATCGATGAGGTAATCAAGATTATTCGCCACTCACGCACCACAGAGGAGGCTCGCGAGCAATTGAGCCAGAAGTTTGAGCTCGACGATGTCCAGACTCGTGCCATCGTGGAGATGCGACTCCGCCAGCTTACCGGTCTGGAACTCGACAAACTGCATGCGGAATACGACGAGCTGATGAAGCAAATCCAGTTCTACAACAGTATTCTTACCGACGACGCTGTTTGCCGCGACGTCATGAAGCAGGAGCTAATCGAGATTCGCGACAAGTTTGGTGATGAACGTCGCACTAAGATCAGCAAGTACTCCCCCGACCTGAACGCCGAGGATTTCTATCCCGATGATGAGATGATCATCACTATCTCCCATCTCGGATATATCAAGCGCACACCGCTTACTGAGTTCCGCGCTCAAAACCGTGGAGGTGTCGGCGCAAAGGGCAGCAGCACCCGCGACCAGGATTTCATCGAGCATATTTATCCGGCTACCAACCACAACTCGATGCTCTTCTTTACCAACAAGGGGCGTTGCTATTGGCTTAAGGTATATGAGATTCCTGAGTTCGCCAAGAACTCAAAAGGACGCGCTATCCAGAATCTTCTGAACATTGATGCTGATGATGCAGTCAACGCTTTCATCTGCATAAAGAACCTCGGCGATGAGGAATTCGTCAAGAAACACAACCTCCTCTTCGCAACACGCAATGGCGTGGTGAAGAAGACTCCACTCGAGGCATATAGCCGTCCTCGCGCCAACGGTGTGAACGCCATCATCATCCGAGAAGACGACTCACTTCTTCAGGTAGAACTCACAGATGGAGACACTCAGGTGATTCTCGCAAGCAAAGCTGGCTACGCCACTCGCTTCAGCGAGTCTGAGCTCCGCGAGATGGGACGTGTGTCGACCGGCGTGCGCGGCATGACCCTTCGAGGCGTGGGCGACGAGGTCGTTGGCATGGTGACAGCCAAGACCGACGACAACGAGCACAGTATACTTGTGGTGTCAGAAAATGGTTTCGGAAAACGTACACACCTTGACGACTATCCCGTCAGTATGCACCGAGGCGGAAAGGGAGTGAAGACTCTCAATGTCACCGACAAGATTGGCAACCTTGTGGCCATCAAGAAAGTGACAGATGAAAACGACCTCATGATTATCAACCAGAGCGGCATTACTCTCCGTCTCCCCGTAGATACTCTTCGCCTCCAAGGACGTAATACCCAGGGCGTCAAGCTCATCGACCTTACCAAGCGTGGCGACCGCATCGCCTCCGTCTGTGTAGTAGACAGCGACCCCGAGGAAGAGGTAGAGGAGCAAATCGAGGAGCAGAACGCCGATGCCACTGCAGTTGAGGCTCAGGTCGATGTTGAGGTCACGGAGACCGAAGTTACCGAAAATGAGACTGAAAATGAAAATCAATAACAAACCTAAATACGAACCAAAATGAAAAAGCTCATGACATTTGCGCTCTGCTTCGCAGCCATCGGCTCGATGAGCGCACA
>CAZIAX010000219.1:0-3855 GCA_964537745.1 uncultured Sangeribacter sp.
TGCAACATAGAAAAAATCATCATATGGCAGACATGCTGTAAGGGATACGCACCCCGAAAGGGGATGCGTATTTTTTTTATGTTAGCACCCAAGTCTTCAATCTTTTAAAACAACTTAACTCATTATAATATGCTGTATCATGATTTGCCTGCTGAAGGCATGCCAAGACATTACATCATCAGCGACTGCCTTTGGGTCGATAAAGATGGAGCCTCTCAAGGCACTTACATTGAAGTTATCGAAGGCAAGATTGTAAGAATCGAGCGTGGCAAACCTATCTTCGGCGAGAATATGGCCACCTTATCCTACGAGATGCACGGCAAACTCGTCACATATGGTCTTTGCGACGTCCATGTCCATCTGCGCCAACCAGGCTTTGAGG
This sequence comes from uncultured Sangeribacter sp., assembly GCA_964537745.1. Taxonomy (GTDB): domain Bacteria; phylum Bacteroidota; class Bacteroidia; order Bacteroidales; family Muribaculaceae; genus Lepagella. The sequence goes on from CAZIAX010000219.1 coordinate 383, forward strand.
CCAAGGAGACAATTGCCACCGGCACCACAGCCGCCATGATGGGTGGTTACACTGCCGTTTGCGCCATGCCAAACCTCAATCCTACCCCCGACACCGTAGAGCATATCGGCGAGGAAATCAAGCATATTAAAAATGACGCCGCCATCGACGTCTACCCCTACGCGGCGATTACTATCGACAGAAAAGGTCGCCAACTTGTCGACATGGAAGCTCTCCGCGAATATGCTATCGCATTCTCCGACGACGGAAGCGGAGTGCAAAGCGACGACATGATGCGCAAAGCAATGGAAGAGGCCGCACGACTCGACGTAATCATCGCCGCTCACTGCGAGGTCAACGACCTCCTCAAGGGCGGATATATCCACGATGGCGAATACTGCAAAGCCAACGGCCACAAAGGGATTTGCTCCGAAAGCGAATGGGGCCAGATAGAACGTGACCTCAAGCTTGCGGAAGAGACCGGATGTCGCTACCATGTCTGCCACATTTCTACCAAGGAGAGCGTCGAGCTCATTCGCCAAGCCAAGAAAAGAGGCGTGAAAGTGACATGCGAGACAGGTCCACACTATCTTGTCTTCTCAGATGAAGACCTGAAAGACGAAGGTCGCTTCAAGATGAATCCCCCCATCCGAAGCAAGGAAGACCGCGCAGCGCTCATAGAAGGAATAAAAGACGGCACCATCGACTGCATAGCCACTGACCATGCTCCCCACACAGCCGACGAGAAAAGCCGAGGACTTAAAGGAAGCGCAATGGGAGTGGTCGGGCTCGAGACGGCTTTCGGAGTCTGCTACACCCACCTCGTCAAGACAGGCATCATCTCCATCGAAAAACTGGTGCAATTGATGTGTCTCAATCCCCGACGCATTTTCGGACTCGAAGTGGATGGAGAGGCCAACTTCGCTATTTTCGACCTTGAAGACGATTGGACTGTCGACAGCAAGGAATTCGCTTCAATGGGAAAAGCCACTCCTTTTGAAGGCATGGAACTCATTGGCAAACCGGATAGACTCATATATGATGGCAAACTCATAGAACTGATGTTCCAAGGTTACTGCAAAAAGCCAAATCCTTAAGAAAAATAATCAGACAATAGTTTCTACAGACAACATAAAGATGAAAGACGCAGATGTAAAACTCGTATTGGAAAACGGACAGGAATTTTCTGGCCATAGCTGCGGCGCGCGTCGCAGCATCGTAGGAGAAGTGGTCTTCAACACTTCCATGGTAGGCTATCAGGAAATTCTTTCCGACCCTTCCTACACCAATCAAATCGTGGTGATGACTTATCCCCTGATTGGAAACTACGGTATCACCGACGATGACTTCGAGACAAAGGCCCCTACTATCGGTGGCATGATAATGCGGGAATGTTGCGAATCTCCCTCCAACTTCCGCTATACAAAGACTATGACTGAGACCCTCGAGGAGGCAAACATTCCGGCCATAAGCGGTATAGACACCCGCAAATTAGCGCGTATCATTCGCGATGAGGGCTGTATGCGCGCAGCTATCGTACCAGTCGACACCCCTGTCGATGAAGCTCTGAAACTGATTGCCGACACACCAGTCGACAAAAAAGTAGTTGCAAAAGTCAGCTGCAAAAAACGCTGGTTCTCACGTACGCAGAATCAGAAGTTCAACGTCGTGGCCATCGACTGCGGTATCAAATTCAACATTATCCGCTCTCTCAACAAGCGTGGCTGCAACGTAATCATCGTGCCTTACAATATGGACGCGGAGCAAATCATGGCATTCAAACCTGACGGGATTTTCATCTCAAACGGCCCTGGTGACCCAGAAGACGTTCCCGAGGTGAAAAACCTCGTCCGCAAACTTCGCGGTAAACTCCCCATCTTCGGCATTTGCCTCGGACATCAGATAATATCCCTTGCTTTTGGAGCAAAGACCTACAAACTTAAGTTCGGACACCGAGGCGCCAATCATCCGGTGAAGAATATGCTGACCGGGAAGATTGAGATTACATCGCAAAATCATAATTACGCCGTTCGCCCGGAAAGCATACGCGACACAGACCTCGAGATCACTCATCTCAATCTGCTCGACGGCACAGTGGAGGGAGTAAGAAACAAAGAGGAACACATCTTTTCAGTACAATATCATCCGGAGAGTGCCCCTGGTCCGCAAGACAGCGGCTATCTCTTCGACGTCTTCATTCGCGACATGGAAGAACACAAGAAAGAAAGAGAGGTGAAAAATGCCTAAGAGAAAAGACATAAAGAAGGTGATGGTGATTGGGTCTGGTCCAATCATAATCGGACAGGCAGCCGAGTTTGACTACGCAGGAACACAGGCTTGTCTCGCTCTCAAGGAAGAGGGGTATGAAGTAATACTTGTCAATTCAAACCCTGCTACCATCATGACCGACACTGGCATAGCCGACAAGGTCTATATGGAACCCCTCAAACTGGAGTACGTTGCCAAGATCATCCGTTTCGAGCGACCAGATGCTATCGTTCCGGGTCTCGGCGGTCAGACAGGGCTCAACTTGGCAGTGCAACTCGCAAAGAAGGGTATCCTCGATGAGTGTGGTGTGGAAATTCTCGGCACCTCCTTCAAGAGCATAGAGCAGGCGGAAGACCGCGAGCTCTTTAAAGAGCTATGCCTCAGTCTTGGAGAACCAGTGCTTCCTTCAGAAATCGTCAACAGCGTTGAGGAAGGTGTGAAAGTCGCTGAAAAGATCGGTTATCCGGTTGTGCTCCGCCCGGCATTCACCCTTGGCGGAACAGGTGGCGGCTTCGCCGACAATGAAGAGGAGCTCCGCAAACTTATGCGCAATGCGCTTGTTCTCTCCCCTGTGCATCAGGTGCTCGTGGAGAAATCCATAAAGGGATATAAGGAAATAGAATATGAGGTGATGCGCGACAGCAATGACACAGCAATCACCATCTGCAATATGGAGAATGTTGACCCCGTAGGTGTTCATACCGGCGACTCAGTTGTGGTTGCGCCAAGCCAGACACTTACCAACAAGGAATATCAACTCCTCCGCGACTCTGCCCTCCGCCTTATCCGCGCCCTCGAGATAGAGGGAGGATGCAACGTCCAGTTCGCTCTCGACCCACTCTCCTTCAACTATTATATCATCGAGGTCAACCCACGAGTGTCACGCAGTTCTGCTCTCGCATCAAAGGCAACCGGCTACCCCATCGCTCGCGTAAGCGCCAAGATTGCAGTTGGCATGACACTCGACGAGATTCAGATAGCCAACACTCCGGCAAGTTTCGAGCCTGCTCTTGACTATGTTGTGACAAAAATCGCTCGCTTCCCCTTCGATAAATTCAGCGAGGCGTCCAACCTGCTCGGCACCCAGATGAAAGCTACTGGCGAAATCATGAGCGTAGGCCGAACTTTCGAAGAATCTCTGCTGAAAGGTATCCGCTCGCTCGAGACTGGCGTCGACCATCTTTACTCAAAGAAATTCGAGGATATGCCGACAGAGGAAATTCTTG
>CAZIAX010000220.1:0-3825 GCA_964537745.1 uncultured Sangeribacter sp.
GCGAAGAAGGCTTGCACCGGCGTGATGATTGGCCGGAACTCCGGCTCATTGCCGTTGCCCAACACCTTCAGGCACCCCGGCTCGCAATGGATAGTTACCTTGCGCCCGAGTGTAAGCGGTTCCCCGTCAATCTGAGCCGGACCTTCCTTCAAGCGGATGATCTTCACATCCTTGGCCTTGAAAGTGTCTACGTAGCTGTTGCGGTCAATCTGTCCGCTCAGTAATCCGAATCCCGCCATGGCTTGTTGGATTATGGGTCCGTTGCGCACTACGGTCACGTCAAGCAATCCGTCGGTCAGCGACGCGCGTGGAGCGATGTAAGCGTTGTTGCCATATTGGGGAGTGTTGCAGACGGCTATCAGAAGGGCTTCCTCGGTGTATATTTCGCCGTCGATCTCAAGAGCATAGCAGTCGGGCGTGAAATTGAGGTATTCAAGAAGCGCGCTTCTTACGTATTGCATCTTGCCGCGCCGGTCGCCCGAAGCAAACTTCTCCGTCACGACGGCATCGAATCCCATTCCGAATGTGCAGAAAAACGGTCGGTCGTCGGCCACTCCACAGTCTACAGCGCAAGGGCTGTTGCGGGCGATGATGTCGATCGCTCCGTCGAAATCCATCGGGAGGCCGAGCGAACGTGCCAGACCATTGCCGCTTCCACACGGAATGATCCCAAGGGCTGTGTCGGTGTGCATCAGCGCGGAGGCTATCTCATTGACTGTGCCGTCGCCGCCAGCCGCAATCACTATATCGGTGCCGTTTTCGGCAGCCTTGCTGGCAAGCTCCGCACCATGACCCTTATACTGGGTCTGCACTATGTCAAGGTCGATTCCTGCCGCCTTCAGACGCGAGGCCGTCAGGTCGCATATTCCATTCTTGTCGCGGGTTCCCGAGATGGGATTGATGAGCATTAAGGCCGTGGGCATGACTTGTTATTTCGCGTTTAAGGGTTATGAATTGTGATTTGGTGCGCAAAATTAGCAAAAAAAACTGAAAGATTTGTCTGTTTGGCGGATTTTTTATAAATTTGCACGTTGTCACGCCCGTTGCGTGATTAAAATGACCTTGAAATACAAGATTCACCGAGAAGGTACCAATATTCTGATAATGCTGGCGGTGGTGCTGCTGGCTCTTAACATACCGGTCTGGCTGTTCTTGCCGCCGTGGGTTCTTCCGTCAGTGCTGTCCGCGCTGTCGGTGCTCGTATATTCGTTCGTGTTCAACTTCTTTCGTTGTCCCGCACGTCGTTACAAAGGCCCGCGCAATGATATGGTGGTAAGCTCCGTCGATGGAAAGGTGGTGGTCATCGAGCGCGCGATGGAGCGTGAGTTCATCAAGGGAGAGGCTTTGCAGATATCGGTGTTCATGTCCCCTCTCAATGTGCATGCCAATTGGTTTCCGGTGGAAGGACGCGTAGCCTATGTGCGTCATCACTCCGGACGTTTCTATTCAGCATGGCTCCCGAAGGCCAGTACTGAGAACGAACGGTCTACCATAGGCATAGTCACACCCGAAGGGCATCGCGTGACAGTCCGTCAGGTGGCTGGTGCTATGGCGCGCCGCATAGTGACCTATGCCCGCGTGGGGGAGGAAGCTGAGTTTGATGAGCATCTCGGGTTCATCAAGTTCGGATCCCGTGTCGATATTTATCTCCCTGTCGATGCCGTGCCTCTCGTTAGAATTGGCCAGCGCGTGGTAGGCGACCAGACACAGCTTGCGACCCTTCCCGGTTATAAATCTGCTGCTCAAGTGAACAATCACTAAGCCTTACGGGTATATCTAAATAGATATAGAAATAACCCATGAGTATACTTAAGAAAATTAGACATAACATACCAAACGGCATCACATGCCTTAATGTGCTCTGCGGCACCATTGCTATCCTCGTAGCAGCCCATCCTCAGATTTCATATATGGGCCTCAGATCTTGGCAGTGGGCTTCCCTTTTTATCGTGTTGGCGGCCGTGGCCGATTTCTTTGATGGCTTTGCCGCGCGCTTTCTCCACGAGCATCATCCAATTGGGGCCGATCTCGACTCCTTGTCAGATCAGGTAAGTTTTGGTGTGGCTCCCGCGGTGCTTATTGCCTTCAACCTTTGGGGCAACGTGCCTCTTTGGCTTGCCTTTGCTCCTGCTGTCATTCCGGTGGCCACTGCTCTCCGGTTGGCCAAGTTTAATGTAGACACGCGCCAGACTACGGGTTTCCTCGGAATGCCGGTTCCGGCTAACGCCGTCTTCTGGATTGGCTACGTGGCGAGCTACGAAGGAGGAGCCTATTGGCTCGCATCTACTTGGGTGTTGGTTCCGGCCCTGCTTTTCGTGTCGTGGCTTATGGTCTCGGAAGTGCCGATGCTGTCGCTCAAGTTCAAGACTTGGGGCTTCAAATCCAATCTGGCGCGATATTTGTTGATAATAGGGTCAGGAATCCTTTTGGCCTGCTTTCAGTTGAGAGGCATGCTTTGGGTGATAGTTTTCTATGCTCTCATGTCAATCCTGTTTGCTCGCCGACAGTCTTCAACACATTAAAAAAAGATCGCAATGTCAGGATTGCTTATATTGATATTGATTTTCATCGGAGTGCCGCTGCTATGGCGGTGGCTCAAACCATATTTCTTCCGTTGGGCACAGAACCGTACGGAAGACTACGTTCGTCGTCAGATGGGGATGCCTCCGCGCGACCGAAAAAAGGAACGCAAAAACCGGCGGCAACAGTCGAATGCATCCTCCGGCGGATATTCTTCCGACCCTTACGGGCGTCACCGGGGTAGTCGAAGCTATTCCTCGGGTCCGCTTATCCCTAAGGAATATGCCGTGGATGTGGAGTATACCGAAATTCACTCCTATTCTTCTGAGGAGACAATTGCATCCGATGGAAACAGGGTCCGCTATACGGTAGAATCGCAGGTGAGCGACGCGGAGATAATCGAGATAAGGAGAGACAAATAATCTATGAAGACCCTGTTTGTTTCCGACCTCGATGGCACGCTTCTTGGTCCTGACCGAAAGATTAGCGCAGAAAGTGCGCGCCTTATCAACGAGGCTATTGCCGCCGGGGCGATGTTCAGCGTAGCCACGGCGCGTACTCCAGCTACAGTCGGCCCTATCCTTCACGACATTGACTGCACATTGCCTCTGATTGTCATGACAGGTGCAGCTATCTGGGACCGTAAGGACAACCATTATATCCATGCGTCATTCCATAGCGAGGAGACGGCCCGCCGTCTTGTCTCGTTATATAAGAAGCATAATCTCTGCACGTTCGTCTATATTCTTGGCGAGGATAATATCATTCATATCTATCATCTCGGCGAGATGAGCGATTTGGAGCGAGGATTTATGGAGGAGCGTCTTACTACCCCCTACAAGAAATTTCATGTCGACGGGAACGGCAGCAGCCAGTTGCCTGATAGACTCGACAGGGTTGTGCTCTTCTACAGTATGCGCCCTACTGAAGAAGTGGAGCGTGTCTACGGCGAGATAAAGGAGGCCACAGATCTTCGGGCCGTATTTTATCATGATATGTATGGCGAGGATATAGCCCTTATGGAAGTGTTCGGTCCGGAGGCGTCGAAAGCGAATGCCGTCCGCATTCTTGCCGGCATATCTCACCCCGACAGGATAGTGGCCTATGGCGATAATGTCAACGATATTCCCATTCTTCAGATAGCCGATGATGCTGTCGTGGTGGAGAATGCTGTGGAGGGCGCCAAGCGGGTCGCAGGGCGTGTTATTGGCCCGAATACTGAGGATTCTGTGGCAAAAGACATAAAAAATCAAACTAAAATGCTGAAAAATTTGGAATAATGAAAAATTCCAATTAACTTTGCAT
>CAZIAX010000221.1:0-1718 GCA_964537745.1 uncultured Sangeribacter sp.
GGAACACCCTTGGCGAGTTTCTCGCAATACTTGTCAATCTTAGCCTTAACACCAACGAGGATACCGCCGAGTACCATCTTGTATGTGATAGTGGGCTGACGAAGTGCATCGGGTACCAGGTTGTCGATGTTCTTGATGAAGATCACGTCTGCATTGAGGTCGTTCAGGTTCTCGATAAGCGCACCGTGACCGCCGGGACGGAAGAAGAGTTCCTCATTTTCATAATAAGGTGTGCCATCCATCTTTGAGGCTACGGTGTCAGTAGAAGGTTTCTGCACACTGAGTGTGATGTCATATTCCACTCCGTAAGCGTGTTCCATCACGCTCTTTATCTCCTCAAGCTTAGCTTCTACCAATGGCACATGCTCTTCTGATACGGTAAAGTGCAGATGCACCTTGCCATCTTTACCCGCAGCATACTGTGCGCCTTCAGCGAGATGCTCCTGAAGAGGAGTGCGGCTTCCACCCATCTCCTTGTGGAACTCAAGAAGAGCCTTGGGAAGTTTTCCGTAGTTGAGGCCTACCTTATTGAGAAGAACGTCGACCACATCTTTGTAGCGACCCATCTTGACGAGGCTCGATACGCTGTAGCCGAAGAGCTGCAGGCAAAGGAAATTGAGCTTGGTGAAGAAGGCAAACTTCTCGATATTCTCGAAAAACTTCTTCATGAAGTCATTGTCGGGCTTGTTGCTCTTGCCGTTGAGGAATGAGAAAAGGTCTTTAAACATACGGGAGGCCGCGCCGCTTGCTGGCACCATCTTCATCACTTTTGCTCCTCCGGCGAGGTATTTTTGCCACATCTCCTCGCTCTGCTTGATGAGCTCTGGTGTGGGCACTGTCAGTCCATGACCGGGAGTCACTGCTGCTTCTATCTTGAGGAACGGAAATCCCTCCTTAAGCATTACAAGCTGTTCTTCAAACTTTTCTTCTGTGATACCTTTTTTCTTCAAGGTCTCCAGATCTTTCTCTGTAAGATTCATGCTATCTATATTTTAGGGTTATGTTATTAGTCTTCAGTCTTCAGTCTTCAGATTGCGGACAAGCCGCATGGGGAGTCTTCAGTCTTCAGTTTTCTTAGACACTTCCTCGATTTTCGCCGAAATGATGGCTCCTTTCTTGGCCAACATCGGTATCATCCTCTCATCCAAAGCTATACGGGAATACACTTCATAGAGATTCCAGGTAGACGTCATTGTCGACTGTGACTGCTTGGGGTAGGAGAGTGTCCCTGTCTGTTTGCCTCCGTCGAGATAAACTATCTTCACATCACTTCCATTGTTCTCAGCTATCAACTTTGCGCAAGAATTTGCCGCACTGTCGGAGAAGCAAACAGTATTTAATCCTATCATGCGGTAATTGAGTGCCTGGTCGTGTGAAACTACAGAGGTTTCGGCGGTCTGTCCATTCGCCACAACTCTCAGTTGATTGAAATGAGCTCCTCCGGCGAGAGCCGCAATAAGCTCAAGTTTTTCGTTCTTCGTTATTCTGGCTACCAGACCGGTGCTCGTCAGCGGATAGTTTCCTTTCCAGGCTCCGGCTATGTAGTATCCTTCCACTTCACGAGGATTATCCACGTAGTCGAAAGTATGCACCATAGCATCAAAACGATTGTTAAGAGCCTCCAGTTCCGCCTTTATAGAGTCGGACTGCCGCTCTACAGCCTTCAGAGAGTCAGGAAGCGAAGCCTCCCACTTCTCCCTCTCGGCCTGCACTCGCTC
>CAZIAX010000221.1:1818-3818 GCA_964537745.1 uncultured Sangeribacter sp.
TAAACTCGACTCACTTCCTTCACTCCCTTCACAGTCTTAATCTTCTTAATTATAGAAGAAAGTACCGTATTGTCGGAGACTCCAAGCGTGAGGTAGCCCTGGAAGAGACCGTCGTCGGAATCCACCTTGATGTTGCGCAGCGAAGCCTTGCTCTCCTTGCTGATGATGGAGGTGATGTTGGCAATGATGCCTATATCGTCCTGCCCTACGATACGGAGCTGTACCGGAAGTTCCGAACCACCCTTGCCGCTCCATTCCACGCGGATGAGGCGATAGGGATATCTGCCGCGGATGTTGGCCGCGTTCGGACAGTCGGTCTTGTGTATCTTCACCATTCCGTCGGAAGAAATAAAACCGAACACCTTGTCGCCATAGATAGGATTGCAGCATTTGGCAAACTTATAGCTGAGCCCCTTGATTGATTTCTCTCCGATGGTTAGCACATCGCCTGCTGATTCCTGATCGTCGCGTATGAGCTCGAAATCCTCGGCCGTTGTGCGTTCTATTTGGTCTTCAGGAGCGGTAGCAACTTGATAGGTGTTGATAAACTTACCTGCATCTATCTTTCCGTCGGCAATGTCGGCAAAGAACTCGTTGACGTATTTGTAGCCCTCTTTCTTGATGAGTTTCATCAGCATGGACTCGTCAATCTCTATCTTGCGGTTTTTAGCGCGGCGCATAAGTTCCTCCTTGCCGAGGTCGGCACGTGCCTGAAGTTGCTCGTGGAGTTTCTGGCGAATCTTGTTGCGGCTCTTCGAGCTTACTACAATGTTCATCCAGTCAGACTTTGGCGACTGTGTGGCGGAGGTAAGTATCTCGACGGTGTCGCCGCTCTGTATCACATGGCTTATCTTGCGGTGGCGTCCGTTGACAATTGCTCCTGTGCAGTGTGCTCCAACATTGGTGTGGATATAGAAGGCGAAGTCGAGCACCGTCGCTCCGGCAGGAAGCTTGAAGAGGTCGCCCTTAGGAGTGAAGGCGTAAACTTCCTTGGTGTAGATATCCATGCGGATATCCTTCATCAGCTGCATGGGGTCGTCCTTGCCTGCCTCGAGGATATCTCGGATATTGTTCATCCACTGGTCGGTGGAGTCAGACTTCACGCCCTTGTAGCGCCAGTGTGCAGCAAGACCTTTCTCTGCCACGAGGTCCATTCTCTTCGTGCGGAACTGCACCTCCACCCATTTTGAGTCGGGACCCATCACGGTGGCATGCAGACTCTCATAGCCGTTGCTCTTCGGGATGGATATCCAGTCGCGCATGCGCGATGGGTTAGGGGTGTACATGTCTGTGAGGATGGAGTAGGCGAGCCAGCAGTCGCTCTTCTCTTTCTCCGGCGGTGTGTCGATGATGACGCGGATTGCGAAGAGGTCGTAGATGCGGTCGAGGTCTACCTTCTGCTTTCTCATCTTGGCCCATATTGAAGATATGGACTTTGTGCGTCCCTTTATGGAGAATGTCAGGCCTGCGTCCTCAAGTTTTTTCTTGACAGGCGCGATGAATTTCTCCACATACGCGTCGCGAGAGCGTTTCGTTTCGTTGAGCTTGTTGGCTATCTGCTTGTAGATCTCGCGGTTGGTATATTTAAGTGAAAGGTCTTCGAGTTCACCTTTTATCTTGTATAGGCCGAGACGGTGGGCGAGCTGTGCGTAGAGCACATTGGCCTCAAAGGCCATATTGCTGACCCATTCAGTATCGGGGTGGAGGTTGATGCGGCGCATAAGCACGAGGTCGCGCACTATCATGATGATGATGACGCGGATATCGTCGGCAAGCGAGAGCATCAGTCCTCTGAAGTTATCCTGATTCTGTATATTCCGTTTTGCGGAAAAACGGGCCACTTCCTCCAGCGCGCGGAGCATTGAAGCCACGTCGGTGCCACATGTCTTCTCGATTTCCTCAATGGATATCACTTCTCCATTGAAATCGCAAAGGAGGATAGCCTGGATTATGTTGGTGTCGGCGTCTATGAAATGAGCGAAAGCATCGGCTGTCTCGAG
>CAZIAX010000222.1:0-3810 GCA_964537745.1 uncultured Sangeribacter sp.
CCTTTGAGGTGGATTTCTTTCAGGACATACGAATTAGGAAACTCATCAAGTATCAAGGTGGCAAGGCTATCACTGTTTATGCTCTCCTGCTGTGTAATATCTATCGCAATGGGTATTATGTAAAGTGGGATAAGGAGTTGCCGTTTATATTCTCGGAGCAGTCGGGATATACTGAGGCGTATATACAGGAAGTCATTGATTGCTGCATGAACATTGGTCTGTTGTCTAAGGAATTGTTTGAGTCTGCAAAGGTTCTGACTTCTAAGGGTATTCAAGAGCGTTATCGCCGCATTTGCACCTCATCACGCCGTTGTGGTGTGATTAAGGAATTTAATCTTCTATCTGTTGAGGAGCCGGAAACCCCGTCTAATCCTCAACCTCCCGAACAAAACCGGGTTAAGCCACAAGCCCCGGCGCCTCTAAAGAAGGAGACGAAACCGAAGTCAGCCCCCAAGCCTAAACCGATTCCCGAAACACCTGCGCCAACTCCAGCTCCGTCTGTACCTCCGAAATATGAAGCGAGTATCGAGGAGGAAGTTACGAAAATGAAGCGTAGCCCACAATGGAAAGAGTCTGTCTGTATGCGATATGGAATAGAGGTTGCAAGGCTGGATTTCTATCTTTCAGATTTTGCCCTCAAATGTCATAAGCAGCATAACTCCCTCCAAGATGCAAAAAGCAATTTCTGTTATTGGCTTCAAAAGCAATTTGAGAAAGAAAAGGAACAACGAACACAAGCACAACCTCAGCCGACAAACACCAATCCTTATGAATATAAGGGAGGCTTCGGAGGCGTAGATAATTAGAATTATGTCATATCCCCAATGTCTAATAGAAGCTCTCGCGCAATACGGAGTTAAGCCCACAGGCAATGTGCAATGGGATCAAGGCGTGTTGCAGTTGATGCAGCAGCGAAAAAAAGAGGAGGCTAATGCTTTCCTTACTATCGGTCCGGTCATAACGCAAGCGGAGAAAGATATTAGGAAAACTCGCCTTAATATGCCTGACTTGGCTGATCGTGCTGTGTTCGCTGCCCATGTTGAGTTGCTGAAGTATATAGCCAACGAGATCATTCTGAAACCTCAACGCCGCAAGTTTGAGATTGATGATAATAACCGCGATGTAATCAAGTTCTTGCTCTACTATTTCAATGAGTGTGACTTGGCGGAGCAAGTCTTTCCCGGTCGTGGCTACAAGCTGCACAAGAACATTCTCCTGCAAGGTGGTGTCGGCGTAGGCAAGACTATGCTGATGCAGATATTTTCAGAATATCTCAAGCGGACGAACAATCCTCGGTTCTTCTATAATGTCTCGGTCACTCAGATGGTCAATTATTATTCGATACACAATAACATTGACCGCTTTCTCTACAATGAGAAGGAAGGCAGAGGATTTAACGGCAATCCCGTCAGCTTGTGCTTAAATGACATTGGCGTGGAAAATCGACCGTTCTACGGTATCGACACTTTGACTATTGTTAATGACTTCCTCCATGCTCGCAATGAGATATGGGCGAATTTGGGTGAGTTTGATAAGAGGTTTGCACACCTGACTACCAACCTCACCGATGAACAGCTAAAAATGAAGTTTCAGCAGAAAGATGAATACGGTCGTATTGTGGACCGCTTTAAGACCTACAACGTCATTCCGCTGATAGGAAAATCACGAAGATAATCAATATCAATCATGGAAAATAAGAAATGCGAAATATGCGGAGAAATGAAACCGCTCGATGAATTTTCAAAATCATACAAGCACCGCTGCAAAGCGTGTGTCGCTGAGTTTAGGAGACATGAACGTCAGCGATACAGCGAAATGGTACAACGTAAGGCGAAGGAGGCTCTTGACAATGCTCGGATTGTTCCTGGCACAGATGAACGAACTATCTGTCTTCTTGCCCCTCGCTATGTCATAGCCGCTCATGCGTTGCAGGGAATGTTGAGCAATCCTGCCATTGTTTCGGCTGCTACATTGACCGCGGAGACGGTTGTGACTCTCGCGAAAAATGCTCTTGCTTGCGCTTCAGCTATGATGAAACTTAACGATAAAGAAGCATGATAAACTTACTATACATAGATCTCTTTTGCGGTGCCGGAGGAACATCTACAGGGGTTAACACCGCTCGCCTCGATGGGGAGGAATGTGCAAAGGTTGTCGCTTGTGTCAATCATGATGCAAACGCTATCAGTTCTCACGCTTCCAATCACCCTGAAGCTATGCACTTCACTGAGGATATTCGCACGTTGGATTTAACTCCTATGGTGGATCATCTGAAACAGTGTCGTGCCGACAATCCCGAAGCATTGACCGTTCTTTGGGCTTCGCTTGAATGCACCAATTTCAGCCGGGCAAAAGGTGGAATGCCGCGTGATGCAGATAGCCGTACTCTTGCAGAACATCTTTTCCGCTATATCGAAGCTATTAACCCCGACTACATTCAGATTGAGAATGTAGAGGAATTTATGTCATGGGGAGAAGTGGACGAAAACGGCAAGCCGCTCTCCATGGATAAGGGCAAGAGTTATCTCCGTTGGGTTAAGAACGTAAAACGCTATGGCTACAACTTTGAGCATCGTATCCTTAACGCCGCCGATTATGGAGCATACACATCGCGCAAAAGGTTTTTCGGTATCTTCGCGCGGAAAGGTCTCCCAATTATCTTCCCCGAAGCCACTCATTGCAAGAATGGAGATAAGAGCCTTTTCGATGATATGGAGAAGTGGCGTCCTGTGCGAGAAGTCCTCGACTTTGAGAATGAGGGTGAGAGTATCTTCGGGCGTAAGAAGCCGCTCTCCGAAAAGACCCTTGAAAGAATATATGCCGGGCTTATTAAGTTTGTGGCAGGTGGCAAAGAAGCCTTCATGATAAAATATAACTCCGTCAATCAAAAGACCGGGAAATACTGCCCTCCCTCGCTTGATAATCCTTGCCCTACTGTGGCGTGTCAAAATCGTTTGGCTCTCGCAAAGGTGTCGTTTCTTTCAAAGCAATACAGCGGTCACCCTGCAAGTAAGAATATTTCAGTGGAGGGTCCAGCCGGGACAGTGACGGCAAGAGATCATCACATGTTCATTTCGGCATACTATGGCAATGGGCATAATCATTCCGTAGAAAGTCCGGCTCCCACTCTGACAACAAAAGACCGTTTGGCTTTTATCTCCGTTCAGTACGGCAACGGCTATAATCTTGCCCTCGATCGTCCTGCTCCGACACTCACGACAAAGGATAAGCTCACAAAGGTGTCCTGTCATTTCATGGCGAATGAGTATTCGGGTGGAGGTCAGATTTCAAGCATAGACTCTCCTAATCCTGCCGTCCTGACAAATCCTAAGCAGAAGCTCGTCACTGCCGAAAGATTTCTCATGAACCCTCAATTCGGCTCGGCTGGCTCATCAATCGAAGACCCTTGTTTTACCCTCATCGCGCGAATGGATAAGCGCCCTCCTTATCTCATCGTCACTGAAGCCGGAGACGTAGCTATAAGGATTTTTGACAACGACAGCCCCATGATGGTAAAGATTAAGGAATTTATGGCTCTGTATGGAATTGTCGATATAAAGATGCGAATGCTTATGATTGAGGAATTAAAGCTAATCATGGGCTTCCCGAAAGATTATGTCCTCATAGGCACCCAAGCGGAGCAAAAGAAATATATCGGAAACGCCGTAGAGGTGACAATCGCGCGGAAGCTGTGCGAAGCTCTATGTTCCGGTATTCGTGATTTCGATCTCCACAAGTATCACTCAAAACAAGCTGCATAATGAAGAAATACGAACTTACTCCCGATAATATCGGTGACTATATGATTTG
>CAZIAX010000223.1:0-3777 GCA_964537745.1 uncultured Sangeribacter sp.
CATCAAACCTTACCGTCTCCCGCTCCGGCGACACAACCACCATAGAAGTCACTACCCAAAACGACTACACCCAAGACCTCTTCACATACGAAGTGACAGTGGAAGAGCCCGACGATGCCGATGATGAGCCCTCCCTCGACTTTGAGATACCATTCGGAATAGGAAACCGCAGAGAGTCAAAGTCAAAAAGCTCATCAAGAAGAAGACTTCAGACTTCTATTATAGCCTTAGGCAATATTTACGTTGGCCAGCGTTTCAACTATTCCGATAAAGGAAATATAAAGAATTTTATGGAAGCAGGTATCAGAAATGTGATAGCTCTTCGCTGGAGTCATGGGCCATTCACCCCCTCATTCTCAGTTGGCTTGGGATTCGGCACTCAGAATTATCGTGCTCAGGATGGTTTCGTCTTTGCGAAGGATGGTTCAAAACTCGTATTGATTCCGGTGCAAGAGGGGTATGATATTCGATACAATATATTCCAGATCATAAATTTCCAAGTTCCATTGCTCTTTACCATTCCTATAGGGCGCGATGTCACCTTCGTAGCCGGAGCAGTTGGCTGTTTCAATACCTACGCCTCGGCTCGTACTGAACTGAAAATCGACACCTCTAAGTACACGACACGTTACAAAGGTTTTCAGCAACGTCTCTTCACCGCCGAACTTACAGCATCCCTCGGCATCTGCGACATACTCGGGGTCTACGCTTCTTGGAGTCCAATGACTGTCTTCCAATCCCCCTTTGGCCCGCAACTCAAATCCTGGTCGCTCGGCGCCACCATCAACTTCTAACTAATTAGACTTTCGCAGGCGAAAGTTTAGGTTTATGGGTTTATAGGTTTAAGTGAAACTTGAATTGTAAAACAAATACAAAAGTGAATATGAAAAAATATATACTTCTGATAATTCTTTTCTTGCCTTTATATCTAATGGCAGAGTCCCCCGACACCCTACTCTCAGTCACTAATCCCGACAAGGTGATAATCACCGAATCATCAGCTGGAACGCGCGTATCAATCCCAGGAAACGGCGAGTCTATCCTGATATCTTACCCCGACAGCGCAAAGGTAACAACCTCCCGCCACCAGACGAGGTCAATCTTCAACCTTCCCCAACTCCCATGCGGCCACCGCAATAAGAATTATGATTGCGGTTGCTTCGGCGATGGCTGGTCAGTGTCTGCCGATGGGCTCTGCATTGGCCTGACCAATGCCATGGACCAGACCGGCGGGGGAGGACTCCAATGGTCGAAATCATTTGAGATCAACTGGCTCAGTTGCCTCAACGTAGGCTACGAATTCTCACGCTCTCGAATCTATCTTGGCCTCGGTTTCGACTGGCGCAACTATAAGGCCACGGCATTCGGCCAGTGGTTGCAACCCGACGGCAAAGGGGGCGTGGAGTGGGGGAGTGCTCCGGAAGGTGCAAGGGTCCGGGCGTCCCAGCTGAAAGTATTCAGCTTGCAGGTGCCCTTGATGTACACCTGGCGGATTCCTAAGACATACCTGAAATGGCGTATGGGTCCCATCCTCAACTTCAACACATATTCCTCAATCAAAGGCATATACGACGACGCGGCAGGCAACCGTTGCGAATACTTCACGAAAAACTTCGACCGGCGTCCTGTCACAGTTGACTTTTTCGCCTCTCTTTCTTATCACAGTGCCCTCGGCGTCTACGTCCGCTACTCCCCGATGAAAGTCCTTAAAGACAATTCGACGATCAATTTTAGCCCTCTTTCGCTTGGGGTGACATTCCTGCTTTGATTGTGTCGGGCCATAGTTAGGGAATGTCGGCACGGCGTAGGCGAGACGCCTCCGTTCCACGGCTACGCAGTATATGCTTCGGGGGTTGGGCCGGCTCGCGGACGCAGGAGCGGGCGTAGCTGCCCTTAAATTTGGCTATGTGGCAAAAAATGCGTAATTTTGCAGTATGGAAAAGAGCCGGCAGAACATAGCCATTGAGCAGCGCCTGACGCAGCGCCTCACCCAGCAGCAACTTCGCTTCGTGAAGATGCTCGAGATGACTGCGCCCGAACTCGATGAGGAGGTGGAGCGCGAGATGGAGGCCAACCCAGCTCTTGAGGCAGTGGACGCCGAGACTTACCGCGAATCCGAACCATCTATCTCGCCCACGCAGACCGAATGGAACGCCACCCGTCGCCACTCTTCTTCCGACGACTACTCCGAGATGCCGATGCCCGACTCAGCACCCTCTCTCTACGACTCCCTTATCGCACAGCTCGGCCAACTCCATCTTGACTCTGACGTACTGACTGCCGCACGCTTCATTGTCGGCAACCTCGATACCAACGGCCGCCTTCAGCGCGATCCGGCCTTCCTTGTCAACGACCTCGCCTTCTCAGAAGGCATCGACCTCCCGCAAGAGGTCATGGACGAAGGTCTCGCCGTGGTCCGCACCCTCGAGCCTCATGGCGTCGGCGCAGTCTCCCTCGCCGACTGCCTCTCCATACAACTTGAATACCTCCCTCCTTCGCAGGAACGCGACGATGCACTCCGCATCCTCAACGAGCAGTATGAGGCCTTCTCCATGCTCCACACGCATCTCCTCGTCAGCCGGCTGAAAATATCTCAGCAACGGGTGACAGCCGCTATAGACCTTATACGTACCCTTGACCCTAAACCAGGTGCCTCAATCGACTCTGTACCGACTGCCACCAACACCATTATCCCCGACGTAATCATCGACACCTCTGGGCCTGAACCCACCATCACGCTCAACAACCGTATCCCCGAACTTCGCATCAGCGAGACCTTCTCTCAGGCCGAGACGGATATGAAGAAGCGAATGGAGAAGCTGAAAGACAACGCCGACCGCGAGTTTATCCTCAATCGCTACAACGATGCCCGTGACTTCATCCGCTCCCTGCAGCTCCGGCAGCAAGCCATGATGTCGGTAGTCACCGCCATAGTGAAAATCCAGCGTGAATATTTCGAGACGGAAGACATCTATCGTCTGCGACCCATGATGATAAAGGATATCGAAAAACTTACGGGCCAGGATGCCTCCGTCATATCCCGCTGCACTGCCAACAAGCACGTGGCTCTCCCATGGGGAATCCTGCCGCTTCGCTTCTTCTTCAGCGACACCGTGGGCGACAATGCCGGAGAAGAGGACACAGAATCCCTCACCAACCGCAAGATAGAGGCCGAGATACGCCGTGTGGTAGACGCCGAAGACAAGAAGCATCCGCTTAGCGATGAGAAAATCACCCAGATGCTCACAGACGATGGCCTCAACATAAGTCGCCGTACGGTAGCCAAATACCGAGACCGCCTTGGCATCGCTCCAGCACGACTCCGAAAGCAAATTTAAATTTATTTTAAAAATATTTTGCAAATTCAAAAATATTGTGTAATTTTGCACCCGAAAAGGAAAATCTTATGACAAGAACGATTCTACATATTGCCCAGCAGCAAAACCAGCAGCAGAACTTGGACCAGGTTCAGGTTCGCTTGTCTGTGTATTCTCGCCGCACCAGTCCGGCGATGATTATTTGATGCATGGCAAGCTAAGACATAAAGAGAGGCTGGTTTCCCCGAAAGGGAGATTAGCCTCTCTTCTATTTTTGACAATAACAAGAAATCAACAGGTAAATTTTTTCAAAATACTTAAGTTATGAGCAAACTTAGATTTGACGTTGTACAGGATGCCTTCAAGAAAAAGGCCCTCGACGTAGAGACTCCCGTAGCCCGTCCTTCTGAATACTTCGGTGAGCTCGTCTTCAACCGCGACAAAATGCGCAAGTATCTCA
>CAZIAX010000224.1:0-3772 GCA_964537745.1 uncultured Sangeribacter sp.
TATTTATATGATAAAAACTTACTTGATGACGCTGCTGCTGCTCGCTGCGACAGCGCTGGGCATCAGTGCCCAGGTCACTTCCGATCCTTCACCTCTGCAGGAGGATGCGAAAGACGTGAAGATTCTTTTCCATGCCGACCAAGGCAACAAAGGAATGATGGGGCTTCCTGCTACCGCAAAGGTATATGCCCATACAGGAGCTTGCCTAAGCAATGGCCAGGATTGGGTCAATGCTCCCACCTGGGGCAACAACGTCGACAAATATCAACTCACGTATGTCAGTGAGAATACCTGGCAGCTCTACATCGGCGATATCCGTGAGTATTACGGCATCACTGACCCTACAGTCAATGTGACACGCCTGGCCTTCGTATTCCGCACTGCAGATAACTCAAAAACCGGCAGAGCCGATGGTGGCGCAGATATCTTCCTCAATGTAGTCGCTTCCGGCCTACAAGTGGCCATCGAGTCTGGACTCTCAGGCTCCATAATCACTCCTCTCAACTCCCAGGTCACCTTCAACGTAGGCGCCACCAAGGCTGCCGACATAACTCTGACCGTAAATGACAAGGAGATTGGCTCCGTAAAAGCCTCCAAACTTTTAAGTGTAGACTACACTTTCCCGGGTCCCGGCGAATATGAGGTAAAAGCTACCGCTACAGCCGACGGGGAGACTGTGACCGACGTGCAGCATTACACTTACATCGAGGAGTCAAAGGCCGAGAATTATCCCGGCGGCACTCCCAAGATGGGTCCCGTAAAGAATGCCGACGGCAGCGTGACATTCTGCCTTGGTGCTCCCGGAAAGAGCAATGTAATGCTCATCGGAGCCTGGAACGATTATGCATCCGACAACAAATATACCATGAAATACCAAGACGTCAACGGTATGCGTTACTTTTGGATCACTGTCGATGGTCTTGACAACACCAAGCAATATGGCTATTATTTCCTCGTAGACGGCTCTCAGAAAGTTGGCGACCCATATGCCCGTCTGGTGCTCGACCCTTGGAACGACAAGTATATTACAACCGACGTCTACCCGAACCTTCCTGCCTATCCATTTGATAAAATCGATGGAATACCATTGGCTATATATCAAGGCAATATCAACGACTACGACTGGAAGGTGAAAAACTTCAAGGGTGCCGCTGCTTCCGACCTCATCATCTATGAGCTCCTTTTCCGCGACTTTACCGGCACGGAAGGAAAGGCTGATGGCAACGGTACTGTTCGTCTGGCTATCGAGAAAATCCCTTACCTGAAGACTCTCGGCGTTAACGCAATCGAACTTCTTCCGATAATGGAATTCAACGGCAACATCTCATGGGGCTACAACCCCAACTTCTATTTCGCTCCCGACAAGGCGTATGGCACTCCCGACGACTACAAGGAGTTTATCGATATCTGCCACCAGAACGGAATCGCAGTCATCCTCGACATGGTGTTTAACCAAAGCGACGGCCTTCATCCATGGTATCAGATGTATACTCCCGGCAACAATCCCTTCTACAATGTCAATGCCCCTCACGCCTACAGCGTCCTCAACGACTGGAACCAGGGCTTCCCGATGGTTCAGGAGCAGTGGAAGGACGTTCTCGAGTATTGGATGACGGAGTATAAGTTCGACGGTTTCCGTTTCGACCTCGTGAAGGGTCTCGGCAACAATGATTCTTATGCTAATAATGGTGATGCTGCCACCAACGCCTTCAATCAGTCGCGTATCGACCGCATGCGCGAGCTGCAGAAAGTGGTGGAGGCTGTCAACCCCAACGCATATTTCATCAACGAGAATCTGGCTACAGCTCAGGAGGAGAATGCAATGGCAGCTACCGGTCAGCTCAACTGGGCCAACGTCAACGAGGCCGGGTGCCAGTTTGCCATGGGATACCAAAGTGACAGCAACATGAACCGTTTCTACGCTCCTAAGGACGGCAGCCGCCTCTGGGGCTCTACAGTCTCCTACCTTGAGAGCCACGACGAGCAGCGCCTCGCCTACAAGCAGACCCAATGGGGTGTGGCTGGCGTGAAAGGAAACGTTGCCAACTCCATGCACCGTCTCGGCTCTGCAGCCGCGCAGATGATTCTTGCACCAGGTGCCCACATGATATGGCAGTTCTCCGAACTTGGCAACTACGACAACACGAAGAACAGCAACGGCGGCAATAACACCGATCCGAAGACCGTACGCTGGAACCTTCTCGATGATGCCAATAGAAAAGGCCTCTATGACAATTATTCCGAACTGATTGCATTGCGCAACAATAATACCGACCTCTTTGCTGAGACAGCTTCGTTCGAAAACAACTGCGCTCAAGCAAACTGGGCAGGTGGCCGCACAATGGTTTCTCGCGCCGGGAATAAGGAACTTTACACCGTAATCAACCCCAATGCCGATAAGGAGATTACAGTGACAGTCAACTTCACAAAGAAAGAAAATTCGGCTTACCAAATTCTTTCCAAGTCGTACAATTCCAATCCTTCATTTAGCGCTTCGGCAAGCACCGTGACTGTGCCGGCCAACTGCTATGTGACTATCGGCAGCATGGAGGTCACTGAGGTGGAGAGTGTCTGGAGTGACTCCGCTTCCGCACTGAGTGTTCACCGTGATGGTGGCTGCATAGTAGTAGACTATTCAGCTGCTCCTGTGGAGATCTATACGGTCGATGGCCGCAAGGTGGCAACTCTTCAGGGTGCCGGACGTGCGGATGTCGGCACTGGAGTATACGTAGTGAGGAGCGGTAAGGAAAGCCTCAAAATCGTGCTTTAAGCATCGAATAAACTTATAATAAATCGCCCTAAAAGTCGCAGACTGACTTTTAGGGCGATTGCTAATTTCCTAATTATATTTATATATACCTCACTCTTCTTCCATCACTTCACCGGGGGTGAGGATTTCCAGCGCACGGGTGCCACGCTTGGTACCGGTCAGGTATGCGATACGGTCGTCAAGACCGATATGGTCTTCCGACACAATACGCTTCAACGCCTCTACAGAATGGCGAGGATCCTCTTTCCCTTCATGAGGATAATAGTATGCGGCCACGCCATAGCTAAGTGCCAGCCAACGATATACCTCCATGTTGTGGCAAATGGCAAAGGTAGGATTGTTGCCACGGAAAGAGGCAATGAAACGTGCGGCGATGCCTCCAAAGGCATCCGTGAAAATAGCTTTGGTGCCTACACGCGTCTCTGAAAGCACAGCTTGGCGGGACAGGAAGGATGTGATGTCGTCGTCGGTCAGTGGAGGTATCTCCATTTTCTGCCGGAGCGATGTCTCTACTTCTACGGCAACCTTGGTCATAGTGGTCACTGCCTCAACGGGATATTTACCGTAGGCTGTCTCGCCTGAGAGCATAATGGCATCGGCACGCTGATAAACTGCATTTGCCACGTCGGAAATCTCAGCACGCGTAGGACGAGGATGCTCGATCATAGTATGGAGCATCTGGGTAGCCACAATCACGGGTTTATGCGCCTTGATGCACTTATGTATCATCATCGACTGAATGCCGGGAATCTTCTCGGCAGCCACTTCGATGCCAAGGTCGCCGCGTGCCACCATGATACCGTAGCAAGCCTCCAGGATGCCGTCGAAATTATCTATGCCCTCCTGATTCTCAATCTTCGAGATTATCTTGATGGGTGAGTGTCGCTCGTCGAGTATTGCCTGCACTTCCTTCACGTCGGCAGCCGAACGCACAAACGAATGCGCGATGAAATCTACACCAAGGTCTACGGCATAACCGATATTGCGCTTGTCGCGCTCAGT
>CAZIAX010000225.1:0-3771 GCA_964537745.1 uncultured Sangeribacter sp.
TCGAACTGCTCGAGAAAGCCGGCATTCTGTCGAAAAACGTTTTCGGTCAGAACACTGCTTTTTACGAGGTGAAGCACGACAACCATATACATCTCGTATGCAAGCGATGCGGCAAGATTCGCGAGATTGAGAATGAACATATCGCCGGAGAGGTGATGGCAATAAATCCGGAGGATTTCTCGCCGGAAAGTTTCGCTATCACCATATATGGCATCTGCGCTGACTGTCAATCTAATGATTAATGATAAATTATTAATGATTAATTAAATAATCCGACAAGTAGAGATTCTGTGAGATTTTGCAGATTACTTCGTGACTAATATTAACCTAAAACTCAATAATATCATGGCTAAAGTAAAACCGTTCAAGGGGGTTCGTCCTCCTAAACACTTAGTGGAGCAGGTTGCTTCCCGTCCCTACGACGTGCTCAACTCAGAAGAGGCCCGCAAAGAGGCCGAAGGAAACGAGAAATCACTCTATCATATCATCAAACCGGAAATCGATTTCGAACCGGGGTTTGACGAGCATCACCCCGACGTCTACGACAAGGCCGTAGAAAACTTCATGAACTTCCAGGAGAAGGGATGGCTCGTGCAAGACGAAAAGGAAAACTACTACATCTATGCCCAGACGATGGACGGACGCACTCAATACGGTTTCGTGGTAGGGGCTTGGGTCGACGACTATATGCAGGGTCGCATCAAGAAGCATGAGCTCACTCGCCGCGACAAGGAAGAAGACCGCATGAAACACGTGCGCTGCAACAACGCCAACATCGAACCGGTATTCTTCGCATTCCCTGATAACGAGACTCTCGAACAGATAATCCGCGACGTCACCAAGGGTGAACCGGAATATGATTTCGTAGCTCCCGATGGTTTCGGACATACATTCTGGGTAATCGACGATGATGCCACCATCGACACTATCACAAAGGAATTTGATAAAATCGAAGCTCTATACATCGCCGACGGTCATCACCGCAGCGCGGCAGCCGCCCTCGTTGGCAACGAGAAAGCCCAGAACAATCCTGACCATAAAGGCGATGAGGAATACAACTACTTCATGGCCGTTGCTTTCCCCGCATCCCATCTCCGCATCATCGACTACAACCGCGTGTTGAAAGACCTCAATGGACTCTCAGAAGAGGAATTCCTCGCAAAGATTGCAGAAAGCTTCATCGTGGAGGAGAAAGGGGAGGAGACCTATCATCCATCAGGACTGCATAACTTCGCTCTTTATCTCGGTGGCAAATGGTATTCGCTCACTGCTAAGGCAGGTACGTATGACGATTCCGACCCAATCGGAGTGCTCGATGTGACAGTATCGTCAAATCTCATACTTCGCGATATACTCGGCATCACCGATCTTCGCAGCGACAAGCGCATCGACTTCGTCGGTGGTATCCGCGGTCTTGAGGAGCTTAAGCGCCGTGTCGACAGCGGCGAGATGAAGATGGCCCTGGCTCTCTATCCAGTCACCATGGACCAGCTTATCGCAATCGCCGACAGCGGCAACATCATGCCTCCTAAGACCACCTGGTTTGAGCCTAAGCTCCGTTCAGGACTCGTAATCCATAAGCTGGACTAATCCGAATTATTAATAACAAATGATTAATTATAAATGATTAATTATAAATGTTGTTAGTATAAGCACTTGCTACCCATAAGATAAAAAGCCAATGGAAACTGTTTCCATTGGCTTTTTTAGTGGTTTAGAATTATCAATTTGTCATTAATAACTCATCATTTATTATTAGCGATTTGATTCAGCTATCCAGGAGGCGAGGCCGGCATTGAAGCTGTCGGCTCCAAGGAGCTTCTCAAGAGTGAGATGCATGCGGTAGCGCCAGTAGTGCTGGGAGTTGGCAGGGATGTTGATGAGCTCGTCGTGCGGGTTGTCGCGACGCAGTTCTCCATCGGTGCTTAGCCAGTCCTGTAGCGGTAGGATGCAGAGCATGGATGGACTCTTCAGGTGAAGGTCGACAATCTTGCCGCATATCCATGGCTCGGCATAGTAAGGTGCCTGGCCGCCTTCCTTAAGAGTATAGTTGAAGAAACGCTGAGTAGCGGCAGGGTCTTGCTCCCACCATGCACGGATGCCATCCATATCGTGGGTCGAAGTGGTGCAGACACTGTAGTAAGGATAATGCCATGTCTCGCCGAATTCTACCTTCGGGTCTTTAGGCATACGCTGGATCTCAAGAGCAAGAATCTGCAGACGCTTCATCACCTCAGGCACACAGTCGGGAATCATACCGAGATCTTCAGCGCATGTGAGCATGCCGGTCGAGTCAAGCAGTGGCGGAAGTTTCCACATTGCCTTGCCATACCAGAAATCGTTCATACGGCGATAGTAGAAATCATTGTAGAGGCGGTTGAAGCACCAACGCTCGTAGTCAGTCAGCGCACGATACTGATATGTAAACTGTGCAGAGATTCTCGGATGATAGTGTCCTCTCTGATATGGGTCTTCGATGAAGAGCACGTCATCGATGAGCCCCATAAGCGCATTCTTGATGCGGGTGTTTTTCTCGTCGGGCTCAAGATTGGCGAAATGATCTACCACCTTGCGCTGGTTGTCGACAAATTCTTTTAGACGATAGCGTCCAGTGCCAATCTCATCGAGATATACCTCCTTCACCTCATCGGTATATTCGCCGAAGAAATCACCGAGCATCCACTCCATGATATATGGATTGGCCTGGATGTCAGGATTGATCCAGAAGTCATAGTTCTGCTTGAGTTCCTCAGGCGAGAAGGGGAGAGCAGGATTGAAATATCCGAGCAGACCATGTACCGCTGTCATCGGAATCTGCCATATGCGGAAGAATCCGAGGATATGGTCGATGCGGTAAGCGTCGAAATATTCCGCCATCTTCTGGAAACGCTGTTTCCACCATTTGAAACCATCGCGTGCCATCTCGTCCCAGTTATAGGTCGGGAACCCCCAGTTCTGTCCGAGAACAGAGAAATCATCTGGTGGTGCGCCTGCTTGGCAGTCCATGTTGAAGAGACGCGGGTCTTTCCATGCATCTACGCTCTCGCGGCCAATACCGATAGGAATATCTCCCTTCAAGACTATACCGTGCTGGTGGGCATAGTCGCGCACCTCGCGCAGCTGGCGGTCGAGATGATACTGCACATAGTAGTAGTAAAGGATATCATACTCGTTGGCAGCGATAAATTCCTCCACCTTATTCTCGTCATAGATGGCATATTCTCCCCACTTGGAGTTGTCAGCAGTGTGGAAACGGTCGCGAAGCACCGACCAAGCGGCATATGAGCGGAGCCAATATTCATTGCGTTCCACGAATTTCTTATATTCCGCCGTCTGACGAGTGGCTTTGCCCTGCTCAGCATAAATCTCATGGAGATATGCGTTCTTGAGATTGTTGACGGCCTCATAGTCGATTTGAGCAAGCTCATTGAGTTTCGCAATCTCTGCGGTATAATAATCACGGCGTTCCTTATCCTTGATAGCGCCTACAGCCTTCAATCTCAGATACATCGGATGGAGCGCAAACGTAGAGTTGGCGCTATAGGGGTATGAATCTACCCATGTCCCAGTCTTGGTGGTATCGTTGATAGGAAGCACCTGCACAATCTTCTGGCCTGTAATCACGCACCAGTCTACCATCTTCTTGAGGTCGTAGAAATCACCCACGCCTGCATCCTCGCTGGAGCGGAGTGAGAAGACCGGAATTGCAGTGCCTGCTCCCTTCCAAGTCTTACGCGGATTTTCGAAGCGCATTCCATCGAATATGAGCGC
>CAZIAX010000226.1:0-3769 GCA_964537745.1 uncultured Sangeribacter sp.
AACTATGTAAGTCTCTCCAAATTATTTATGAAAAACACTTAGGATATGGAAATTCTTGACTGGCTTGTGAAGACCCTGCGGGATAACCCCGCGATCGCTATCTTCCTTACTTTGGGTATCGGTTTCTGGATAGGGAAACTGAAGTATAAAACTTTTTCTCTTGGCACCGTCACCTCGGTGCTCCTCGTCGGGGTGCTCGTCGGGCAACTCGACATACCGGTCCCAGGGCCTCTCAAGCAAGTGTTTTTCTTGCTCTTCCTCTTTGCGATTGGTTACAGCGTCGGCCCGCAGTTTTTCGCCTCCCTTAAGGGTTCGGGCATAAAGCAGGTGCTTTTTGCTGTGGTGATGTGCCTTATCGTGCTTGGCTGCACTTTCGGTGTTGCCCAATTATTCCATTATAACAAGGGCGAGGCCGCCGGACTATTTGCCGGCGCGCAGACTATCTCTGCGGTAATTGGAGTGGCTGACGATACCATCCAGACTCTGAATGCTTCTGATGCTGATAAGACAACCTGGATAAACATCATTCCAGTCTCCTATGCGGTCACTTATATTTTCGGTACCATCGGTTCGGCATGGATTATCGGCACTCTTGGCCCGATGCTTTTAGGAGGCGTGAAGAAAGTGAAGCAACAGACTGAGGATCTCGAGCGCAGCATGAACCAAGACCCGACTTCCAACGACCCCTCCCTGATGAGCGCCTGGCGACCGGTCGTCTACCGCGCTTACAAAGTTGACGGCACGTGGTTTGATACCCCTCATACAGTGAAGGAAATTGAAGATTACATGGAGAAGGATGGACGTCATCTCTTCATAGAGCGCGTCAGAAGCGGAGAGCAAATCACTGACCAACCGGCAGCTGATTTCACCGTCAAGAAAGGTGACGATATCGTAATAGCAGGCCGACGTGAGTTTGCAATCGAAGACGAGAGCTGGCTTGGAAAAGAAATCTCGGATTCGGCACTTCTCTCATTCCCGATAGAAAAAATACCTGTTATGGTAGCATCGAAATATATGGTGGGCGCTACAGTAGCTGATTTCCGCGAGTCTCCCCACACCAAGGGCGTGGCAATCGACAGCATCAAGCGTGGCAATGTTGAGATTCCTGTGTTGGCTTCGACACGCCTACAGCGCGGCGATATGCTGACCATCAGCGGCCAGGTATCAGACGTGAATGCAGCAGCGACTTATATCGGTTATCCTGATAAACCTACTACTGCATCAGATATGGTCTTTATCGGTATCGGTATTGCACTCGGCGCCCTTATCGGAGCGATTACTGTTCATTTCGGTGGTATACCAGTAAGCCTCTCTACGAGTGGCGGCGCCTTGATTGCGGGGCTTGTACTTGGATGGCTCCGCTCCAAGCATCCTACTTTCGGTCAGATTCCAGACTCAGCTGTTTGGGTCTTCAATAATGTGGGCTTGAATATGTTTATTGCTGTCGTCGGTATATCGGCTGGCCCTACGTTTATCTCAGGATTGCAGCAGGTAGGATGGCAGATGCTTCTCGCTGGTGTGCTTGCTACGGGCCTTCCGCTCGTGATTGGAATCTTAGTGGCCAACAAGATATTCAAGTTTCATCCGGCTATCGCTCTTGGATGCGTGGCAGGAGCAAGAACCACTACGGCTGCCCTTGGTGCAGTCCAGGATACACTTAATTCGACTGTGCCTGCAATGGGATATACAGTGACTTATGCTATCGGCAATACCTTGCTGATACTTTGCGGATTGGCGATGGTGCTGCTTTGATGTCACGCGAAGACGCAAAGAAAGATATAAATACTTAGATATTATGACAAATATAAAAAATAAGGAACGCGAGCTCGCTAAGATGAGCCCGTTTGAGATTAAGAATACACTTATAGATCTCGCTAAGAAAGATGCGAGAAAGTCTACACGACAGTTTTTGAATGCAGGGCGTGGCAACCCTGATTGGATAGCCACTACGCCACGCGAGGCATTTTTCCTGCTCGGACAATGGGCCCTCTCTGAATGCACGCGCACATTCAAGGCCGAACCGGGGATAGCCGGTATTCCGGCCAGCGAAGGAGCTATGGAGCGTCTCAATCATTTCCTGATGGTCAACTCCACGTCTCCCGGTGCCATACTGCTCAATGAGGCAATTAAGTATTGTACTGAAACTCTTGGAATTGAGCCAGATTCCCTTGCTTATGAATGGGCAGAAGGAATTATAGGCGACCAGTATCCCACCCCAGTGCGCATGCTTGAGCATTCGGAAGAGATAGTACGCGCATATTTAGCGAAGGAGATGGGCGACAATGCCCAAGGCTTAGGCAAGGAATATGACCTATTCGCCACTGAGGGTGGCACAGCTGCCATGTGCTATATCTTCGACTCTCTCCAGGCCAACCATCTCGTCAACAAGCACGACAAGATAGCGCTTATGACCCCTATCTTCACCCCGTATCTGGAGATTCCGGAACTGGACCGCTATGAGTTTGACGTCATCAATGTCTCCGCCTCTGAGATGGATAAGGAGGGGCTCCACACTTGGCAGTATCCTGATTCCGAGCTAGACAAACTGCGCGACCCATCCGTGAAGCTTCTTTGCCTTGTCAATCCCTCCAATCCGCCATCCTATAGGCTTGATGAGGAGTGCATGAAAAAGATAGTTGAGATAGTGAAGAAAGACAATCCAAACCTGATGATTGTCACCGACGACGTATACGGCACATTTGCAAAAGACTTCAAGTCGCTTATGTATGAGTTGCCGCAGAATACACTGTGTGTCTATTCATTCTCCAAATACTTTGGCGCAACAGGTTGGCGCCTTGCCGT
The DNA here is from genome assembly GCA_964537745.1 of uncultured Sangeribacter sp. Classification (GTDB taxonomy): domain Bacteria; phylum Bacteroidota; class Bacteroidia; order Bacteroidales; family Muribaculaceae; genus Lepagella. The sequence goes on from CAZIAX010000226.1 coordinate 2,803, forward strand.
CATAGCCCTTGCCAAAGATAATATCTACGACCGTCTGTTGACTGCCGAACCAGAAATACAGCGCAAGGACCTTTTCCAGCGCTATCGTTCGCTGTCGCCAGATCCCGACGCAATCAAATTTATCGACCGCTTGGTGGCCGACTCACGTTCAGTTGCCCTTAACCATACAGCCGGTCTATCTACACCGCAACAGATACAGATGGATCTATTTGCGTTGATGTGCCTTATCGACACAGAGAATGCATATAAGAATGCTATGCAGGATATGATAGAGCGTCGACTTGAGTCGCTGTGGAAATCGGCTGGGTTGACACTGGTCGAGGATCCGGACCGTGTAGGCTATTACTCGGAAATCGACATTATGGTATGGGGCAAGAAATTCTATGGCGAGGAATTCTGCGAATGGCTTAAGAAGACGCATGAGCCTCTTGACATCGTCTTGCGGCTTGCCAAAGAGACCTCCGTGGTACTACTCAACGGCAGTGGTTTTGCGGGTCCAGACTGGAGCGTGAGGGCCTCACTTGCCAATCTTACTCAGGCTGACTACATCAAGATTGGGGATGCCATACGGCATATCCTTGACGGATATTATCAAGAATATGAGGATGCGGCAAAAGCCGCAAAGTAAAAGAAAAAGGGGCCAGCTACCAAGCTGGCCCCTTTTTATCACCGGATTGGAAGCCGGGGCTCCATAGAATTATTTTGCGATTTTGGCGGTGTAGGTGTTGGCGGCGGTTTTGGCGGTGAGGATGTAGATGCCGCCATTGAGGCTGCTGAGATTGAGCTGGGATGCGTTTGTGCTCAGCACTTTGCTGCCGTCGGCAGTGTAGACTTCCCAGAGAGCTGCAGAGCCGCAGGTGGCTACGCCATTCTCGATCACAATGCCTTCTCCGTTTGCGACAGCTGTAAGCTCCTCAACGCTGACGGTGGTGGCGTCGCCGAAGCAGGTCACATTGCCAAACATGGC
>CAZIAX010000227.1:0-3769 GCA_964537745.1 uncultured Sangeribacter sp.
CCGACACGGCCGCGCAACTGATGCAATTGCGAGAGGCCAAACCTCTCAGCATTCTCAATAATCATCACGGAGGCGTTCGGAACGTTTACGCCCACCTCTATGACAGTGGTGGCCACAAGTATCTTAGACTCGCCAGAAGCAAACTTCTGCATCTGGAAGTCTTTCTCAGCCGGCTTCATCTTTCCATGCACAAGGCTCACCCCAACGTCAGGGAAAATACGGCGTATACGCTCATAACCCTCTTCCGCCGACTTCATATCGATTTTCTCGCTTTCCTGAATGAGGGGATAGACTATATAGGCCTGACGCCCTTTCTGCAGTTCATTCCAGAGATGACGGTACACCTCATTGCGGTTGTCGTCAAACCTCAGCCATGTCTGTATCGGTTTTCGGCCTGGAGGAAGTTCGTCAATCACACTGACGTCCAAGTCGCCGTAGACCGTCATGGCAAGGGTGCGCGGAATGGGAGTCGCCGTCATCACCAACACGTGGGGAGGCACAGAGCCTTTCTTCCAAAGCCGAGCGCGTTGCGCCACTCCGAAACGGTGTTGCTCATCTATGACAGCTACGCCAAGGTCGCGAAACTCCACATTGTCTTCGATAAGAGCATGTGTACCAATCAGCATATGGATAGAGCCATCAGCAAGTCCGGCGGCTATGCGTCTTCGCTCGGCAGTACGTGTGCTACCGGTCAGCAGAGCCGTATTGATACCAAGTGGCTCCGCCCACTTGGCGAGTGCCTCCGCATGCTGAGTGGCGAGGATCTCCGTAGGAGCCATAAGGGCCGCCTGCTTCCCGTTGTCGACGGCAAGAAGCATCGTCATAAAGGCCACGAGAGTCTTACCGCTGCCTACGTCGCCCTGCAGAAGGCGGTTCATCTGCCGCCCGGTGCGCATATCCTCGCGAATCTCACGAAGAACACGTTTCTGCGCTCCAGTCAAAGGGAAAGGGACCACCTCCGAATAAAACTTATTGAAAAATGGACCGACTTTAGTGAAGACATGACCCTGCAGTTGCTGACCTCGACGGCGTGAAAACTCAAGTATGTGAAGTTCCAGATAAAACAATTCCTCAAACTTCATCCGCTCCGTAGCCTTCTGAAGCGCCTGCATAGATACGGGGCGATGCATATTTCTCATTGCCTCATCGAGGGGCATTAGATTGCGCTCCTTCATCACCTCCATGGGCAACGTCTCCGGAATTGAACCCACAGGCAGAGAATCAAGCAAATTGGAGGTAAGAGTCTGTAAGAGACGGGTCGTGAAACCACGCTTGCGAAGTGTATCCGTAAGGCCATAGATGCCGCGCAATCCTTGCGGGGGACGCTCAGGATCGAACACCTCTATCTCGGGATGCACAAACTGCCAGGCATTGTATTTGAAGGCTGGTTTGCCAAACAAGACGTAGACAACTCCTGGACGATACATGTTGGCGATGGTCTGGATTTTGGAAAACCATGTCACCTGACAGAGACGGTCGCCGTCGGTGAAGGTCGCCGTTAGCCTCTGCTTGCTCCCCTCCCCTTCCTTAGTGAAATTGATAAACTGCCCCTTTATCTGTATGTGAGGCATCTCAGTGCCATAGAGGTCGCGGATGCGGTAGAAGCGGGAGCGGTCGATGTGGCGAGTCGGGAAATAGTTCAGGAGGTCGCCACACGTATGTATGTCGAGTTCGGAGGCAAGCAGTTTTGCCCTTGCCTCTCCTACGCCTTTAAGGAACTTTATGTCAGCTTGAAGATCCATAAAAAGAAGAATCAAGGAGCTAAATAGTTGAGGACTTCGAGGGAGATGGCGATGGGGTCTCCTTCAGGGGCGCAGGTGTAGCCGCCGGTCTGGAGGGTCCAGGGTTCCTCCATGGCATACCAGTCAATGACGGGAGCTGAGGGAAGCGCCATAGCGAAAAGTTCTGAGGATGTTTTGTTGGCGTTCGGACCGCCGCCGAGAGCATCGGGGCGAGGGCCTGCATCCTCCTCCATCTGCTGGGCGAGAGCATCCATCCAGGCTTTCCAGCGAGGATAATAGAAATCTTTCAGCAGACCGTTCCACTCCTTGTTGGCATAGTCGCGAAGTCCGCCATTGTCGGCACATTCGCGGTTGCCCCACGTCGTAATCTGTGTGCGTGCGTTCCACTCATACTGGTCTTTCTCTGCAGGTGTCTCTCCTCTGCCACGTGCAGCCTCAGTCCATGTGCCGAGTCGGAACTCGGGACGAGTACCGAGCAGACGGTCCTGCAGCAGGAGCATCTCAAGAAACTTTGCTGAAGACTCATCGAAATCCTTGCGCGAGAAGGTGCGATAGTCCGACATTGCTCGCTGATACTGGCGGCGACCCTGGTCGGCAAGTGCCTGTCGGGTGAAGTCCACGAGGTCATACTCATAGTTATTGTTACCACGCATCCTCTCGGCTGCCTTTGCCATCAGGCTGGCCGCTTCAAGAGTTGTCGAAGGGTCATAGTAGTTGCGCATCTTCGACCATGACTTCACCTGGAAATTATTGAGTGAGGGTCGGCCACAGAAGATGCTCTCGTGAGGCCCCTGCTGGTTGTTGCCGAGCGGACAGTTGTAGATACCATCCGCGAGCACTTTCCAGGCGGCGCGTATGTCGGGGTCGTCGACTCCGTATCGGGCTTTCACATAACCGTCGAGCCACTCTTCTTTAGTCGGGACCTCATCTCCCAGCCACGGAAGTTCACACATAAGCTCAAACATCACTGGATTGTTGCCCGACCCCTCCATCGTCAGTCCCATTCCTTTCATATTGCGGGCCAAGGGGTTGGTTTTCGTTTGGCGGAAATTATCGAGCAACTGGTCCATACGGCCATGAAGACCGACGTTGGCGCCAAAATTCTCCAGCATACAGAAGAGCCATGTATGGTCGCCGTAACCGTTCTCACGTTTCCACACCGAGGGTATGCCCCACATGGGTCGACACTCGGAAAAAAGGTCGAGTATAATCAGTTCGCCAGGCTCGAGCGCCTCAAGCATCTGCGGACGAGGGTTTTCGGTCCACCCCTGGATAACCCATTTAGCATCCGGATTGCAGCGTTTCATGGCCGCCATCAGTTTTGCGCCGGCGTCGCCATAGTCTACGTCCACATCATTCATCTCATGGAAGGGGTCCATGGAGTAATATTTCGCCTTGCCGTAGAGTTTTGTCAGTTCGTCGTAATATATATCTGCGATTTCGTCAAACTTCTTGTCGGTCGGCAGAAGGTTGGAGGGACGCACATAGCCGTTCCAAGGATTCCCCTCGATTACGTCAAGGCCAAGACGCGATGCCGCATCATGGGGCATCATGCCGCAATAGCCCGGGAGAAGCGGTGTCATTCCGAGCGAGTTCATACGGGCCAGTATCTTCTTCTGAAGCATCTGCTGGTTTTTATACCAGGACTCGGGAAGCGGGCCACCCCAGCCTTCGAGATTGTTCATCGCCCACCAAGCGAGGAATGCCGGACCGGCTATGAACTCACCCACCTCCTTGTCGCTGTATCCAAGGCGGAGAAGCACGTTGCGCCATGCCGACTCCATCCCTACTATGGCAAGAGGCATGTTGATGCCGTGAAGAGCCATCCAGTCTATCTCTTTCTCCCATCGCGTCCAGTCCCAGAAGGGCATTGAGTAGGAGAAGGTGCAGTAGTTGAAGTCATAGCGCATCGTGAGGGGAGTCTCCTTCCTTACAGGTGTCTTTACTTCCGGAAGCACATCGGGCAGAGAGGTCTGCATATTGTTCCAAGTCAGATTGATACCGCAGAAATGTTTGAGATACCAGTT
>CAZIAX010000228.1:0-3762 GCA_964537745.1 uncultured Sangeribacter sp.
CGGCGGAGACTGCGGGGAAGTTACCCCACTTGTGATTCTTACCGAATTTTGAGGAACCCTCATGGCGAAGAGAGGCAGTGAAGAGGTATTTGCCAGCGTAGTCATAGCTTACGCGGCCGAAGAATGAGATGAGTTTCGCATCATTCTTGTAGCTGCCCATCATCACTTCGCCTTCTTCCTTAGCCCAGTCGCCGGAGCCGAGGTTGTCAGCGCCAAGACCGTCGTTGGGGAAGTCCTTGTTTTCTGCGTTGAAGCCGGAATACTGAGAGTACTGGTAGGAGTAACCGAGCATAGCCTTCAGGTTGTGGTTTTCACCGAAGCGGCCGGAGTAGTTTGTGAGCCATTCGAGGATGTACTGGCGTTCTTTTGAATAAGAGCGGCTTGCAACGCCGTCGTGGCCGTCGTTGATGGAGTTGGTGCTGGTAGAGGGGCGGAAGTATGAGTTGTTGTTGTCATACTGATGGTCGGCAAACATTACCTGTGTAGTGAGTGTCTGGCCATGCATGTTTTCGGGAGCGAAGAGGGGGAGGAGATTGAGCTTGACAGTGCCGTCCCAGTCGAGAAGCTTGGTGTCGGCATGGTCCTTCTCAAGTTTCTGGCGCTCAACAGGGTTGGAGCCTACGATCTGGCCGTAGAAGTTGTAGTATTGAGCGGGGTTCTCAGGATTCATGAGGGGAGTGGTGGGGTTTGCCTCGAGAGCATCCTTGAATACGCTCCAGTCAGCTGCATCGCGGTAGATGATACGCGGTGCGATATTCATAAGGAGGGTGAAAAGTCCACCTTTGGTAGTGTGCATCACGGAAGCGCGGGCGCCGTATTCCTTACGTGAGGAGCGGAGGTCGATACCGTGGGCATCACGGAAGTCAGCGCTGACGCGGTAGTTGCTCTTCTCGTTGCCGCCGCTTATTGTAAGAGTGTGTTGCTGGGTGAAACCTGTGCGGGTTACAGCGTCAAACCAGTCGATGTTGCCGCCGAGGTCAACACCACGGTCGCCCCAACCGAGACGTACATCGCGGAAATCCTGAGCGCGGAGCATGTCGAGCTCGCGGTTAGCCTTGTCCCATGAGAGGGTCGCGCCGTAAGTAGTGTGGACGTTGCCGTCTTTGCTGCCTTTCTTGGTTGTGACTACTATAACGCCGTTTGAGCCGCGAGTGCCGTAGATTGCGGAAGCCGCACCATCTTTCAAGATATCGAATGCGGCTATATCGTTAGGGTTGATGTTGGTGAGGTTGCCACCGGGGACACCGTCGATTACGATGAGCGGACCAAGGCCTGCAGAGCGGGAAGAGACACCGCGGATCTGGATGGAGGCCTGATTGTTGGGGTCGCCGGCACCGGTATTGGTAATTGATACGCCCGGCACCTTACCCTGTATCATCATGGAGGGGTCGAGAGTGCTAACTGTAAGGAAGTCCTTTTCTCCGATGTGTGATACTGCAGATGTAAGTTCTTTTTTGTCCATTGTGCCGTAACCTACCACGACTACTTCGTCGAGGAGCTGGGTGTCTTCTTTTAGACGCACCTCAATCACGGTCTTTCCGTTGAGTTTCACTTCCTCAGTCTGGTAGCCCACATAGCTTACTATAAGAGTCGCCTTGGGGTTGACATTTTTAAGAGTGAACTCGCCATCGATGTTGGTTGCATCGCCGATGCTTGTGTTTTTGACTTGCACAGTGGCTCCGATGAGCGGCTCTTCTGAGGAGGCGTCGATGACTACGCCTTTCACCTCAACTGTCTGTGCGATGGCGGAGATAGTGAGACTCGTCGCCATCAGGAGAAACAGGATAAACTTTTTCATTTGCAATCCGATTTTCATGAATGAATTTTTTGGTTAGTGCCGACCAATAAAGCATTATGGAAAACTTTGTCAAATCGACAATGCAAAATTAGACTTTGCTAAGCACCAAAACAATCATTTTAAATCGAATTAAAATGGATTTAAAAATTATAATATTGGTTTATATATAATTATGGTGTGAGATATCAAGCAAAAATTAAACTGAAAATTTAGAATTTTAAACCGTTTTTCATGGCTTTGGGATAGCTTTTATGCGGTCTTCCAAGTCATTGTTGCCTACGGCAGAGCGGGATTTCATCTTGGTCTTATAGACGTAGACGGTCTTTGTGGAGAGGTTGAGATAGGCTGCCACATCTGAAGGATCGGTGATGCCAAGACGGAGAAGCGCGAATATGCGGACGTCCATCGGGAGCTCTCCATCGGTGATTTCAATCTGATTTTCGGCATCGAAGAGCTTGTTGAGCTCCTCTATGAAATTGGGGAAGAGTTTGAGGAAGGCCTCGTCGAAAGAGCGGTATATACGCTGGCGCTCTTCCTTTATGCCCATCTTGTAGGGAAGGAACTTTAGGTCGTCATATTTCTTATCCTTTACGGCTTTTACCACTTCCTTGCATTTCTCTTCGACCTGATTGACGAAGGCCGTGTTGACATATAGCGACTGCATTATATAGCGGTCCTTGATTTCTGTTGTCTCCTTAAGTTGTGAGATGGTATCATTGAGGAGAGCGTTGGTCTCAGCCAGTTGTTCGTGGCTTTTGGTGATTTCTTTGGTCTTGTTGTCGAGTTCGGTGTTGATTAGTTCCAAGGCTCTCTTCCTCTTCTTCAAGGATAGGAAGAGAACCACGGAAAGAATCAGGAGTCCGAAGATGAGGCCTATTACTATGACGAGTCGCCACATTTGGCCGTTTACCCAGTTGTAGCGGGCATTATCAATTTTCGGCAAATAGCCGCTTATCTCGTATTTTCGGAGAGGAGTGTTGAAGAAGGTAGCATCGTCGAGAGCCATCTGTATGTAGGAATAGGCCTCCTCGTTGCGTCCATCCTCATGTAGCATGTTGGCGAGCATGGCGGCTGCGGTAGTTTCTGTTGTGTTGGAGTTAATGTCGGCAATGGCTGAGAGAGCAAGGTAGTATTCAGCATCCTTTCTTCTGCCGGCGTCGATGTTGGAGAAAGCGAGACGTGAGTAGTTGATTGCTTTCTCATGTTCCGACATGTTGTGCCGGCGCAGCAAGTTGTTTCGCTCGTCGATAGCCTTGACGTCGTCACGCTGGTCGAATTGGTCGCGGTCAATCTTAGTATAGGCGTAGATATATGAGTCTTTTGGAGCCGTATTGAGTATTGAATCGAGATAGTCTTTATTCAGTTGGTTGTAGGCAGCCCATAGAGGAGAACTTTCGCCTCCTACATATGAGCAAAGCGAGCGGTATAGGCGCGTATAGAGATTATAGAAATAGCATTTTTCATTGGTATCGAGATACTGGCTGTCTGTTTTTCCGAGCATTTCGGCTGCTTCTTTGAAGAAACCGACAGAAATGAAGTAGTCTGCAAAGGCCACGTTGGTTTTGGCGCGCAATGCAGGGTCGTCGGTCTGCACGGCGATTTCATTCATGACTGAGGCATATTTGTATGCGGAGTCTGACTGGTAAGCTTTATATTCATCAAAGAGCTCGTTGGCGACTTTGAAATTGAGTTGGGAAGAGCCATCTCTGAGGTCAAGTTTGAGGGCTTTCAGGCGTTCTTCCTTCTGGCGGCGATGGTCATCGACCTTCGTCATCTCTGAGTTAAGCACATTGAGAGCTGAGTCAAGAGGAAGATTACCTGAGGCTGCATTGTCGGTGTCGGCAAGTTTGCCGCAGCAAGTAAGAGTCCATATGAATATGGATAAGAAGCAAAGTGTTGATACGTATGTAAGTTTGTTGCGCATCGCAATCGAGTTTTTTTGATGTAGGTTAACTTTTTGCAAA
>CAZIAX010000229.1:0-3758 GCA_964537745.1 uncultured Sangeribacter sp.
AGACTGTTGACAATCTTGTTTTCTGCCAATTCATTCCGATGGTTGTGGATATCATTCCACATCAGAAACTTACTGAAAGAGAATATCCCAAGGAGGGACTCTTCCTCCACGTCCCAACGCTTTTGGTTCTTTATGGCGTCTCTTACTATGGCAAATATGAGTGGGACGTTGACACCGCTTACGTCAAGAGGGAGTGGACTTAGCCCTCTGATGGAAATGTCGAAATTTTGACGAAGAAACTCCATCAGAGTAATGTTGAGTGTTATCTCTTCATCGCGAGTCCGTATGTAGTAATTCCCTTTTTTATAGACCATTTCCACTGGCAGGAGCAGGAGAGGAGCATAGCGGGGTGTGGTGCTTTGCTCGGTTTCATACCATCTCAGAGTGCCTATGGCAAGAAAGAGAGAGTTTGCACCGCTCTCCTCGATGGCATTTCTTCCTGCGCGGTAGATATTTTTCAAGACATTCTTTGTTTCAGACTCTGGCAGAAATGTGTGAAGTAGATGATGCTCAATGTCATTGCTTATTAGTTGGTGCAATTGTTCATAGAGTTTCGAACGCATCAGATGGTTTGGCATTCCAAACTGTATCTCTACGTTTGGCTTTGAAGTGATGCGGTATTCTTCACCATCCTGAAGATGGTCTTCTATGCGATTGACATCAAACGATATGAACTGTACTGCACGTCGCCGTAGTGAAAGGTTGAGCAGTGTGTTGCGCAGAGAGAAATCGAGCAGTTTACGCTCCCAGATGTCGAATTTAGTCAGGGTCTTGCCGTTAGTGTTGATTCTTGTCAGGTCGTAGCGGTCATGTTGCTTGACGTCGATAAAGCAAGAGTCGTGGTCGATTCCGTCTGTGTCGAATGTCCAGGCACCGTTGCTTTCGATTCTGGAAGGAAGTGGCAGTATCCGTTCCAACCTGCTTCTTTTTACGTCGATAAAAAGTTCAAACTGGCTATGGTCAGCCAGATTTAGCTCGGCAAAACGAATGGCATCTTCGAAAGATACGTTTTCTTGGGCAGTCTTTGTGCATTCAAGCACGAGCATGTCGCCGATGCCCCGCGAGCAGCTCTTTTCGATAAATGCAGGGTCATCTGATACGCTGCAAGGATAGCAGTCGTCTACGAGCCATACTCCGAGGTAGGCATGTCCTTTCTGTATGATGACAATGCTGTTGATGCCGATAGCCTCAAGCACCGACGCCATAAGCAGGGTTAGCTCCAGACAGTTTCCTATTTTCGATGTCAACACTTGGTCGGGCATAGTGATGCGTTGGCCCACTGTCTCATAACTTGCTGGCATGCCACGGTAGACTATTCCCATCTCATGTATTGCTGCAAATACAGCAGCTACTTGCTGCCTTACGTCGGCTGTGTCTCCTGTTTGATAAGCTCTAAGTGAGGAGGAGCCGGTTAGTTCCTTAAGTATTGATGCGCTCCTTACTACTATAGCATCGATGGCTGGATTATTCGGAGTGATAAAGGAGGCGAGTGTCTGTGGCAGGATTCCAGTGCCCGTCCAATGGTCATATGGCATCAGTTGCAGCTCGCACATCTGCTCGCCAATTGTTTCTTCGCCGCTTGTGGCGGTCAATTTGAAAGAAGACACACTCCTCTCAGTTATCGAAGCAAGTTTCTGAGGGTCAGGATTGACGTTGTAAGGGGAAATCCTGACTGTCTCTCCTGGGTTTATGATTGCGATAGGTTCGCTTTGAAAGTCAGCTACAAACTCACCTTGGCATTTCACCATAACATTCTCAATAGGCTCTTCAGTGATGTTGGTGACCTCCACAGCGTGGCATATAGGTATCCTGTTGTGGAAAAGAGCATAATTTGATGTCTTGAGATAGTCAGCGTCAATTCTTACTTTATTCATTATTACTTAGCAAGTGATTTCAGATATTCATACTGCTCGTAGGCGGTAGGCATTTCATATTTTCGTGGATGTCGGTTATGTTCGATTTCTTCGATTACTTCATCGCAGTTTCCGGCAATCGATTGGTCGACATAATTGGTAGAGAAAAGCTCCTTAATTTCGGGTATGAGTTCCTTCGCTTCCAGGTCTATGAGATGACTTGCGACAAATCCGGCAAACTCCGCATCACATCCCTTATTTTGCGGAAGTCGCTCTTTCATGGAGGTGATGAGCCGGCGGTATATTTCGATTACTTCCTCCCGTTGCTCAGGGTTCAGTCTGGCCGCGATGATAAGGGCCTCGGATGCCATGGTCTTGTTGTAACTTTCAAGTCCTTCTTCGTATAGGAACGATTCTATTTGTGAGAGGTCGTCGCCCGCTGTGGCGCAAAGAGCCATCGGAATAAAGTCAGCGGCAATGTCGTAGAAATGGAAGTCAATGAATTCATCCGACTGGCGAAGTATTTCGAGAAGTGCCGGTAGTCCTTTAGAACTCTGCAACTGCGTAAGCATTATTGCGGAGTGAAGCAGGGAGCCGTCATCAATGTCTTCTATAGAATCATCCTCAATGCCCTTATATGTCTTTCCGATAGAATACAAGATGATATTGCTGATGTCTTCAGCCGCTTCATCTTCAGGCAGAAGAAGGATTTGCTTGATTACGTCGCGCGGTAATTCATCTCTATTTGCTGGAGATAGGAATGCATCGGCAATAAACTGGTTTTTCACCTTCAATTCAATTGGATACTCAGGGTGTTGGTAAGAGTATTCTTCGAGCTCATACCTGTCTTTTTCCTCATAGAAATTCTTAAGAGCGTCTGAGTATTCTTCTTCCTCATATTTCTCACGAAGATCCGAGTAATAGAAATTGTTGCCAAGATGGTCGTGCAAGGTTTTGAGATATTTCTGTTCCTTGCCGTCTTCTCCGATGATGAGGTAATGCTCTCCATCTTTGCCATAATTGAATTCGATTAGTGGAATATCATCGGTGTCCTCTTCGAGAATAAGTCCGGCCCCCTTAAATTCCCAGACCGGCTTTATGCCACCCTCTTCGGCAAATTCTATCGCTCCGTAGATAAGGTTGTGTACTGTGTTATAGTCGATCTCTTCGAGAGGATGGTTTTTGCGGAAATGCTCCAGGGCTCTTTCGAGCTCATCAGGGGTAAAGTCTATTGCATATTCTGCAGAAGTCACCCCCAGGCAAAGGGTGTCGACAAGAAAAGATGCGTAGACGATATTGCCTCCGGCACGATTGCGGGTCACAATGATATGGGCCATTCCTTCTTCTTCCCAATCAGGATTGATATAGCATTTGCCTATAGGAAGATTTCTGACTCTTTCCTTCATATATCTTGCAGGAGACATAGTGCCTTTTGTATCTCCTTTTTTCTTAGCTTTCTTCATTGTCGTATGATTCATTTATTTCTGTCAGTGCATCCTCATATTCGCTTCCAAGATAATGGTTGACTCGCTCTGCCATGGCGATTATCTTTCTTATCCGAGGCATTGAGTATTCGAGTAGGCCCGACGAATTCATATATTCCAGAGTTTTCCTAAACTGACCGGTAAGAGTGCGCACATAGCTTTCACTATATCTCCCTTTTATGGTCGCTACTCTTGTGATCTCCTCCATGAAATAGAGCATCAATTCGCTCACGGGAGCAGGATCTTGCACTAACAATCCGAAGGTCTTGATCAACTGATTGCAGTCTCGCATTTTCGGCCTACGTGCTTTGCCGCTACGTCCGTAACATTTCAGGTGTATCTGCTTTCGGTATTTCTCGCTAAGAGTTTCAATGTCAGGGTTTAGATAGAAGTCGAGCCAGGCTTTCGCTTCTTTGCTTGC
>CAZIAX010000230.1:0-3755 GCA_964537745.1 uncultured Sangeribacter sp.
ACTTGCCAAGCGGAAACTCCACATCTACATCCTTGAGGTTGTGGCCAGTGGCTCCTTTTATAGTCAGAGACTTACCATTGCCTTGACGTCTTTCCTTAGGAATCTCAATTGAATTTTCTCCATTGAGATAAGTTGCCGTAAGGGTATGAGTCTGTTTCATTTCGGTAGGAGTACCTTGGAACACAACATTTCCACCCTTACGACCCGCGCCCGGACCGATGTCTACTATATAGTCTGCCTCATTCATGATATCCTTATCATGCTCTACGACTATGATTGAGTTGCCATTGTCGCGGAGCTGCTTAAGACTATTGATAAGGCGTTCATTGTCGCGCTGATGAAGACCAATTGAGGGTTCATCGAGGATATAGAGCACATTGACCAGCTGGCTTCCGATTTGAGTTGCCAGACGAATACGCTGGCTCTCACCGCCTGAGAGAGAGGCGCTTGGACGGTTGAGCGAAAGATAATCGAGTCCGACATCGAGGAGGAATTTGAGTCTGGAACGGATTTCCTTCATTATCTCCACTGCCACAAGACGGCGCTGACTATCAACACGGTCTTCCAGCCCCTGAGTCCACTCATAGAGTTCCTTTATGTCCATATTGGCCACCTCGGCGATGTTCTTTCCATCGATGTAATAGTGCAAGGAGATTTTGTTGAGTCGCTGACCATTACATTCAGGACAGACAGTTCGGGTATAAAACTGTTCACTCCATTTCTTAGCCTCGCTTCCGAAATCATCCGACTGCTGTGCCTCGATGTACTTTACCAGTCCCTCATAGCTTGACTCGTAGGAATAAGTCTGTAGGCTCGTGATGGCAAGTCGAGCATCTGTTCCATTAAGAATGTCGTCAAGAGCCTCTTCCGAAAGATTCTTTATGGGAGTCTTAAGAGTTGCACCATGGAGCTTGCATATGGCTTCAATCTGCATGAAGACCATACTGTTTTTATACTTTCCAAGGGGCACGATGCCACCTTCGAAGATAGACTTGTTGCGGTCTGGAATTATCTTATCTACATCGACAATGTTGACCTCTCCAAGACCCTTGCAGCGGCGGCATGCACCCTGTGGGGAATTGAAGGAGAAGTTGTGGGGAGCAGGCTCCGGATAAGAAAGGCCATTCTCCGAGTCCATAAGGAGGAGGGAGAAATGATGAAGCTGACCAGTCTCCATATCAATTACCATCATCTGCTTATCTCCTTGCTTAAGGGCTTCCTCTACAGCCTTTTTCAGACGCTCCTGCTCGTTTTCCCTGACCTTCATACGGTCTACGACAAGCTCAATGTCATGGTTGCGGTAGCGGTCGGTCTTCATTCCGAAAGCCAACTCCTTAAGCTCGCCATCCACTCGCACATTGAGATAGCCTTTCTTGCGAAGATTCTCAAACAACTCCTTATAATGGCCCTTACGGTTTCTTACAAGAGGAGCAAGTACATAGATCTTACGGTCGGCAAAAGTTTTGCTGACCATCTCGACAATCTTCTCCTTATTGTATTTCACCATCGGCTTACCGCTGATATAGCTTCGTGGCTCACCAAGGCGAGCGAAGAGAAGACGGAAAAAGTCGTATATTTCCGTAGTAGTGCCGATTGTAGAACGAGGATTATTGTTGGTAGTCTTCTGCTCTATGCTAATGACGGGATTGAGACCTGTTATCTTATCGACGTCGGGACGCTCCATACTTCCGAGTAAATTTCTGGCGTAGGCAGAGAATGTCTCAATATAACGACGCTGGCCTTCGGCAAAGATAGTGTCGAAGGCAAGCGAAGATTTCCCACAACCACTCAGGCCTGTGATGACGCTGAGTGAATTGTGGGGAATAGTCACATCTATATTTTTGAGGTTGTGGACCCTTGCACCTGAAACTTCGATGCGGTCTTCCGCCTTTATTATATCATTCATAATCTACATCGTGTGTTTTCCATAGAAATAACAAATATCATGCCATTATTGCTCAGGCACGGAGGAAGTACCCGAACGGCCTACGAATTTAACGATATTTATGTCGCCGCTCTTCTTATACTTTTTGCCGTCAGTTCCAGTGGCCTCAATTACATAGAAGAAAACTCCAGAATCGACAATTTTGCCTCTGACCTTTCCATCCCACCCCTGTTCGGGGGATGTCAGATGACACACTTGATGACCCTGACGATCAAAAATGTAGCACTGAAAGTCCATCAGCGAGCGATAGGAAACTTTCCACTCATCGTTCACTCCATCGCCATTTGGCGAAAAGGCATTCGGCACTTTCAACTCGCTCTCTCCTATCGAGACTTCATAGACCTCGCTTATATACTCACAGCTGCCATCGGCGTTACTGCCAATATAACGGACATAGTGTGTACCCTCTTCCAAAAAGGTGTAGTCGAGGTCTTGCTGAGTGAAACGATAGTCGATTTGCTCAAAAGTGGCATCTCTTGTAAGCTGCCATTCATGGTGGATGACACCATCTGTCACGTACGCCTCAAATTGAATCTCGCAAGGAGCGGACCCACCGAGGCCGTCTTGCTTACCACTGCCGATCTGATTACTCCCGGTAGATGATTCAGCCTCATCTTCAGCGGAGGAGTCCGAAAGTTGAGTGGCAAAAGTGCGCGCATCTACTGAGGTGGGGTCTACAGTCACTGTCTCTATCGATTCTTCCCAATTCCAAGCCTTAAGAAACTTGTCGCCATATATCCTGAACGTAGAGCGGCAATAATTGGGAGGTGAAAGACGGTATTCTGATTGAAGACTCTCAAATTTCTTAGTCGACACAATATCCTGAAAGTTGGGAGGATTGGAACTTTCATTCCACTCCTGAGTAGTGTATACAACCGTTATCTCCTGATTTAGGGTTTTCTGCATACCATTGATGGTGAAATATCTGATAGGATCTCCCGAACCAGTCACATTGATAATCGTCACACCGCATTCCTGGTCAGGAGCAGGAGATGCAGATTGGAGTTTCAGGCGATGGGGAAGGTAGTTGGTGACCCAAAAACAATATCTTCGGTCGCCATCCTCAACAATGTATCCTTTATCCCCTTCCAGGGATGCCAAAGTACTGGTATTACCCTCTTGAGTAGATGCTACTTCCTCAGCGTGTCCACCTCCAAGATTACCATATTTCAGCCAATTAATTCTATTACCTGAAGAAGAGGTATATGAAGTAGTGACCCCCTCCGTGGAGTAGAGCACATAGATTTTTTCCAATCCTGTAGATTTTTCAGGAGTCTCCTCAAGCACTTTGAGAGAATTTCCAGAAAACTGCAGTGACTGAGTGAAAGCCGGCATTGCTAAGCATCCCGATATGAAAAAAAAGAGCAAAGATCTTCGTATCATATATTGATAACGAAAAACAATGCTCTTTATTTGGTGAATTGTAGAAGAGTGTATGATCATGTATAGAGAAGCTATCACAAATCGCCTCTCCGAGGCTACTGAGTCTATATAATAACCCCAGGCTGAAGCCTGGGGTTTCGACACAATAACAGCTCTCCGAGCTGGGAATTACTCTCAAAATATAGTACCCATAAATGAACTACTGTTTATCTGGAGGGTTAGGAGGTGAATAGATTTGCTATGTTGAATGCGAGGACTGCGAGAATCCAGGCGAGCACAGTGTTGTAGACAACTGAGAAGAGTCCATAGCGCCAGTTGCCGGTCTCACGGATAGTGGCCGTCAATGTTGCTACACAGGGGAAATAGAGCAACACGAATACAAGGAACGCAATGGCCGACGGTATCGTGAAGGGGGCTTTGCCGGTCA
>CAZIAX010000231.1:0-3735 GCA_964537745.1 uncultured Sangeribacter sp.
TCGACAATATCAAGATGAGCGATATCCCCGGAGAGGCCCTGATATTCGATATGTACTATGGCATCAAGCCTGGAGCCCCTGTGCCTCCGGTCACTGAAGAGACTCCTTCATTCCGCAATATCTTCATCAAGGATGTGACTTGCCGGTCTGCGGCACGTGCCGCTGTCTTCAACGGCCTTCCTGAGATGCCGATGAAGAATGTCGTGATTGAAGACTCACGCTTCCGCGCCGACAAGGGATTCACTCTCAATCACGTGGATGGCCTGACGATGAAGAATGTCGTGGTCGACGTCCCCGGCGAGAAGATCATCTACGGCGACGGAGTTAAGAATGTCGTTATGAATTGAGAATTGAGAATTGAGAATTGAGAATTGAGAATTGAGAATTGAGAATTGGAAGAGGCTGCCACAAATCGCCTCTCCGAGGCTACTGACAGATATAGAATTACCCCAGGCTGAAGCCTGGGGTTTTGTCATAATATCAGCTCTCCGAGCTGAGTAAAAAGTGCTTAGCTAATTCTCAATTCTCAATTATTCCGAGTATCTGGTTGGCGGCATCTTTGGTGTTGACCTTGGAGATGATTTTCTCTACGGTGCCGTCGGGAGAGAGCAGGAAGGTGGTGCGGACGATACCCATATATTCGCGTCCCGCCATCTTTTTCTTTTGCCATACTCCGGCCAATTGGCAGAGAGTGGTGTCGGTGTCTGCTACGAGAGGGAACCTCAGGCCGAACTTATCGGCAAACTTCACATGGCTTGCAGCCGAATCCTTGCTGACTCCAATCACCTGATAACCTTTGGCGGCAAGTTCATCGAGACCGTCGTTGAGGCTGCAGGCTTCTGCCGAGCAGCCGGGTGTATTGTCTTTCGGGTAGAAATAAACGACGAATTTCTTCCCCGGATAATCACTCAGTTTCACTTCCTTACCCTGTGCGTCGACTCCCAACACATCAGGAAATTTATCTCCTATTTCCATAATCAATATATTTTATTTTTTCACAAATACTTTCAAGATGCATAGTCAATGGGAAGGCGGTTTGCAACCGCCTCGAGCTGGCATAAGGTAACTAAAAATACGACTTCTCATTAGCTTTTCAATGCCATCGAAAAAGTTAGTGGAAGTCAGCACGGGGAGGTTAGAAACCTCCCTCCCATTTACTACGTCTCTTCTTCTATTGAATAAAAAAGAGTTTACTTTCCCAATATAACAATCTCAGGAGATGAAAGGTCAGGTATTGGCATCGATTTTCGCCATTCCGTTACCTGCTGACAAATCAAAGAACTCACCCTCTCATCGCCAACGATGACATCGACGCCACGCCATGCTTTCAGCAGAGCTTCCATCTCTTTGGCTATGGCCCCTTCATCGGTTAAATCCACCCGATGGAAACGGATTCCATTCTCATAGGCCATCCGTTTTCCTGCCTTTTCGTCAGAATCAAACACAGCTACCCGGCACCCCTTCTTCCGATACTCGAGCACCTTCTCCAGAGCTGCCCCATGGCAACCTCCACCAACGACCACCCGCAGTCCTCCGGGCCGTATACCCGGCACCCCACCTTTCACTGCCAACTTCCCGCTCCGCAGCTCCTCCATCCGCCTCTCAAGATAATTATCCGCCATAATATTTGTATTAGTTCTTTCGGTAGTGGGGGTGATGGGTAAGGAGTTCCTTGCGGAGACGACTGCGGTCCAGATGCACATATATCTCGGTTGTCTCCAGCGATTCATGCCCTAACAGCTCCTGTATCACTCGAAGCGACGCTCCCCCCTCAAGCAGATGGGTCGCGAAACTATGCCGCAACGTATGCGGCGACACCGTCTTCAATATTCCCGCAGCCGCCGCCAAGTCTCGTATGATATAGAATACCATCACCCTCGACATTTTGCCGCCACGCCGGTTGAGAAAGATCGTATCCTGCGCATCCGACTTGATGTTGAGCCGTCCCCGCTGTGGCAGATACTCCTTGATAAGGTCGAGAGCCACTGGCGACACCGGCACTATCCGCTGCTTGCTTCCTTTACCCTCCACTATCATGCAACCATCCTCAAAACTGAGTCGCGACAGGCGCGCGTCAGTAAGTTCTGACACACGGAGTCCGCTTCCGTAGAGAGTCTCGATGATGGCATGGTTGCGCAGCGACTCCTCCTTGTCTTCCGGAATCTGCTCTATCATCATATCGATTTCAGTGGTGCTGAGCACTTCCGGCAGGTGCCTCCCCAGCCTTGGCGACTCGAGAAGGTCGGTCGGATTGCTTTCAATCAGGCCTGAGAGCTTGAGAAACTTATAATAACTCTTGATTCCGGAAAGGATGCGGGCCTGACTTCGCGGACCGATGCCAAGGTCGCGGAGCGTGGCAAGAAAACTGTGGAGGTCATTCTCCGTGGCCTCTGTCGGATTGAGCCCTTGTTCTTCCAAAAACTCCAAAAGATGGCACACGTCGGAGACGTATGCCTCGCATGTATTGCCCGACATACCGCGTTCCAACGCCAGATACGACTCAAAATCCTGCAGAGATGTAGGGGTTGTCATATTGGATAGCATACGAAGTCCATGTCTTCGCGTCTTAATATTATGGTGTAGGCCTTGCTGCAGATGATCATTGTCGCACCCTCCATTTTCTCCAATTCTTTACCCAATACCACCATCCCGCATTCCGGCATCGATTCCATCTTCTTCCACATCTCCAAGGGGTTGGCTTGCGGATCGCATATGATGAAATCTACATTTTTCGGGCACTCCTTTTGGGTGGCTATAGTCATCTTGGGAAAAGACATCTTCAGGGCCGTGAGGAGACGTTTGTCACCCCCCGGCATCCAGATGCGATTGGGCCGCAAGAGATTAAAGAGGCGAAGAATCATACGGGCATTCTTGAGCGCAGTTCGATTCTCATGATACTCGAAGTCCAGATATGCATCCGAATACATACCATATTTAGCATCCGGCCTTATGCACTCCCTCACAATCCGATACGCCAAAGGCGAGTGGACGCCATACCCTCTGGTATGGCGCCACCGCCCGATAATATCCTTTATGGACGAGCTCATCCTTATGCGTCCTTATTCGATGGATTCGATGGTCGACGGAAAGATAAGAGCCATTTGGTGAGGGCGCCAAGGGCAAGCAGATAGATGAGGATTACCGAAGCTATGGAGACGGCATTAGCTTTCTTCACCGGTTCCGGATCAAACGTCATGACAATTTCCGAGTCGCCTGCCGGCAGACGAAGCGCACGCAGCACGTAGTCAGCCTGCCCGATAGGTGTCTCCTTACCGTTGACAGTAGCTTTCCAACCCCAAGGGAAGTACACCTCTGAGAAAAGCGCCACTCCGCCATTTTTCGTGTGAGCCTTGTAGGTGAGCTTGTTGGGCGCGTAACTGGTCTCATATATGGTGTCGCCGGCCGCAATCGGAAGGGGAGTACCTATGACATCGGCAAACTTCTTGTCAGCCACTGCCTTGTTCTTTGTCGTAAGTCCTGAAAGGGCATCCATCTCCTCGCGCGAACTTCCTACATATGTCAGCGTGTCTACGAGCCAAGCATTGCCGAAGGCATCCGGATTCTCGCTGTATCCGCCGTCCGTGAGGAAATATTTGGCATTGAGCATATTCAATACGTAAGGGTTCCCCTTCGATATCTGATGCTCGATGAGGTCGTTGTAGCGCGTTAGTTTGGCGGCGTGGTAGCCACCGATTGTCTTGTGGAAATAACTGCTTCGTGCTGATGAGAAGCCGG
>CAZIAX010000232.1:0-3730 GCA_964537745.1 uncultured Sangeribacter sp.
TCATGTTGTTGATGAAGTCGGTCTTCATCTCGCCGAGTTTCTTCTGCCTGAAAGCCAATATCATCGTGAAGATGAAGATGGCAAGCAGCAGGATGCTGAGAGCGAGAGTAGGAATGACAAACCGCACGGATGAGTAGATATAGTTGGCCCGTGTAGGAAACTCCACTTTCAGTTCATATCGACTGTTGCTGTTAGGGAAGAGGCGGGCGCTGTATATCTGTTTTTCTGATAGGTCGGGGTCGTAATTCTCAGTAGAGTAAATGATGGTGTTGTTGTCGGTGACTGCGAAACTGAAAGGGACCTCAAGTCCGTTGTTGGCGAGTTCCACGGTCAGCACCTTCCGGATAGTGTCGGCGTCGGCGCGTTCCAGTACAGGGCGCCGGTCGGCGTCATAGAGTATGGTGAGCACGAGTTCGTCGAGCAGTCCCCTTTGATACACGTATTGCTCCCAGATAGCCTCCTGCAACTCATGGTATCGTTTTTCGAGTTTTTCTGTAGGGGGACGATAAGAGATTACCGGTGGCTTGCCGGGCTGCGGGATAGGGAAGAGCTCCTCGGAGGAAAGCAGTTCAGCAGAAGGGTCAGACTCGGAGTCGTAGGAGCTGTTGAGCGTGCGGATGTCCTGCTCGAGGAAGTGCATTGTCTCGCGTCGTTCGAGCAGGCCGACCGTGCCGTAGATGGAGCGCATGACACCTTCGGAAAACTGCGACTCGCGCATCTTGACCATATTTTCCAGATAAGTTATCTGAAAGTAAAGGAGCGCGCAGAAAGTGATGCCCATGACTACTGTCAGGAGCCATATGATAGATTTTTTCATAATTAACTAATGTAATCTTAAATTTTCAGAATTTTAACAATCGCCCGCCCCCCTTAGTTCAATTTATAATAATAAAAAGCCATTCTCTCCGTTATTATTTATTATGAATAGATTTCTAACTTCTCTTTTTGCAATATCTTTCGTCTGCCTTCTCCCTTCTTGCGGCGACAAGAACGACGAACCCAAGGCCCCGGATGCTACCCAGCGTACGGTGCTTATTTATGCCGTTGCTTCCAACAACCTCTCCTCCGACTTGGCATCAGATAAGAAGGAGATGATTACTGCGGCTCCCGAAGTGGCAGGCCTTGGAAGCGACGTGCGTGTGCTCCTATATAGCGTGCCGTCGCAGGCGGCTACCGAGGCTACACTCGCAGAACTAAAGAAAGACAATGCCGGCGAATGGAGTTTCCAACCCGTGAAGTCTTACGACCGCAATACTTTCTCTACCGACCCTGCGCGTATGCGCGAGGTTTTCTCCGACCTGCGCTCGGAAGCCCCGGCTGACAACTATGGCCTTATCCTCTGGAGTCATGGCACTGGTTGGATTCCCAATTTCTCCGACCATCAGGTGCCTGGCGGTATGCAGAAAAGCTACGGTATGGATAAGTATCAGGGCGTGACGGACTATTGCGATATCGATGAGCTTGCCTATGCTATCCCTGACGGTATGTTCGACTATATTTGGTTCGACCTCTGCTATATGATGGGTGTGGAGGTTGTCTATCAATTGCGTAATAAGTGCGAGTATATTGCCGGATATCCTACGGAAGACTGGAGCATGGGTATGAACTATGACACTACTCTTCCTATGCTCGCTGCCCCTTGGCCCGACCTGAAGGCAGCCGGAATGGCTTTCTATGATTATTACATGGACCAGAATATGGCAGTGACCGTGACCGTGATGAAGACTGAGGGTCTCGACCGTCTTGCACAGGCGGCTTCCGATATATATAAATCAGGTACTCGTCCGGTGACTGCATCGGGATTGCAAAACTATAGCCGTCTTAAGACCCCTCTCTATGATTTCGGCCAGTTCACGAAGAGATACCTTAATTTCTCCGACCCCGACGCCGCGGCTCTCGAGGCTGAGTTTGATGAGGCGCTCCGCGAGATAACGATCTACGCCGGTTGCTCCACCAAGAACTTCAATGGCACCAACAATGCCTTCGACCCGCAGAAATATTCCGGCCTCTCTTGCTATTTCCCCGGCACTGCTGCCGAAAACGTCGAAGACTACTATCTGTCTCTCGACTGGCCCAAACGCGTAAACCCGTAATAAGGTATCCACTCTTTCAGAATCAAGAAACACAGCTCGGAGAGCTGATATTGTGACGAAACCCCAGGCTGAAGCCTGGGGTATTTATATATCGTCAGTAGCCTCGGAGAGGCGATTTGTGAGTGAGTTTTCCCCTGTTTTTTAACCCCAGAGCTTATAAAGTTTGCTTTTTTCCCATTTTTTCTTCATTTTCTACGATTTTTTTCGTAATTTTGAAACCGATTTACTATATCAGTAACCCACCAAATGAAAAATATCCGCAATTTCTGCATCATAGCCCATATCGACCACGGCAAGTCTACTCTCGCTGACCGTCTCCTCGAACGTACTAACACCGTATCCGCTAAGGATATGGAGGCCCAGGTGCTCGACGACATGGATCTCGAACGCGAACGTGGCATCACTATCAAAAGCCACGCTATCCAGATGGATTATGAACTCGATGGCGAGCATTATACCCTAAACCTTATCGACACCCCGGGACACGTGGACTTCTCTTATGAGGTGTCTCGCTCCATCGCGGCGTGTGAGGGCGCCCTCCTTATTGTGGATGGCTCCCAAGGTATTCAAGCTCAGACTATATCCAACCTCTATATGGCCATCGACAACGACCTCGAGATTATCCCCGTCATCAATAAGTGCGACCTCGAGAGCGCTAACCCCGACGAGGTGGAGGATCAGATTGTGGATCTTCTCGGTTGCGACCGCTCCGACGTTATCCGCGCTTCGGGCAAGACCGGCATGGGCGTGGATGAGATTCTGAAGGCTATCGTCGCTCGTATTCCGGCACCGAAGGGCGACCCCAAGGCTCCCCTTCAGGCTCTTATCTTCGACTCTGTGTTCAATCCGTTCCGCGGCATCATAGCATATTTCAAGATTGAGAATGGCACTATACATGATGGCGATTTCGTGAAGTTCGTCTCCACCGGAAAGGAATATCACGCGGATGAGATTGGCGTCCTCAAACTCGACCTATCGCCGCGCAAGGAACTCTCTGCCGGTAATGTTGGCTATATCATCTCGGGCATCAAGACCTCGAAGGAGGTGAAGGTGGGCGATACCATCACCCATGTGGAGCGCCCATGTGATAAGGCTATCGATGGCTTTGAGGAGGTAAAACCGATGGTCTTCGCCGGCGTGTATCCTATCGACCCTGAGGATTTCGAAAATCTGAGAGCTTCCCTCGAAAAACTCCAGCTCAATGATGCGTCGCTGACTTTCCAACCGGAGTCGTCGGCTGCCCTCGGTTTCGGTTTCCGCTGCGGATTCCTCGGTCTGCTACATATGGAGATTATCCAGGAGCGTTTGGGCCGTGAGTTCAATATGGATGTCATCACTACTGTCCCGAACGTTTCTTATTTCGTCTATGACAAGAAGGGCAATAAGCATGAGGTGCACAATCCCTCGGGCCTTCCTGACCCTACGCTGATCGACCATATCGAGGAACCCTATATCCGTGCTACTGTCATAACTGCGGCTGAGTTTATCGGCCCTATTATGACGCTTTGTCTCGGCAAACGTGGTGAGCTCATCAAGCAGGAGTATATATCTGGAAACCGTATGGAGATTACTTACGATATGCCCCTTGGTGAGATTGTGATTGATTTCTACGATAAACTGAAGTCTATCTCGAAGGG
>CAZIAX010000233.1:0-3705 GCA_964537745.1 uncultured Sangeribacter sp.
GTTACTCGTTTATTTTGAGTTAGTATTACTCGTTTATTTTGCAAAGATAATGATTTTATGGCAATTATGCAAACTTTTTAGTTACCTTATGTCAGCTCGAGGCGGTTGAAAACCGCCTTCCCATTGACTACGCTTGGTGGAGGTGTCTGAGGTCTTTGCCGGAGGGGGCTTGGTAGATGCGGAGGCCGAATTCGTGGATGCAGGCGTAGACATAGTCGAAGATATCGGCTTGGAGGCGCTCGAAGGCTGCCCAAGAAGTGATTCTGGTGAAGAAATAGAGCTCAAGAGGGAGGCCCTGCGGAGTGGGTTGCAACTGACGCACCATCAATATCACGGCTGGATCCGGATGTTTCTTTATCACTTCAGGATGCGACGTAAGATATCGGATGAGATACTTGCGGAAGAGCGACAGATTCACCTCCTGACGAGCATGCTTGATGGAATGCTCCGACAAGAGTCCCTTCTCTATAAGGCGGTCGATTTCATCCTTTTCCAAAAACCGGATAGAGTCGAAATCAATGTAGATGGAGCGGGCCACACGCCGCGCTCCCACCTCCCGCATATTTTGATAGTTGCGGAAGGAGTCGGTGATGAGGGTATATGGATGTATGGTCACTATGGAATTGTCCCAGTTGCGCACTTTGACCGTTGTCAACTTTATGCTCTGCACCTCACCGTTGGCTCCGGCCTTGTCGCATATAATCCAGTCTCCCTTCTTAAGCATATTGTTGACTGTCAACTGCACACCGGCCACAAAACCCTTGATAGTGTCTTGAAACACCAACATCAGCACCGCAGCCGAGGCTCCGAATCCGGTAAGCACCATACCCGGCTTCTTGTCGAAAAGGATACTGAGACCGATTATCACTCCCACAAGCACCAGAACAAGTTTCACAGCACCTTCTACCACCGTCAGGTTATGCTCCGCTCCCTTGTCTCGCTTCTCGAAACCATCCACCAAGTTGGATATGAGCACGCAAAGAAGGTTGACGAAAGCAAATACGATATAGACCTTTGTGAATTTCTCTACCAAGATCACACCCCACGCATGGTTGGAGAAGGCCTGCGGCAGCAGCCACGCCAGAATGAGCGCAGGCGCCAGCTGCGAAAAGGCTTTCATAGCCTTCTCGTTGAGTATATCATCGTCCCATTCCGTCTCCGTCTTGCGGGTGATCAAGTCTGTGAGGGGCGTCACTATCTTTACGCACAGGAAATATGACGCCACAGACAGCACCACCACCAGCAGGAGCAGTGTAGGACTGATGAGAGACGCCGCCGTCTCAGGACCCAACAACGAGTTTAGCAGCTCGGTTATCCAGTTTCGTAATTGCATGAATATTTACGATTATAGATGAGGCCATATAGCCTACTTGGTTCTTGACCCTTAAATACTATTTTCGGCCGAAATCGGCAGGAATCTCGCCCCAGAGTTCGGTCTGCCATTTCATTATCTTTACGGGCCACGTATGTGAGCGAATCCATACAAGACCGCGCCCAAGCAATTCGAAAAGCTTTGCATTGCTGTCGGTCTGCTTCAATTGGGTCTTCACCTGGCGGTTGCGCACCCATGCCAAGGCCGTCTTGGAGTCCGAGTAGATGTTGTGCCACTCATTGCGACGGTTCATCTCAGCCAAGGCATGGACGATGGCAAGAAACTCCCCGATATTGTTGGTGCCATCCTTAAATGGGCCGACCTTGAAGAGTTCCTTACCGGTTGCCAATTCAACCCCACGATATTCCATAATGCCGGGATTTCCCATGCAAGATGCGTCGACGGCCCATGCCGTCATATCTATGTCGGGATTGGAGCTGTAGGGTGTAGTCGAGGATTGGGCGTCATGATAGGTTCCGGCACGGTGCTCGGAGGCGGCTATGAGGATAGTGCCGAGGTCGGCGGGGTTGCTGTCGTCGTCGCCCCCGCGAAAAGCCTGTGCGGCCTCAGCCGCAGAGGAGAAGCTTTTATACTTCGCCCCAGGAAAGTTCAGAATCTGCTCCTCAGCATCGCTCCAGTTGTCGTACACCCCCGGCTCGCGACCATTCCATACCACGTAATATTTAGTTTTCCCCATCTGAATTAACTTGGTTCTTGACTCTTGGTTTTTGACTCTTTAATTAAGTCCCGCGGCGCGTTTGATTAGCTTAGGGATGTCGGTGTTGTCGAGGCTGCCGGTGAAGTAGTTGGCGTTGGCGCCTACTGCGTAGACTGGCACGAAATTGCCGGCATGGTAGGTCGTGGTCCACCCGATGCCCATATGATAGTTGAGAATTGAGAAGGCCTTTGCAGTGAAGGCGTTGAAGGTATGGTAGAGTGTCTTCTCATCTTCCGCCTTCTTTGAGATGAAGGTCTCGTCAAAGAGCTTCTTGAGTTCTTCGGTCTCCTTCTCGCTGACTGGCACTACGGTCCAGAAACCGAGCTTGTCCTTCAGTGTCTTCTCCATCTCCTCCCATGTCGGGTTGGCTGTGTTTTTGCCCCAGTTGCGGGTCCAGTCGGCGAAAGCATCTTTAGAAATTTTCTGAGCGTCGGCATATGCGATATTGTAGGCGCCACCGTTGCGGCCATACGCCATGGCACCCGTGTCATGGTCGGCCGTCACTACTATGAGAGTCTCCGAAGGGTGGCGGAGATAGAACTGATAAGCCACGTTGATGGCATCCTGGAAGTTAAGGATTTCTTTTATCACGCCGCCCCCGTCGTTGGAATGCGCGGCCCAGTCGATATTGCCACCCTCTATCATCATGAGAAACTTGTCAGGATTCACGCTCTCAAGAGTCTGGAGACAAGCCTCTGTGATCTGAGCGCAAGTCAGAGCCCCAGGAATGGAGTCTATGGTGTAGCCCACTTGGCCAGTCGGATTTTCGGGAAATAGCAACACTTTCTGCGGCTGTTTACCCCCCTTTTTTTTCAGTTCGTTGAAGGCGGCATAACCCTCTGCAATCTCGTAGCCCCCTTTGCGCATCGTGTTGAGGTATTCAGCGAATGCGACTTCACCAGCGCCTTGGAGCTTAAAACCTCCACCGGCGAGAAATGACAGACCGCTCCCGGAAGCCTGCGGGGCGATGGTCTCCTTCATGCCTCGGTTTTCGGCATGCGCATACCATGCGGCGGGAGTCGCGTCGTCGGCCTGCACCGTAGTGCCTACACCCACGGCATATCCAGCATTCATGAAGTCAACAGCGATACTGTTGACGGCCACAGAGTCTGGATTCATGCCGATCATGGAGTTTTTGGTCTTGTATCCAGTGGAGAGGGCCGTTCCGGCAGCTGCCGAGTCGGTGATGGGAGAAGATGCGGAGTATGAGCGCGCCTGAGAAGCCACGGGGAATGTCATCATCAGGATGGGTTGGTCGCTCTTGAGCACGTCGCGGTTGTAGGCTTCGGTGGCGTTGACGTGGCCAAGGCCCATGCCGTCGCCGATAAAATAGAACACGTATTTGGCATCGTCGGCTACCATAGTGAGCGAAACAGCGGCAGCAAGACATGAGAGCAAAATTCCTTTCATGGAGGTGGTGGTTTAAATGGTTTAAGTGGTTTAGAAAGTTTAGGAAGTTTAAGCGTTTACTTGGTTCTTGACTCTTGGTTCTTGACCCTTAGAATCTCTTGGTCCTTGACTCTTCGCCTACGGCGTCATTCTCTGCGGCGGATCTTGATGGGGATGGCGCCTTCCGGGATTTTGTCGACTACGAGCAGGAGATTGCCTCCTCCTC
>CAZIAX010000234.1:0-3704 GCA_964537745.1 uncultured Sangeribacter sp.
ATAGAGCTAGCGGAAAAGTTAGGGGGGGAGTAGGGTTGAAGCGGTGTGCGATGGTGGTGCAAGGGTGGTGCAATAAAACGGGGATTTGGAGGTGTGGAATTTTTTTGTTATTTTTGCAAGAAAATATGAGGATTATGAAGGAAATGAAATATCCAGTCGGAATACAGACATTCTCTAAGATTATTGAGGGTGGATTTACATATGTCGACAAGACCAGCTATATAAAGCCTCTGGTTAGTAATGGTCAGTATATTTTTCTGAGTCGTCCTCGCCGATTTGGGAAAAGTCTTTTGCTGTCTACTTTGGAGGCTTATTTCGAAGGGAGGCGAGAGCTTTTTAAAGGTTTGGCAGCCGACTCTATGGATCTTGACTGGACTCCAATGCCTGTATTGCACTTTGACTTTAACTCGGAAAACTTCCGGAGAGAAGATGGTCTTGAGCTTCATCTTGATACTCTCTTGCGGAGTTATGAGAGAAAGTATGGTCGCCAAGTGGAGGACATCACGCCTTCGCAACGATTCAGACACCTTATTGAAACCGCATGTGAGCAGACTGGACGGGGAGTGGTGATTCTTATTGATGAGTACGACAAGCCGTTGCTTGACATTGAAGAGAATAAAGAATTGTTTGAAAAGAACCAGCGCATTCTCAAAAGCTTCTTCGGCAATCTCAAAAGCATGGACAAGCATATCCGTTTTGCTTTCATAACAGGAGTTGCCCGTTTTAGTAAAGTAAGCATTTTCAGTGACCTTAATAATCTCAAGGACATCTCTGTAGAGGATGCATATGCTGATATATGCGGATGGTCAGAAAAAGAACTTCTTGATAATTTCAGTCCCGGCATTGAGGCTTTAGCGGCAAAACGCAAAGAGTCATTTGAAGTTACACTTAAGGCCCTTAGAGATTATTATGATGGCTATCTTTTCACAGAGGAGGGTTCCCGTCTATACAATCCTTACAGTGTCTTGAGTGCTCTAGACAAAAAGAGGATAGATCCTTACTGGTTTGAGACTGGAACACCTACATTTTTAGTTAACAGGATAAAGGCTGGTGGTATGTATCCACCAGACATTAGCGGCAAGATGTGTACCCGTCAAGAACTGCTTTCGGTAGGTCTTAACGATCGGAATCCACTTCCTCTGATGTTCCAGACAGGATACCTTACCATTTGGAAATTCAATGAGGAACTGAACCTCTATGAACTCAGGTTTCCCAACCGTGAAGTTGAAATAGGATTCTATCACCATCTTCTTCCTGCCTATGCTCCTGAAGTGAGCGATCCCAATACCCCCTTTAATTTTCCACTTTTCAAGATTGACTTATACGAAGGACGTCCTAAAGACTTTATGGAGCGACTTGCAAGTCTATTTAAGGATCTTCCGAGTGAGGATCATCGTGAGTCCTCATATAGAGCCATAACCTATCTTCTTGCGGTGCTGTGCGGGACTAAGGCTATTGCGGAGCGTCACAACTATAAAGGCAGAAGTGACATTGAAGTAGCAACAGGAAACTATATCTATGTATTCGAGTTTAAATACAACAAGAGTGTGAAGGAGGCAATGGAGCAAATCCATTCCAAAGACTACGCCGGTCGCTTTGCGCTCGACACTCGTACTGTATACCTTATTGGCGCCAATTTCAACTCTAAAAAAGAAGATCGAGGTCTTGAGTACGAAATTCAGGAAATGTGTAAATAAATAGTTGTTATAAATTCATACCTCAGGGGCGTTGGAGGGGGATGATGCGTTGGTTGGAGCTGCCTCGGAAGGGGAGGTCGGGGTCGCGGAGGGCGGCGATGTAGGGGCCGTCTACGATGGTATCTAAGTAGGGGAGCGGTGCGGATAGCTTTTCGGAGGCTTGGATTTCTTCTATTGTGAAACCGGTGTATAGCCAGACCTTGTAGCCGGCTTCCTTGATGGCTTTTGCGAGGATGGCAATCTCTTCGGGATGGTAGAGTGGGTCGCCGCCCGAGAGGGTCACGTCGAAGTCTTCTTCCTTGATTATGTCCATCAAATCTTCGAGGGTCATTTCCGTGCCGGCGTCGAAATCCCACGACTGGGGGTTGTGGCAACCTGGGCAGCCGTGGCGGCAGCCAGCAAAATAGATGGCGGTCCGGAATCCCGGACCGTCAACTGTTGTGCCTCTTATTATGTCTAAGACTTTGAATATCATTTGTGGACTACGCGGTCGTGGAGTTCAGCGAGTTTGCCGGAATTCCAGCGGTCGGTTGTGCCGACCAGGTAGCCGGTGATGCGCTGGATAGTCTCAAACTTACCTCCACATTTGGGACATTCTTTCATTTCCATGTCGGCATTCTCATAGCCACACTTCGGACAGTGGTTGCGGTTGTGGTTTACAGAACCGTATCCCATGTTGTACTTGTCCATCATGTCTACAATCTGCATTATGCACTCCTCATTGTGGGTTGCGTCGCCATCGATCTCCACATAGAAGATGTGGCCTCCTCGAGTCAACTCATGGTAGGGAGCCTCTACCTTCGCTTTGTGGCGCGGTGAGCAGTGATAATAGACAGGAACATGGTTGGAATTAGTGTAATAATCCTTATCAGTGATACCTTCAATAACACCGAAAGTGGCGCGGTCACGCTTCGTGAAGCGTCCGCTGAGGCCCTCTGCAGGTGTGGCCAGCACGGAGTAGTTGTGTCCATATTGTTCGCAGAACTCATTGACACGGGAGCGCATGTGGCTAACTATTCGAAGACCGAGTTTCTGAGCCTCCTCACTTTCTCCATGGTGCTTGCCAGTGAGTGCGATAAGGCACTCAGCAAGGCCGATAAACCCGATTCCGAGCGTACCTTGGTTGATCACGCTCTCAATGGTATCGTTAGGTCCGAGACCTTCTGTGCCGTTCCATAGAGTGCTCATGACAAGCGGGAACTGCTTTGCAAGAGCTGTCTTCTGGAACTGATAACGGTCGTCGAGTTGCTTGGCAGTAATCTCAAGTATATCGTCAAGGCGTTCGAAGAAACGTTCGATACGTTCCTTCTCATCCTTGATTCCCATACACTCGATAGCCAATCGCACGATATTGATAGTCGAGAAAGAGAGGTTGCCGCGTCCGATAGATGTTTTCTTTCCATATCGGTTTTCAAACACACGTGTACGGCATCCCATTGTAGCCACCTCATATTCAAAACGTCGGGGATCATCCGCTTTCCAAAGCTCATGCTGGTTGAAAGAAGCATCGAGATTGAGGAAGTTAGGGAAGAATCTCTTCGCTGCTACCTTGCAGGCAAGGCGATAGAGGTCATAGTTAGGGTCCTCCGGCAGATAACTTACTCCACGTTTCTTCTTCCAGATTTGGATGGGGAAAATAGCGGTCGCTCCGTTGCCAACTCCCTCGTAAGTGCTGTTGAGCAACTCGCGGATTACGCATCGCCCCTCTGCGGAAGTGTCAGTGCCGTAGTTGATGGAACTGAACACTACCTGGTTGCCACCGCGGGAATGGATAGTATTCATATTGTGTATGAAAGCCTCCATAGTCTGATGCACGCGACCCACGGTACGGTTTATGGCGTGCTGGAGCAGTCGCTCATCACCTTCGAGACCCTCCAGGTCTTTTTTCACATAGTCCTTAATCTCCGCATCATAAAGATGTGAAAGGTCTTTGCCAGTCAAAGACTCCAGAATACGGACCTCCTCCTTGAATGAAGTGCGTACGAAAGGAGCGAGATAAAAATCGAA
>CAZIAX010000235.1:0-3695 GCA_964537745.1 uncultured Sangeribacter sp.
GTAAGCGGCTCGATGGGACTCCTTCCCTCATCTTCCATAGGGGAGTCCACTCCGGTGTTCGAACCGATTCATGGTTCATGGCCACAGGCAGCCGGTCTCGACATCGCTAATCCTCTTGCGCAGGTGCTCTCAGTGGCGATGCTGCTTGAGCATTTCGGCCTGGCTGAGGAGGGTAAGCTGGTAAGGGAGGCTGTAGACGCTTCTATAAAGCAAGAGGTTGTCACTCCAGATCTTGGCAAGGATATGAAGTCAGACTACGGCACCCAAGCCGTGGGCCGCTGGCTCTCAGAATGGATAGCCTCCAAATCTCTTTAATCCCCATTACAATCCAGCTCGGAGAGCTGTTATTGTGACGAAACCCCAGGCTGATGCCTGGGGTTTAATAATGTGGCAGTAGCCCTGGAGAGGCGATTTGTGATTATTTCTCCTTCTTAAGCCGCAACTTCACATAAAGGAAGATATAGATGGAGAGCAATATTGCCAAAATGGCCGACACTATGCCTAAGGCTGTAGTAGTCTTGTCGTTGGTGTATATTCTTCTTTTGTCGTTTTCTTTTGGGTCCCTATAGAGCAGGGGCTCGGTGAGAATACTGTCGCGCACCATAATCTCCCTTCTCATAGTCTCTTTTCTCAGACTGTCGATTTTATGCGAATCGGCTATAAAGTTTTCCATGCTCTCTATGTAGGTGGCATTGTCGCCTATGGCCTTAGAGGCTTCTATGAGCATGTTGTTGATTTTTTGTTTTTGGTATGCCGACAGATCGGGCATTTGCAGTGCAATTTTCAGTTCCGGTATGGCATGTTTATAGTCTTTGTTAGCCATGTAATAGTATGCAAAGGCTTGGCCAGCCTGGTCCATTGTCCTTCTTACATCCTGATTGCGCTCATAAAGTGCCTGGATGCTATCGTGGATTGTCTCAATTTCTTCTTCCGATAGAGCTTGGTAGTTGCTCAGCATACGTCGGTAACTGATAAACTTATTAGTGTCGTAATTGCGGAATATACGTTTCTTCTTGCGATACATCTGTTGCAGCTGGTCGATGATATCAAGAAGCTTGCGGTCATACTCAATAGCCTTTTCCGGATTTCCGTTCATTCTTGAATGAATCAATGCTGCTGTAGTGTAAAACTGATTTTTTAAAGGATAGTCGCTCGCTGGGAGCTCTTCCATCAGCTCTGCATATCGATCAAGACATTCTTTGAAGAGTACTCCATCTGCATCTACACCAAGATACTGTATGATTTGATAAAGGAGGGAAATCTTGTCGTAAATGTCATTTCCCTTCAGATTGTGGGAGTGCTTGATGCTGTCGAGTAGCATTCGCTGCAAATCAGTGTCTCCTGGCTTCCGGCTTTTTCGGCTTAGTTGCTGGTTTAATATATACGTTTTAGTTGCAGCCCGAGCCTCTTCGTTTTGAATGTCGTTGGTCATGGTCAGAAGACTTTCTACGACACTGTCGTTAAAGGCGTAGTAGGTGCCCAAGGTCCGGAGCATGTCCAATTGTGCAGTGGGATTCTCTGCACGCTTGGCAGTATTGTATATGTCCCATGCAAGATATGCTTGTCCTGTTCGGTCGGAAAGGTCAAATAGATAGTACATTATCCTGACACTGTCGCGCGCGGAAACGGCAGTCTTAAGCTGCTTTTCGTACTTTTCGTAAAGCTGCTTTTTGTCAGGCTTGCTGTCGGCGATGGCTGAAAAAGTTGCCGCCAACATGGTTATGAGAAGGGATATATATTTGAGCCTCATCATTATTTGCTCGTAAATTCTGATTGAAAGTAAAAGTTGTCATTTCACACGCGCAAAAGTAGAGGTTTTTGATTACACAGATGCTAACAAAATGTTAAAGTTTTATTAAATCTGAAACAAAAAGGCCCGCAGACTTCTCTGCAGACCCTTGTTTTTTTATAGTATCAAAATGCTTATTTCGTCTGGAGGGATAACTTTTGAGTAGGCAGCCCTTCAGCCTTGACAGTGAGTGTGACTGGTCCAGCCTCGCGCGTGCTGCGCAAGATTACTGTCGCAGTGCCGTTGTGAAGGCTCCTTGTGTTTCCGGTCATCAGTTCGTTGCTGCTTAGGTTGCCGTTGATCACACCTACGATCTCTGCCGGGCCTGTCACGTCGAAGTTAAGAAGATGGGATGCAGATTTGTCGGTCAGCCCTTTACCGTCTACGGCGCTTATCTTCACGTGTTGAAGATCCATTCCATCTGCCTTCCATGCTGTATTGTCAGCATTGGTTTTAAGCTTCTTGGCCTCACCATAGGTGGAAAGATTATGGCGCGCCACTTCCTTACCGTCTTTATATGCGATTGCTTCTACCTTTCCCTTGGCGTAGGGGACACCTTCCCATAAAATGCGGTTGCGCGATTTGGGATTGCTTATGTCATTGCTCTTGCGGCCCAAGCTTTTTCCATTGACTTTGAGCTCAACTTCATCAGCGTTGGTGTATGTGTAGAGTTTCACGTCGGTACCCGGAGTGAAGTTCCAACTGTCGGTAAATCTGCGTCCACCCATTGTAACGCCGTTCCACTGTGTGGTCTCTGTGGTTTCGAATGGAGCGATATAGACGAGGGGTTCTTCCGGTTTGAAATACGATTTCAGGAAGTAGGCCATCGGCTTAGGGTCGAGAGATATATCGAAGACGCCCTGTGTCCAACCCTTTTCGGGCCAACCTTGCGACTCTCCGAGATAGTCGATCATGCCCCAGTAGGCGAGTCCTATCACTTTGTCGAGGTCCATCTCAAAGAAGTTGGGACCCATATTGCTGGTGTTGGCTTCGCTCTGATAGAATATCATCCACGGATAACGCTTGGAGTCGCCCGGGAAGTACATGTAGCGGTAGTTGTAGGCTGCGATATCAGTGTGTTCTACGAGGGGAGCCGGCAGCGAATCTGTGTGCTCGTTTCTTCCACGTGGATGCATGGCCACAGTCACGAGGCGTGTGCTGTCGTAGCGCTGGAGAAGCTCCTTCTGAAGTTTGTAGGGTGTCACTCCCCAGTCGTTGTAAGGAAGGTCAGGGATGAGCTGAAGCTCATTGCCGAGGCTCCAGAATACAACGCTTGGATGGTTGCGGTCGCGCTTTATCCATTCCGGCACGTCCTGCTGCCAGCGGGTCTCCCACGGAGTGCGTCCTCCGGCATACTGCTGTGTCCATTTGTCGTAGAGCTCATCTACGACAAGGATGCCGTATTCATCGCAAAGGTCGAGGAAAGATTCACTGTAGGGATTATGTGAAGTCCTGATATGGTTGAAACCGAAATCCTTCAGCATCTTTATGCGTTTTTCCATGGCTGCCGGATAAGCTGCTGCGCCAAGTGCTCCGAGCGTGTGATGGTTGGCGATACCCTTGAGAAGCACTTTCTTGCCATTGAGTTTCATGCCGAATTCCGGTGAGAATTCCACGCTGCGTATGCCGAAGCGCTCGGTGGCCGAGTCGGCAATTGTGCCGTCGGGGCGGTAAAGGGTAGCCTTCAGTGTGTAGAGATATGGATTTCCCGTATCCCAGAGTGTTACGTCCTCGAGCGTGATGCTGTCGAGAGGAAATTCCCTGACGTGCTGGCGCGGATGTTTCCAATGTTTCTGAGTCTTGGAATATACTTGGTTGCCGTTTTTGTCAAGAATCTCTATGCCCACGGCTATGCTGTCGGTCTTGATATAATTGGCGAGCTCACCGCTTACGAGTATTGTGGATT
>CAZIAX010000236.1:0-3687 GCA_964537745.1 uncultured Sangeribacter sp.
TGGTAGCCACCGATTGTCTTGTGGAAATAACTGCTTCGTGCTGATGAGAAGCCGGGGATGTCCATCACTCGGTAGTTGCTCTTGTCTTGCATGATGGCGAGGTCGGCCTCTGTAGGCACGAATGCGGCTTCGTCGCTTTCAGCAGTCAGGAAGTTGTCGGAGTTGACGTAGCGTTTGTCGACCGAATAGAGGTCCACTACTACAAGCGCCGCAAGGCAGCAAGCCCATACCGAGGCATTCTTGATGATTTTCTTCTCCCAAAGGAAGAGAAGTGCGCAACCGAGCACGATGAAGATGAGCGAACGTAAGGAGTCTGAGGATACGAGTCCCAGACGCCCTGCCTCGATTCCCTTCATGACATTGGCGTAGGCGGGATTGGTGAAGGCTCCGGCCTCTTTCAGATAACCCATCTCGGAAGCTGACCAGGGTTCGCCGAAGATGCTTGGGGATATCCATCCGAGAAAGCATACCAAGGCTCCGCCACCCATCACGCAGATCACTGTCCATTTGTTTTGCTTGAAAAATCCCTCTGTC
This sequence comes from uncultured Sangeribacter sp., assembly GCA_964537745.1. Classification (GTDB taxonomy): domain Bacteria; phylum Bacteroidota; class Bacteroidia; order Bacteroidales; family Muribaculaceae; genus Lepagella. The sequence goes on from CAZIAX010000236.1 coordinate 535, forward strand.
TTGATAATCTTGCGTACGCAAAGAGCGGCCAATAGCGGGATGCAGAACTCCGCCACTACGAGTATCGAACTTACGGTGCGGAATTTGTTGTAGCCCGGGAAGTAATCTATCATCATGTCGGTGAGTCCATTGAAGTTGTGGCCCCAGCTAAGCATGATGGTGAATATTGTGGCCGCGAAGAGTGCCCACTTCAGGGGCGTCTCCCATTCGCCGTCAACGACAAACATGGCGAGGATGGCAAGAAGCAATATGAAGGCTCCTACGTAGACCGGGCCGTTGGTCATCGGTTGGTCGCCGAAATACTGCGGGAACTGCCCTACAAACTGCATCTCCTCGGGGCTCAGGTAGCGGTCGGCTCCCAAGTCGGTCTCGGAGACACTCATCATGCGGTTTTCTCCGGCGGTGGGCTTGAGAGTCGCTCCACCCTTCACATTGGGTATCAGCAGACTCCATGTCTCGTCGATGCCGTAGCTCCATGCGGTGATGGCTGCTTTGTCCATTCCGGTGGATGCGGGAGCATTCGGGTCGGTGATGTCGGTGGCCCGTCCGCGCACTGTCTCCTTGCTGTATTCAAGTGAGCTGTAGAGACTCGGGGAGTTGGCTGCCACGCCGATGAGTCCGCATACGATGAGGATGCAGGTGGCGATGCCCCATTGCGCCGCTTTCTTCTCCTTGATTGCTATCCATAGCCATGCGATGGCGATGGCGAGCATCACGAAGAAGAAATAATACGACATCTGCGGGTGATTGCTCATCAGCTGAAGGGCAGAGAATAGGGCGGTGAGTGCTCCGCCGGCGAGCCATTTGCCCCGGTAGGTGAGGATGACACCTCCGATTGTCGGTGGTATGTAGCAGAGCGTCAGGAATTTCCATATGTGTCCTGCTCCGATGATGATGATGAAGTAAGATGAGAATCCCCATGCGAGCGAGGCGAAAAACGCCACGCTCCAGCGCATCTTCAGGCAGAGACACATGATGAAGAATCCGAGCATCATGCCGAAGAGGAGGTTGGCAGGGGAGGGGAGGCCGAGGAAATATACGCTCTGTATCCAGCTCAGCATGTCGTTGGCCGGATAAGAGGGTGATATCTGGAAGGTCGGCATCCCTCCGAAGAGGGAGTCGGTCCAGCGTGTGCTTTCTCCTGTCTCTGCCTTGAATGTCTGCTGCTCATGGCCGTTGGCGAGACCTTGCTGTATGTCGTGCTGCTGAAGCACTCTTCCCTCCATGGCGTCGGGGAAGAAAAACATAAAGGCGACCACTGCTAAGAGCAGAGCCGCCACTATGGTGTAGATGGTTGTCTTTTTATTTTGCATCGTCTGTTTCAAGCTTGATCTGACGGTTCATTGACTGCTCGAGTGAGATGAGAGTCTCAGTCTCGGTGACACCCTTGATGTGCTGGATACGGTCGTTGAGAAGCTCCATGAGGTGCTGGTTGTCGCGTGCGAACACTTTCATGAGCATTGAGTATGGGCCGGTGGTGAAGTGGCACTCCACAACCTCGGGGATGTTTTCGAGGTCGGCTACCACGCCGCGGTACATTGAGCCTTTCTCGAGCTTCACGCCTACGTAGGTGCAGGTGTTGTAGCCGAGTTTCTTGGGGTCTACGTCATATCCCGATCCGGTGATGACACCCATTTCGATGAGGCGTTGGATTCTCTGGTGGATAGCGGCACGAGACACTCCGCAGACGATTGCCACGTCTTTTGAAGGCGTGCGGGCGTTGTTCATGATAATGTTCAGGATCTTTCTGTCAAGATTATCGACCTTTTCCATGATTTCAGTTGTCTTGTTTTTAGATTTAGTTCGATTTTGTTCAAGGTGAAGTTCTCGCATTTTAAGGCTTGATTCCCATTTCTGGTCTTATTATGCGACTTTCATTTGCAAAGTTAAGATAAAAATTGCAAATAAACAATAGTTCAATCAAATTTTTTGTAGCAAAACGATATTTTTTATGTTTCAGTCGTTCATTCGCGACTTGGCGAAGGCGCCGGCTACCCAGGCGCAGATGGCGGTGATGAAGGCCAAGGGAGCGAGAGTGATTAGGAGGTCGATGGCCTGTAGCTTGACGGGATAGGGCATGTTGGTGCCGTCGATGCTGCCGTTGGCGATGGTGATAAATCCGAATTTCTCCTGCAGCAGACAGAGAATCGCGCCGAGAGCCAGGCCGATGAGGGCGCCGAAGAGCGACACGAGCACGCTCTCCCAGCGGAAGACTGCCGCTATCTGCCTGCGCCCCATGCCGATGGCCGACATGGTCTGCATGGAGTCTTGCTTCTCGAGCACGAGCATCGAGAGTGTGCTGACGATGTTGAAGGAGGCTATGACGAGGATGAAGAAGAGCAGGAGGAAGGTCATCCATTTCTCTATCTGCACCATCCGGAAATTCAATTGCTGTTGCATCAGTCGGTCTTTGACTTCATAATTCGGTCCTATCTGTGCGGATATCTGCTCAATCATGCGTGAAGGGTCGGCGCCGGGTGCGAGGCGAATCTCTACGGCTGTCGCCTCCTGGTCGTAGAGCAGAAGGTCGCGCACGAGTGCGATGTCGGTGAAGATGGAGTTCTCGTCGTAAGTGTCTTGAAGTGATTGGAATACGTCGGCTACGTAGACGGAATCCATCACGAATGCGGCAGCCGGGTTTGCCGGGTTGAAGCGTCCTGTCCGTTTCGGGGCGAACACCATCAGGGGTTGGGAGTAGTCAAACATTCCCAATTTATAGGCGAGCCCTATGGAGAGGAGCGCCGGGTTGGAGAGTTCGGAGTCTTGAAGCGTGGTGCCTCCGGCCACATGCAGTGAGTCAATAGCCGTGACCTTGGAGTATTGGTCTGGCACCACCCCCTTAAGCGTGATGGGAGTCTCACGCCCGTTGAAAAAACCGAGTGCGTTGTCGGTGAGGGTAGGGGTGGCGATGGCAACGCCCTTTATCTTCCCTATCTCGGCGGCGAGGGAGTCGCCGTTGGCTATCGTCTTTCCTTGCACGGGAGTGACCATGATGTCGGGCGCAAGGGTGTCGAGACGTTCTGTCAGCACCGACTGAAAACCGTTGAAAACCGACAATACACACACTACGGCGGCAGTGGCCACAGCGACCCCTGCCACCGACACAAATGCGATAGCGTTGACAGCGCTATGCGATTTCTTCCCAAAAAGATA
>CAZIAX010000237.1:0-3672 GCA_964537745.1 uncultured Sangeribacter sp.
GCAAAACCGATCTGCATCACCACCGGAATCATAAACATCGAATTGACGAAAGCCGCAGCAGCCAACTCATTGACACCATACGCGCCGACCATCGCCGTGTCGGCAAACGACACCGCGATAATCCCGATCTGCGTAGCCATCACCGGCATTCCCAACCGAAACAAAGACTTATACTCCCGTGTATATAAATTCATCTCAAAAAAGGTTCTTAAAACTTCGCCAACAAGGCGCCACATCCATCCTCAATCAAATCCAAAGCATTCTCAAAACCCTCAGCTCCATCATAATAGGGATCTGGCACACAGTCGGCCCAAGGATGTTGCGTAAAGAACTCCGCCATCTTGACCACCTTCTTCTCATCCTCCGGGGTAGGGGCCATGGCCCGAAGTCGGTGATAATTAGAGTCATCCATAGCCACGATGATGTCGAACCGGTCGAAATCCGACTCCCGCACCGGACGTGACCGGTGGGTCAGTTCCAAGCCACGGCGCCGTGCATGCGCCCGCATACGGCTGTCGGGCAGTTCCCCCGCATGTCCGCCATAGAGTCCGGCCGAATCAATTTCGAACCGATCGGCCACGCCCCGTTCCTCGACGAGGCGCTCCATAACGCCCTGAGCCGCCGGGCTGCGGCAAATATTACCCAAGCAAACAAACAGAATCCCCACCTTATCCTTTCCTTCAGCAATATGAAGAGTCTTATCCATCAAAAAATTGAATTATAAAAAATATAGGTATAATCAAAAGACTGGTCTCATCTATCAAAACTCCAGTCTCTACTATTATAACGCAATTCCCCACCCCAATGTTATGCCACAACTGCGTAGCCGTGGAATGGAGGCGTCCTCGCCTCCGCCGAGCCGACATTCCCTAACTTTTTCGAATACTTCTCCAAATACATAGTGAATGGGACGGCGGTTTTCAACCGCCGTGAGCTGGCTTATGGTAACTTCAATGATGTGCATTTCCATAGTTAGTGAGTGTCGGCACAAATGTAGACATCCTACCAAACGGGTACAAAAAAGGCCTGCATCGAAGTGGTGATTTTCGATGCAGGCATAAGATATAGAAGCCCTCTGACCCCCTGAAGGTGGATGATATGAAACAATTTCAATTTGCATTTTCAACATTCACCCGATAGGCGACCTGTGGAAAAGTCAGAAGTACGCCTCTATAGAGCGCGCTTCTGAGTAAGTTTAAGATTGATGCTTATTAGAAAGACGAATGACTTCTTCTGGTGTCATCTCATACTGATTTGCTATTACCTCAGGAGAAATTCCCAAAGAAAGCATGAAGCGTATGCTTGCTAAACGTTCTTTTGTCTCGCCAATTTCGATTCCCTCAGCCTTGCCTTCAGCTCGCCCCTTTTGGAATCCCTTTTCTTCGCCATCTTGATATGCTCCGCGAATTTGGTTGATGGTGTCGCGAGCAATCCTGAGGTCTGCCTCGTAATGATAGCGCTCCTCAGGCTTAAGCGAAGCAAGATTGGCGACCTCGGCCAGTCTCTTGAAAACCTCGCTGTTATTCTTAAATGCCACTTCCTGCCTAATTCCCATATTCTTTATATTATAAATCCATTGTTCATCCAATTTTGTACACTCATCTTCTTTCTTCTGAAAGAATGGTAACTGTACATAAATATAACGCGTCTTTGTTTCAATCGGTTCGAGAGTCTCCTCGTCGAAAGTTGAAGTCTTCACGATGGGTCTTTCTCCCAATCCCCGCACATGAAAATTGCAGAAGAACAATCCTATGACAGGTTTCAGTGCATAGTCCCATTCCTGAGTTTCTTCCTTCTTGCCACGATGGCCTTGCTCAGCTATCCCTCTGGCTATGTAGAAAGTAGCCCTGTCAATGAAATTAGGCTGTCCAGCCTTCTGCATCTCAACAATGAAGCGGTGCTTAGAGGAAGTCTCACAAAGTATGTCATACCGTATGGATTTACCGTCTTTCCATTCAGCAGGACGCTCATTGTTGAGATACGTGACGGATGTGATTCCCTCGAAGTCCTTTCTGTCACTGAGCAACGCATTGAGTAGGTCGACAAGAATAGGTTCAGAGACTTTCTCTCTTCCGAATAGCAGTTTGAAACCAATGTCGTATGTCGGGTCTATGTATTTTGCCATGGCTTTTGGTTTATTTTTCACAAAGATACGTCAAAAATTCGACATCTGCAAATCAAAATAATGAGAATTTCATTTCCAAATTTCTAAATATAGTAATCAAAACTGCAGAGGGCACAAGCCAGAAGTCCGTGGCCCAACATAAGCGCGAAGCTGTCTCCCCCAGACCTTTTGCTCATCCCACCCCGAGCCCCATCTTGCCTACTGCCAAGAGTCGCAAGCCGACCCCTCTCTCTTACCGGCAGCGGCTTCAGCCGCCAAAACATAGTGCCGAGGCGGAAGCCGTAGGGCCCCCCGCGTCCCTGTTTGTCCAGGTGGAAGAGCCTTTGGCTCGCTCTCCTCCCATCCCAATTTATCAAAATAAGGCCAAACCCCATCCCCCTCACATTATCTTTGCAAACCCAAAATTCATAATTCATCATTCATCATTCATAATTTGAAAGCAATGTCAAACCCCCTCTCAGGCCACAAATCCCCCGGCTACCGTTTCCGATTCCAAGTCCGTTCAATAGCCCACAATATACTATACCTCCCCCTCTCCATGCGCCAACTCCCCGAGATCCAACAACTATTCCAAGGCATCTCCCCGCTGACCGTTTTCAACAAAAAATCCCTCCCCACAGCTCGCAAAGCCTTCTACGAGTTCCGCAAAAAGCACGATTTCGCATACTGGGCAGCAACGGAATACCATATCTCCGACTGCAACAATCCCAAAAATATAATCCCACTCCATATAAACCAACACCAGCACAAGATCATCGACACTTTCGAGCGCCGATACTTCAAACGTCTCCCAGCGACATATGTAATCTCAAAGACTATCCCCAACTGCGGAGTGACGACATGCGTCCAAGCCTACATCCAATGGCGCCAGATCTACAACTTCGGAAGCTCATCCTACACATGCACCTCTTCTCTTAAACACCTCGAAGTGCTCAAGACGCCACTGTGCCGTTTGATAAAAGAGGACATACCTGAGCATAACTACATCTTCATCCCGAAAGCCAACGCCCACATATACTTCAACTCATACCAATATCCCACATTCCGTTCTGCAAAGGATTTCACATATGTCCATCTCGCCGACATGACCAAGTGGAAAGACCCGCAGGGCAAAACCTCTGCCGACATTTTCGTCAATGCCTCCAGAGCCATCCTCGAATCCCCGGAGTCATCCCATTTACTTCTTGTCCTCGAAGGAGACATCCCCAAAGAACGGGTATATATCCATCCTGCGTTCTGCCAAATCCACCTCAAGAAATTCCCCATGCAGATTCTCTCCCATCTTTCCCCCAACCCCTACTTACTCCGCAAGCACATAGAAGCCAACATCCCCCTCTCAAAATCCCCAACCCACCCCCATCTCATCCTCCTAAACTAAGCGCCCCCACCTCCCCACCGATCCCAGCGTGAGCCCTCCCAAAGCGGCTCGTCCGCAATCTGAAGACTGAAGACTGAAGACTGAAGACTAAAATTATCGCGATAAGGGTCACACCCCCAAATCATGTATTAATTTTGCCCTCGGAAACGAAACCCAGACGGTTGCCGAA
>CAZIAX010000238.1:0-3669 GCA_964537745.1 uncultured Sangeribacter sp.
AGGTTAGAGGGTTATGAGGTTATAGGGTTATGAGGTTATAGGGTTATGAGGTTATGAGGTTATGAGGTTATGGGGTTATGAGGGTATGGGGTTATGAGGGTATGAGGTTAGAGGGTTATGGGGTTATAGGGTTATGGGGGTTAGAGGGTTATTAGTTTTTTTATATTATTCTTCATTTCTTTCGACTGTCAGGATTATGGAGTCGTAGCCTACGACTCTCACCTCGTCGCCGGGAGCGATTGGAGTGCCATGCTTGGCAGCCTTTATCTGCCAGACGTCGCCGTCAATCTTCATCCTAAGGCAGTCGGCTGCCTGGACGGCAGTTCCCGTTCTTCCGATGAGAGCGTCCATGCCTGTGACAGCCTCTCCTGAATCCTTATGCAGGGCTTTTACGAGACGTTCGCGCCAGCGGTAGGTGGTTGCATAGAGGAGTGCGGTAAAGGCCACGAATGTGACTATTGTCTCAAGCCATTCCCCACCGAGCAGAGCGGCCACCATAGCGGCCAATGCCCCGATGCCGACATAGAGGCACATCGTAGACATTGTCAGCAGCTCCGCCACCAAGAATCCCACTCCCAATATAAGCCAAAAACTCCAAAGTCCCATAATAATTACATTTAGGTTGCCTACATAAATTTAATAGGGTGTTCAATTTAATGTCACAGATATTGAATAAAACTCAATCATAAATCGCCTCTCCGAGGCTACTGGATTCTTGTTTCTGACCCCAGGCTGAAGCCTGGGGTTTCGTCACAATAACAGCTCTCCGAGCTGAGCAGCAACCTCCATTAAGGTTAACAGTAACTGAACACTCTACAAATTTAATCAAAATTTCCGAATCCTGCAAAAAATAGCGTCCGGATTATACGAAATTCCAAATAATTTATTAACTTTGCATATCGGCACTAATACCGACCTAAAAACACGTATTTTTTGAACTAAACCTAAATATTTAAGACAATGGTCAATTTCTCACTTGAGGGCAAAGTTGCCCTCGTGACCGGTGGCGTCTACGGCATCGGTTTCGCCATCGCCAAAGCCCTCCACGAGGCAGGCGCAAAAATCGTCTATAACTGCAACACCCAGAAATCTATGGACCTGGGAATCGCCAACTATAAGGAAGCCGGCATCGAAGCAAAAGGTTACCTCTGCGACGTGACCGACGAAGAGGCAGTCAAAGCTATGGTGGAAGACGTGGAGAAGACTGTCGGCACCATCGACATCCTCGTCAACAACGCAGGCATCATCAAGCGCATCCCGATGACTGACATGGACGTCAAAGACTTCCGCCAGGTAGTAGACATCGACCTTGTGGCTCCATTCATCTGCGCCAAGGCGGTCATCCCCGGTATGATCAAGAAAGGACACGGCAAGATCATCAACATCTGCTCCATGATGAGCGAGCTCGGCCGCGAGACAGTGAGCGCCTACGCAGCTGCCAAGGGTGGCCTCAAGATGCTTACCCGCAACATCTGCTCCGAGTTTGGCGAGCACAACATCCAGTGCAACGGCATCGGCCCGGGCTACATCGCAACTCCCCAGACAGCTCCTCTCCGCGAAATCCAGCCAGACGGCAGCCGCCATCCATTCGACCAGTTTATCATCGCCAAGACTCCCGCCGGACGCTGGGGCACTCCCGAAGACCTCATGGGCCCTGCAGTCTTCCTTGCATCCGATGCGTCTGACTTCGTAAACGGCCACATCCTCTACGTAGACGGCGGTATCCTCGCCTACATTGGCAAACAGCCTTGATATGGAGGGCAGGCTTCACAGCCTGCCTTTCCTAAACCTGAAAACCACCTGAATAATGAACGAAGAATTTAAAGAAGTAGCCGAAAGCTATACCCTTCCAGAGGCCATCAAGGAGGCGCAACGCTGCCTCCACTGCAAGGTGCCAGGCTGCAAGAAGGGGTGCCCCATCAGCAACGACATCCCTGACTGGATTGGCGAATTAGCACATGGCAACTTCGGCAATGCAATAGAAATCATCCACAACCGCAGCAACCTCCCGGCAGTCTGCGGGCGTGTATGCGCCCACGAGCGCCAATGCGAGGGCAACTGCGTGCTTGCTAAGAAAGGGGAAGCCATCCATATCGGTAAACTCGAACGCTTCGTAGCCGACTTCGACAGCGAGGCTGGATGGAGCCATGAGAATATCCCCGAGAAGACCCGCGGCCGCGTGGCAGTGATCGGCTCCGGCCCTGCCGGCCTGACTATCGCCGGCGACCTTTCGCGCCAGGGATTCCACGTCGAGATTTTCGAGATGGGTATCGAGCCAGGCGGCGTCCTGATGTTCGGCATTCCCGAATACCGACTGCCCAAGGAAGTGGTGCGCCGCGAAATCAAGAAAATCGAGAACCTTGGTGTCAAGATCCACAACCGCACCACCATCGGCCAGAACTATACCATCGACCGCCTCTTCGAGGAGGGCTTCGACGCTATCTTCATGGGTACCGGCACCAGCCGCCCCAAGACCCTCAACATCGAGGGGGGCCAGCACCCGGGAGTGCGTCAGGCCGTATGGTTCCTGCGCCGCGTGAGCCTCTTCAACCAAGGCTTCATCAGCAAAGATGAGGTAGTCATCGGCGAAGGCGACAAGATAGCGGTAATCGGTTGCGGCAACACTGCGATGGACGCGGCCCGCTCGGCTCTCCGCATGGGTGCAGCTGAAGTCACAGTCATCTATCACCGCGACATCAACAGCATGTCGGCACTCCGCGCCGAATATGATGAGGCTGTGGAGGAAGGCGTGAAGTTCGCCTGGAACACCAACGTGGTTAAGGTCAACGGTGCCGAGGGGCTACGTCTCGAATCGATAGAGGTAGAGAAAGACGGCGAGCGCTCCGTAATGCCCGTCGACCGCGTGATAATGGCCGTAGGTTCTGCTCCTGCATCGCGCATCGTTGATTCCACCGAGGGTATCGAGGTAGACGACCGCGGCTACGTGCTGACACGCGAGACCCCCTATGGCATGACCACCCGCAAGGGTGTCTTTGCCGGCGGCGACGTGACCAACCGCCCAGCCACCGTAGTGCATGCCATGCAAGACGCCAAGCGCGTAGCAGAAGGCATAGCCAAATACATCGACGCCATCAAGCTGATCGAATCCATCGGCTAATTGTATGGAGCGCCGGCTTCCCAGCCGGCTATAAAAGAAAAAAGGCTTTCCTTTTTGGGAAAGCCTTTTTTCTTTTATATCAGTGGCGAGTAATTCTGAAGTGTCTGGCGCAACCTTTCGATCACCATCAACTGCAACTCGCGGGGTGCGATCACCGTCACGTCGGGCCCCATAGCCATCAACTCGCTGACAAGCTCATAGTTGAGCTTAAGCTTATAGCTGAAAATTGAATAAAAGTCATGCAACTCCTCCTTCTGAGTGTGATGGAGCGGAAGAGCACGCAGATACTTGGCGCGAGTGGCAGTGGTCTGAATCACCACATCGCGTACCGGGGCCTTCGAGGATGTGACGCCTACAATATTTCCGAAATACGTCTCCATCTTTATCCCATACGGCATCTTGAAGCGCGTAGAGGTCACTTCCATCTCCGTCACCCGGTCGAGGGCGTAGGTGCGCAGTCCTCCCCCATCCTTCTCGCCAAACATATACCATCTCTGCTTGTAGAGCTTCAGGAAATAGGGAGAGAAGAGGATTCCCACCTCCGGACGCGA
>CAZIAX010000239.1:0-3602 GCA_964537745.1 uncultured Sangeribacter sp.
GCCGACGACCGCACCATCATCGGTAAGACCACTCCTAAGACTTCCGGTGGTTTCGGCGTCAACGCTACTTGGAAAGGCTTCGACTTCAATGCATTCTTCAACTTCATGCTTGACTTTGACGTGATCAACCTCAACAAGATCAACCTCGCGATGGCATCAGGCAACGCAAGCCTCTACCGCAACTTCTCAAAGGAATTCTCAAACATGTACTACCGTTTCGACGAGATGGGCAACGACATGTTCCAGCAGCCTGAGAAGTGGGCCGAGATGAGCAAGGACGCCACAATGTGGAACCCTGCCAACATCACCAAGAGCTACATCTCCACTTATGGCATCGAAGACGGCTCATTCATGCGTCTGCAGACCCTGACATTGGGCTATTCACTTCCCAAAGCAGTGCTGAAAGCGCTTGGAATGTCAAAGTTCAGAATCTACGCTACCGGCTACAACCTCTTCACCATCACCAAGTATAAAGGTTATGACCCGGAGGTGAACATCGGTCAGGGTCTTACCCCGAATATCGACTACAACCTCTATCCGCGTAGCCGCACCTACACATTCGGTATGCAGCTCAGCTTCTAATTCCGTAACTTATAACTTCTAACATAGATGAAAACTCGATTTATCAACAATATAACTGCAGCTCTGCTTCTCGCAGGCGTCGGGGCTACATTCGCATCATGCGATGACTATCTCGACACCAACCCAAAGTCTTCATTCACAGCTGATGAGATCTTCAGCGATCCGAAGGAGACCAAGGCGATGCTTGGCTCAATCTATTCAAAGCTTACAAGCAATGACCTTTATGGTATCGCTTTCCCTTATACCTTCAAGACCAACACCGACGTGGAGTTGACTTCAAATGGCAACCAGACCTCCACTTCGGGCAACGGCGAAGACGTCAATTGCTTCGATGTGCGCTCAATCTGGGCATCACTTCGCAACACATGGAACAGCGCTTATTCTGCCATCAACTATTGCAACGACTTTATAGAGAACATGGAGGGCTCCCCTCTTTTCAGCCGCCAGGTGAGTGAAGAGGGTCCTTCCGAGGCTCAGCAGATGTATGGCGAGGTGAAGTGCCTGCGTGCGCTTCTCTATCTCGACCTTATCCGCACATGGGGCGATGTAGTGTATCGCACCAAGCCTACCGAGGCTTCCGAGTCTCTTTACAATGAGGGAGTGACCGACCGCAACGAAATCTACACCAACCTCATCGAGGATCTCCGCGCTGTGGAGCACTACATGAAGTATGCTTCCCAGATGGAGGAGGGCGTGGAGCGCGCATCGCGCGAATACTGCCAGGCCCTCATCGGCCAGCTCGCACTCTATCGCGGTGGCTATGCCCTGCGCCCCAGCGGCTCTACCGGAGTGATGGAGCGCGCGGCCGACTATCTTGACTACTACAAGATTGCCAAGGAATACTTCGGCAAGGTCATCTCTGAAGGCCGCCATAGCCTCAGCCACGAGAGCTTCGAGGATATGTGGATCAACGAGTGCAACTGGACAGTGCTGAAGAATGGCGACGTGATTTTCGAGATTCCGATGCTCAAGGAGTATTCCGGCTCTTTAGGCTACAATATCGGCATGGTGATTGGCTACAATTCAGACAAACCCGCTCACAACTACGGACAGGGAAGAAACAATGCGAGCCTCTGCGGCCTATATCCCTTCACATTCGACGTCCGCGACCTGCGTCTCGACATCACTTGCGTGCCCTACAGCTACGACGAAGACCTCAACCAGACCGTGGCGCTCGGCAAGAGCTGCGTGTCAGGCTGGAACATCGGCAAATGGAACAAGCTCAACATGAAGACCGTCATGACCGGCTCTGGCAACAACACCGGCATCAATGCCATCCGCATGCGCTATGCCGACGTGCTTCTGATGTATGCCGAGGTTGAGAATGAACTCAACGGACCTACAAATGAGGCAAAAGATGCTCTGAAGACCGTACGTCGCCGTGCATTCGCACCGGAGTATCATGGCGAGATGGTAGACGACTATGTAAGCGCACTGACCGACAAGGAGAGCTTCTTCCAGGCTATCATGGATGAGCGCGCATGGGAATTCGGCGGCGAAGGCGTACGCAAATACGACCTTGCACGCTGGAACAAATATGGCGAGACTCTTATCGCTCTCTACGAGAAATATACCGACTGGGGCAAGCGCGCCCAGGGTCAGGGACAGCCGGGCGATGTCCGCGGCGAAGTCTACTGGAGAGAGGTGCCCGATCCAGCCAACCCGGCAAGGACTGTCATCGAATTCAAGGGCCTGAAAGAATATGGCGAGGCCATCGGCGACCACCCCGCATCCGAAGGATGGAAAAACATCCAGAAATATGCCAGCAACTGGTGGGACCGCAATAAGGAGACCGACGAATGGGAGGTGCACAACGACGTGAAGTGGAGCTTCCGTGGCTACGTCAACTACAACAACTACGGTTCGGTATCGGCAAGCGACCCTGTACGCTATCTGATGCCCTATCCCGTCGACGTCATCACATCCCACCGCGGTTCAATCAAGCAGCAATACGGTTATCAATAATTTTAAGAAAATATGAAACTCAATATATTTAAAGCATTAGGCGCGGCAGCGATGGTGGCCCTTATGGCCACCGGCTGCTCCGACGATGAATACACGTCGAGAGGCGACCTGTTTCAACCCCGTTTTGCCACCGACCCGGCAGTAACGGTGAAGAACAACAACGACATGGCCCTGGTATGGTATGCCGTCAACGACGCCAAGTCATACACAGTCCAGCTTTTTGAAGACTACTACTATCAGAATCTCTTCATGGAGTTCGATACCGAAGACCCCTTCGTAATGATCGAGGACCTTCCCTATGCAAAGCGCTTCTACGTAAGAGTGCGCACGAATGCCTATGAGGATGTGCACAGCTCACAGTGGGCACTGACCGACTTCACCACTGAGGTTCGTCCCGACTTTGCCCAGATACTCCAGGGCGTCAGCAAGACTGAGATCAACGACAATGACGCCATGATCCGTTGGGTGGTCGATGTGACCAACCCCGCCGACTCCTTCAGCATCGTGCCGAAGTTGAATCCCGATCTTCCCTCCATCACAGGCTACATTCCTGCTGAGGCAAGGACCTCCGGCGAGATGAAGGTGGAAGGTCTCACACCATCCACTCTCTATAGCGTCAACCTCTACGACACATCAAAGCCCCGCCGCTATGACAAGCCTTACAACGAGGTGACTTTCCGCACTACAGGCCCCGCTGCTAAGGTAGTGGAAATCGGCATCACCGACGACTTCGGCGCCATCCTTCTTGCCAACAATGACGACCCTGACATCCCGGAAGGAACCCGCTACGAACTCGAACCCGGAACTACCTACAATGTGCAGACATTCCCCATCAAGAAAGGCTTTACCATTGCGGCTCCGAATGAAGGACAGCGTCCTATCCTCGTGCTCAACGGCACATGGAACATCTTCAAGGATGCCTACCTGAGCACACTCGGATTTGAGAACATAGAGTTCCGTAATGCACTCGCTCAGCAATATTTCATGAACTCCGGCAACCCCTTCACCATTGAGAATGTAAGCTTCACCAACGTTGTCTTCCGCAACATCTACCG
>CAZIAX010000240.1:0-3600 GCA_964537745.1 uncultured Sangeribacter sp.
ATTATGCACTGGATAAAGAGTACCGACAATAGGGCCGCTGACATGACCGCATTCAGTGCCTTGTACTCTCCCCGCCACAGGTGACGGGGCTAAAAACTACTTGGTCTTTGACCCTTGACTCTTGACCCTTAGCCATAGGCACTTGGTTCTCGACTCTTGGTTCTTGACTCTTAACTACGTTATGAAATCAATCCACATCCACATATCCCAAGGCCTACATCGAATCTCACCACTTCGATGTAGGCCTTTTTTTATACTATTTGGTAGGGACGCACGGTTCGTGCCCTCAACCGCATCTCTGTTTGTCTCGGTGGAAGAGCCTTAGGCTCGCTTCCCATAAGGCCTCCTCGCCTCCGCACCGTCCAAAGGTTATTGATTAGCATGGCCAAAGTTACCTTTTGCCAGCTCGCGGCGGTTGAAAACCATAAGTGTTAACTTAAATTTTTATCTAATTGATTTTTAAGATTTTATAAAACTATGACGAATTTTATATATAATTGTTTGACAATCAATTACAAAGTTGAAGACGAAATAAGTTAACATTAATGGTTGAAAACCGCCGTCCCATTCACTATGTATCTGGAACTTATCTTGAAAAGTGTGGCCATTGTTACCATTGGTCGTGTCGGCGGAGGCGGGACACCTCCGTTCCATGGCTACGCAGTATTTGGGGACGGAGAGCAATTCTCAATTCTTTTTTTATAGGGGGAATTTGTGGGAGTTTGGGAAATTTTGCTTATCTTTGCAGTAGCAAAAGATTTTTAGCAAAAGATTCAATCTATATTACGTACCATGAGAAAAGTTTTATTAACCACAATTGTGACTTTTCCTGCCCTTCTTGTGTCTGCACAGACCCTGAAAAACTATGAGCAGGGAAATCCGAACGACCCTAACAGCGCTTATCTTAAGGAGTTTGCTCCGCTGAAAAACTACATCGACTATGACAAGTATCCTAACTTCAAGCTTGGCATAGGTACTACCGTGGATGACTATCTCCGCAATTCAACCGTGGCCGGTCTTACCAACGATAATTTTACTGAGACAGTGGCAGGAAATGCCATGAAGATGGCAAGTTGCGTCAACAACAATGGCGGCATGGACTTCACGAGAGTGAGAAATTATGTGAACGCTGCCGCAGAAGCGGGTATCAATGTCTACGGACATACCCTCGCATGGCATTCCCAGCAGCCCAACGGTTGGCTACGCGGTCTCATCAAAGACAAACCAGCGGTGCCATTTGAGAATCCAGACACTATTGTAGATGTCGTGATTGGAGGAAAGGATTTTCGTACGCAACAAAATGTCGGTTGGACTGCAGACAAGAATCAATATGGATTCTCTCTTAACTTCTCCTCTTCAGATGGTCTGAACATTCACACCACAAAGAAGAATAATTCCTGGGAGGTGCAATTTGTATGCTACAACGATATACCGACCGAGGCCGGAAAGACATATAAGTTTACTTATGAGATAAAAGGGTCGCAACCAGGCACTATGCACTCCAAACTCGGAGACTGGGGCAGTGGCACCAACACCGACTTTAAATTCACTACTGAATGGCAAGAGGTGGAAGTGACTTATACGAGCCCCATCAATAATCCATTCCTGCTTTTCCAATGCGGTGACTTTATCGGCGACATCTATATACGCAATATCAAAGTGGGCGACAGGATGGGAGCGATGAAGATAGACGAAGAAAGACGGTATCTGAAAGTAGAGGCGGGAGCAAAGAAGTCTGAGGTTTGGGACAACCAGTTCTGGATTGTGACATCCTCACCATTTGTAAGCGGTCAGCAATACGTCTTCACTGCGGATGTCCGGGCCGAAAAACCAGCGATGGCATCAACCCAGCTCCATAATGAACCGGGAAGCTATGTCGATTACAATGCTTTTGGGAATATTGATTTCACGACAGAATGGAAGACTATAGAAGTAAAAGGCTCTTTTGCCAAGAGTGGCAAGTCAATAGCTTTTAATCTCAGTGAGCTTGCAGATGCCAACACTTACTATTTCGACAATATCAGCCTGAAAATAGGGGGAACAGAGCGAGTGAACAATGGCGCAATCGAAAACGATGACTTATCCTCTTTCAAGATGAAGAAAGATGCCGGAGGCGTCATCCCTCCTCAGATAGACGAAAGCAAGTTTTATCTGAAGCTTCCTCAAGCTACACCTCTTACCAAAGCAGAAAAATGCGACATCCTTAGCTCAGCTATGGAGAAATGGATAAAAGGAATGATGGAGGCCTGTGGAGGAATGGTGAAAGCCTGGGATGTAGTCAACGAAGCTATTTCCGGCGGTGGAAACGATGGTCAGGGCAACTATTCGTTGCAGCACACCGAAGGATTCAATGGAGATGCTACATGGGATGTTGGCGGTGACGCTTTCTATTGGCAAGACCATATGGGCGACCTCGAATACGTCAGAAATGCAATCCGCTATGCACGTCAGTATGGACCTGAGGATATCAAGCTCTTCATCAATGATTATAACCTTGAGAGTGACTGGGATGGCAACAAAAAACTGAAGTCGCTCATCAACTGGATAAAGAAGTGGGAAGCCGACGGCGAAACATACGTGGATGGCATCGGCACTCAGATGCATATATCTTATTATGAGAACTCAGGTACGCAGGCAAGCAAGAAGAACGCTATCACAAATATGTTTAAACTGATGGCTGCCTCAGGAAAACTTGTCCGCGTCAGTGAATTTGATATGGGATATGTCAATGCAAGTGGCAGAGACGTGCCAACAGGCGAAATGACAGAGCAACAGCATAAGAACATGGCTGACTACTACGAGTGGATTCTTAAGGAGTATCTCAGGCTAATTCCAGCAGAGCAGCAATGGGGCATATGCTTCTGGTGCCCTACAGATTCCCCTACAAATAGTGGATGGCGCGCAAATACTCCGGTAGGAATATGGACTCTCAACACCTTCTATCGCAAGCATGCCTATGCCGGAATCGTAAGAGGTCTCGGCGGTGAGATCTACGACGGAGTAGATGAGTTGCAAGCTGACGATGTCTTCAACAGCACTCCGAAAGGTATCTACGACATGAATGGTTATCACTATCCGAGCGGTACCAAGTTCTCGGATTTGCCCGCAGGATTTTATATAATTGAGGGTAAGGTAGTAATGAAAAAATGAAAAACAAAGGGACGCACAGATGTGCGTCCCTTTGTTTTCAATAGCGGTAAAGTTTGACGTGCAGGGCTTTGTAGTCGTCGACTCCAATGCGTACGTGGCGCCCTTGATGGGTCTCGTCGCCGTTCAGTCGGCGAACAACCTTAAAACTTCCGTCGGGGAGTATGTCAACTTCGTCGCAACTGAGTATGCCAATGCGTTCTTTCCCTTTCCATTCATTTTCCTTAACATTATCTCCTGAAAGCATAAAACCGTCTTCTCCAAGTTTCTTTTCTGAGGAAATCTCGTCTGTCGATTCCCACTTCATAACGATTCCTGTGCCTGCGATCAGAAAATCATCTTTACCAAGCTTAATCACCATACCTCCGCCATCAGGCCATGGGCTCCCATCCGTAGCACGGCTATCCCACGGAAGAGTGAAGAAGTGAGAAGCTATTGTTTTGAGTCCATCAC
>CAZIAX010000241.1:0-3598 GCA_964537745.1 uncultured Sangeribacter sp.
AACGCTTTTAGATATATGTTGGATGTTTATTTGAAATAAGTTAACATTAATGGTTTTTAACCGCCGCGTGCCCTCTCCCCCTAACTTTTTCGATTTCACACCAAAAGCACAAGATTGTGGTGCGAACACAGTGAGCACAAGTGCCGTCGTCCAGTGCAAATCCGAACACCCGATGTGCGATTCCGAACATCATCATCCCTCACTCAAATCCACACAACCCTATAAATCAACACCTTACAACTTTGGCACGCCATATGTATATATTTATACCAAAACCCCATGCTCTATGTCTCTAAACTCCAAACATATCAAACGCATTGCATTCAATTGGTTGATGTTGGCTCTCTCCGTCCACTTACACGCGACAGAGCCAACTTTTCAGACAATGACCCTCGAGCAAGCAATCGCCATAGCCCAGGAAAACTCCCCCTCTGCCCAAAGTGCAAAACATGCTTTCTTAGCTGCCGAATGGCAATACAAATACTACAAAGCCAACTATCTCCCATCCCTCACCCTCTCCTCATCCCCTTTCCTTAACCGCGAAATCAACCGCATAACCCTCAACGACGGGACAAGCGCCTTCATAAAGCAAAACCAAATCAACGCCGACCTTGCCCTCACAGTTAATCAAAACATCTCCCTCACCGGCGGCTCACTTTTCTTAAAATCATCACTCTCCCGATTGGACGAACTGGAACGAAAAAACACCTCCTACAGTTCATTTCCAATTACCATCGGTTACCGCCAAAGTATCTTCGGATACAACTCTCTTAAATGGGACCGCCGAATAGAACCGCTGAAATATCGCGAAGCCAAGAAAAATTATGACGAAGCAATGGAGTTGGTTGCAGCCAACACATGCCGATATTTCTTTTCCTTGGTCGAGGCTCAGACAAACCTTAAGATGGCTCGCCTAAATCTTGCTTCCGCCGACACTCTCTACCAAATGGCTCAAGGACGCTACAAGATAGGAATTATCAACGAAAACGATATGCTTCAGCTTGAAATCAACAAACTGAATGAGGAAACGGCCTGCATGGATGCCGAAGTGCAAGTCAATGAGCAGTCACAATTATTGGCTTCCTATCTTGGACTGGATGACCTGACTAATATTTCATTGCAACTCCCAACTGATATGCCGGATATAGAGCTGTCACTTCCCCTTGCTGAGGAATTGGCAATGCGTTATGCTTCCCAACCGGATTATTACCGTCGGCTTAAACTTGAAAGCGACAGCCGTGTGGCTCAGGCAAAAGGAAATACAGGTCTCCGCGCTGACATATACCTTCAATTTGGACTCTCACAGACTGCCGACAGTTTTGATAAAACCTACAGTCATCCCCTCCACCAAGAATATGCCAGTCTCACTTTGTCACTTCCTATCCTCGATTGGGGTCGAGGAAAAGGACAAGTGAAAGTGGCCAAATCACAACGAGACCTCATTTATACAGAAGCAGACCAAGGAATGGCCGACTTCTTGCAAAATATAAGGAAAATAGTTATGCAATTCAACATGCAACCGCGAAAAGTCGATGTTGCTGCACGCACCAATCAACTCGCATCACACCGCTACGATATAGCACGCCGCCTATACATCGCCGGACGCAACACAATCCTCGACCTCAACACTGCTCTCTCCGAAAAAGACTCCGCCACAAGAGCCTACATCTCCTCAATCAAAACCTACTGGACCCTCTTCTACACCCTCCGCTCCCTAATCGGCCCCAACTGGTAAGGAGCGCCATCTCCCCAGCCGGCTATCAGGTCGGAGACCTGATAATCGTGTCGAAACCCCAGGCTTCAGCCTGGGGTACACCCCAGAAACTCAGTAGCCTCGGAGAGGCGATTCGTGAAACCCCATTATCAATTCAAAAAAATGGACATAAAACTAAAGAAAAAGCCCTGGTACTGGCGCTACAAATACTATCTGATTGCAGCCCTGGCTATAGCTGCCTTACTCATCTACGGCATAGCACTCTACCTGACATCGGGAACTCCAAGAGCAAACAAAGACTCCTTAACATTAGCCTCCGTAAAAGAAGACAAGTTCTTGGAGTATGTAGATGTGGAAGGAATCGTCCAACCAATCCTGACAGTCAAAGTCAATGCTCTTGAATCCGGTTTTGTCGACCATATAGTGGCTGAAGACGGTGCCTTGCTTGAAGCGGGCGACACTATTCTCATATTGAAAAATCCCGAACTCTTACGTACAATTCATGACGAGGAAGATGAATGGCAACATCAGCAGCGTCAATACCGGGAACAGGAAATAGAGATGAAGCAGAAATCCATTACTCTCCAGCAGCAAGCTCTCGATGCCAACTATGAGATGAACAATCTTGACAATAAACGTCGCATTGCCCAAGAGGAATACGAGATGGGCATGAAGAGCAAAGCCGAGATGGATCTCGCCGAAAGTGAATATGAATATCGCAAGAAGAAAACCACTCTTCAACTGAAAAGTCTCAGTCACGATTCGGCCGCAACTGCAATTCGCCGAGAACTATTGGCCGGCGACATTTGCCGGGCTATAACGAAAAGAGATCGCGCAGCAAACCGACGTGAAAACCTCGTAGTGCGCGCCCCAGTGGCAGGACAACTCAGTTTTCTGACTGTGACGCCGGGACAACAGGTGCAAAGTGGCATGAGTATAGGAGAATTGAAGGTGTTGAGCGATTACAAGCTCAACGTTTCGCTCAACGAATATTATGTGGAGAGAATCGTTCCGGGACTTCCAGCCAAAATAACGCTGCAATCTAAGCAATATCCCTTGAAGGTAAGCCGTGTAGTTCCTGAGATTAAGGAACGCAGCTTCGAATCAGATCTCGTCTTCACCGGTGAGCGACCTTCAAGTCTACGGGTAGGAAAAAACTTTAGAGTGCAGATTGAATTAGGAATGCCTGAGTCTGCCGTTGTTATACAAAGAGGAGACTTCTTCAGTCACACCAACGGCAAATGGATCTACAAGCTGACACCCGACGGCAAAAAAGCAATAAAAACCGCCATCGAGTTAGGCCGTCAGAATCCACACCAGTTCGAAGTAATCTCCGGCCTCCACCCAGGCGACCAAGTAATCCTCTCCGGCTACGACAAATTGAATGAAGCAGATGAAATTCTCCTCCAATAATATAAAGCATGGATCCCCGCCTTCTGCATGGAGCGCCGGCTTCCCAGCCGGCAAGTACTGCGTAGCCGTGGAATGGAGGCGTCCTCGCCTCCGCCGTGCCCTCTCCCCCTAACTTTTTCGAAGAAGCTCCCCCGGTCGCGGAGAGGCGATTTGTAATATTGATAACAAAACATACCATTATGATACACTTAACCGACATTAAAAAAGTATTCCGCACAGACGAAGTCGAGACTTGGGCTCTCAACAAAGTAAGTTTGAAAGTAAACGAAGGCGAATTCGTTGCTATCATGGGTCCCTCAGGTTGCGGCAAGTCAACTCTCCTGAATATCCTTGGCCTTCTCGACACTCCTACGGAAGGCACATACATCCTCAACGGCATAGATGTAAGCAAAATGAAAGAGACTGACCGCATCAATATCCGAAAAGGTGTAATCGGTTTCGTCTTCCAGAGTTTCAACCTAATCGACGAAC
>CAZIAX010000242.1:0-3588 GCA_964537745.1 uncultured Sangeribacter sp.
GCTCGGATCTTTAAGTCAGCGCAGAACGTGCAGAAGATCGCAGAACTATATTAAGGGTCAAGAGTGAAGAGTCAAGAACCAAGTGGCTACGCAGTGTTTTTAGGGAGGCGCTAATCTTACAGCACAGATTGGACAGAAGCATCCCAGAAGTTATGATGGATTCAACTAAATATAAGCCATAAAACGTGGGGATGGCGAGCCGAAGGCTCTTTCACTGGCACAAACTGGGACGTGGGACCCTACGGCTTCCGCCTCGGCACTATGGGATGGCGGGGAGGCCCTCGGCCTCTAAACTCAACCGAAAACACCGACGAGGTGGGGAAGTTAGGTGCTGGACGCGCGGTGACGCTCTCGGAGGTCGCCAATCACTCTGGCTACTAAGTTTTAGATCGCTTACTGCCAATTTGCATATTTGAGAAAAAAAAGCTAACTTTGCGATGTAATCATTTGTGGAGATGAAAGAGTCTGTAATAATTGAGAACTTCGGCCCAATTTCGAAGATTCAGATAGATGACATAAAGCCGTTTACGGTTTTAATCGGCAAGTCCGCTACCGGCAAAAGCACTATCATGAAAGTGATAGCTTTATGCCGTTATATATATAAGCTTGCAAATATCCGGTCGTATTATCACCTTTCAAATATTACTAGATCCCCTTTCCGAATTGATTTCAGAGCCTTGATGAGGGAAAATGGATTGGATGGTATGTTAAAAAGCACAACTCGTATCCTTTACTCGGTTTCGTTTGATAACAATCGTCAATACACTGTTGAATACTCTGATAAGAAACTAAGGTCCCTTCCCAATGTAGCTATTGATGACTTGATTTTTCTTAAAGGAGTGTTTGTGTCGGAAAATAGAAATGCCGTCTCTTCATGGTTGGGTAGCAGCCTTGAGCGTAGAAGCATGAGTATGGGTTTCTATTTCGATGAGACTCTTAAATTATTCCTTGACGCTACCGAAGTACTGAAAGAAATTGATGTTCCTTCTATAGGCATGGTGCTGTCGGTTACAAAGTCAAGCAACGGGCAGATGCAATATCTTTTGCACAAAGAGGGTAGCAAAGCTACGGCCTTTAAGTTGAAAGAAGCATCGAGTGGAATGAAATCTACCGTGCCTCTTGCAGTAATAGTCAGTTACATGGCCTTGAAATTCAATTTTAAGGATGCCTATCGCAGATCAGTGATTGATTATCTTCTTAAAGCTGACCGATTGACTGATTTTCGCCCGGCAACTGAAGTAGATGGGCTCCGACCTATGGTATCAATCCACGTGGAAGAGCCCGAGCTCAGCCTTGATCCGGATTCTCAAATTTTGTTGCAGGCTAATATCGTGGATACATTATTTCATAGAGCGTCAGAAGATAGGACTTGCAAGCTCATGTATGCGACCCATAGCCCATATCTTGCCAATCACATCAACCTGCTTATGGCGCAATGGGAGAGTCATCCCGATGAAGGTCTTAATCCAGATAATGTAGATGTATATCTGACGGAGCCGGACGGGACACTCCGTTCTGTGATTGTCACTGATGAAAAGGGGCGTAAGATTGTAGATTCCGAGTTTCTTGCAAAGGAAATCGAGAATCTATATGTAGATTATTATGCATTTAGGCAATGATTGATCTCCATAATCTGATTGTAACGGCAGTTGTGGAGCTTCTCAGAGTTAATTGAAAATTAATTGTTGAAGTCAGGGGGGATAGCTCCGAGAGGTTGGAAACCTCCCACCCATTGACTATGTATTTGGGGAGGCTTTGGGAAATTAATTGGAGGGATTGGCATGGGATTTGATGGGTAGATGTAAACCTTTACAGGCAATGGATATGAGAAATAAAAGCTTACTTTCGGTATTAACAGTCACGTTCCTGAAACCAATAACAGAACGTGACGATGGACAGATCCTCAATTCGTGCGTGGCGACGCATTCAAGAAAAACGCGTATGGCGTAATCGTATCAAATATTACGCAAATCTGGGGCACGATATCATGGATCCTGACACAAAAAGATGTGTAAAACCTACAGATTGGAAGGAGTATCGGAAGGTACACTGGATGATGAAATTGAAAGATACGGCCACCATCTGCAGTTGCTGGATGTGCCGCAACTATCTCTACGATCGTAAGGAATTTAAGTTAGAGACTCGGAGACTTCTTGCGGAGCAGGAAGATTGAAATCTTTGAAAAAATGTTCGGTTTTTGCAAGCAAAAATCGAATATTTTTTCTATCAGATAAGTCATAGTTCAGTAGAGAGTCGGCCAAGGGTTGCTGTTGAAGTTAGAGGGTGTCAGGGAGGCGGAGGCGAGGGAGGCTCTATTTCATGGCTACGGAGTATTTGATAAATGTAAAAGCTCTGGGACCCTGCGGCTTCCGCCTCGGCACTATGGGGACGGTGGGGAGAGCGTTGCTCTCTGCACTCAACCGAAAACACCGACGAGGTGGGGGAAGTTAGGGGCTGGACGCGCGGTTGTGCTCACTTGGTTCGCACCACGATCTGGGTCTTTTGTGAAGGAAGTGGGGAAGTTAGGGGGAGACGGCGCGGCGGAGGCGAGACGCCTCCGTTCCATGGCTACGCAGTTAGGTTGATTTTTGGGAAAGTGTGGATTTTGCTTGCGGTTTTCGTTGGAAAAGTGTATATTTGCGAGGTAAAATTTATAGGAAAAGTGAGAAGAAATAGTAAGGCTGTGTTGCTGGGTGGAGTGGCAGTGGTCAGTTGGGCTACTGTCGCCACGGCGTTTAAGATTGCGTTGATGCATCTTTCGGTGTTCTGTATGTTGTTTGTGGCTACGGTCACGGCAATGCTTGTGTATGCGGTGATGATGACTATTGAGAGGAAATGGGGGACGTTGAAGAGCATGCCGCGAAATGTGGTATTGAAGACGGCGCTTCTTGGAATAGTGAATCCTGTGGTGTATTATCTGGTGCTTTTCAAGGCGTATGATTTGCTGCCGGCTCAGATGGCTCAGCCACTGAATTATGCGTGGCCGATATTCCTACTGATACTTCTTGCGGTCTTCAATCATGAGAAGATTCCTGGACTTAAGTATATCGGTATGCTGATATCAGTGGGAGGTGTGGTATGCATTTCCTTGGGAGGAGGCGGTGTAGAAGGGCAAGTGTCGGTGCTTGGTATTTTCTTAGCGCTTTTCAGTGCGGTGTTTTGGGCATCGTATTGGATGTTTAACAATCGATTGAATGGGAAGGTGGATGGAACGGTTGCCCTGTATTTGGAGTTTTTAGCGGGGAGTGTGGTGCTGGGTTTGATGGGATGTTTTGTCGGGGTTGAGATTGATTCTCTTGAGGGGTTACTTTCGGGGATATATATCGGACTGTTTGAGATGGGAATTCCGTTCCTGACGTTTGGTATGGCGTTGCGGATGACGGATAATCCGGCTTTGATCAACCAGATGTGTTATCTTTCGCCATTCTTGTCGCTATTCTTGATAGCGGTGGTGCTTGGGGAGAGTATTGCTGTGGGGACATATGTAGGGCTGGCGCTGATAGTTGCTGGGTTGGTGTTTAACTCGACTATTGGGGAGCGGCATCGGCTGCCAGATACTCCGAAAGGTTAGGGGGAGACGGCACGGCG
>CAZIAX010000243.1:0-3586 GCA_964537745.1 uncultured Sangeribacter sp.
GAGAGGAGGCCTACGCCTTCAGTGCCACGTCCGGTAAGAGTCTTGTTGAGGTAGCGGAGGCGGAACTCAGCGCTGAGGAACTTGAAGAGCTTGACATTCAGGTTGGCGTTGAGGTTGTTCTGTGTCAGACCGTTGTCGGGCATCACGGAAGGCTGGTCCTGGTGCATGAAGCTGAGTTTGTATTTCACCACGTCGTTGCCTCCGGTGATTGATGCATCGGCTGCCCAGCTTACGGGGTGGGTGCCGAAGATTCTGTCTTGCCAGTCGTTGCCCTTGTAGCCTTGGTAGATATACCATTCATATGGCTGGCCGAAGTAGTTGCCATAGCTTGAGCGTGCGCCTGAACCTTTTGGGCCGATGCGCTCGTAGTTGGCGCGGATGAAGTCGTAGGGGTCGAGAACGTCGATCTTGTTGGAGAGCTCCTTGGTCTGCACGTAGGCATTGAGGTTGACCACTGCGCGACCCTGGCTTGGGTGCTTGGTAGTGACGAGCACTACACCGTTGGCGCCACGGGCACCGTAGATAGCGGTGGATGCCGCATCCTTGAGCACCTGGATATTGTCGACGTCGGTAGCGGGCACATCATTGAGCGAACCCTCAAATCCGTCGATAAGCACGAGAGGCTCGTTGCTCTGGGTGATTGAGCCACCACCACGTATTCTCACGCTGACCTCAGCGTCCGGGGAGCCGTCGGGGGTAGTCACCTGCACACCAGGCATACGACCTACGATTGCCTCTCCGACGTTGGTCACCGGAAGACGCTCGATGGCTTTTGCCTCAACCGACGACATTGCACCGGTAAGGTTACCTCTTTTCTGGACACCGTAGCCGATTACAACCATTTCGTCGAGCATGTTGGAGTCTTCGGTCATCATGACCTCGATTCCCTCAGTGCGACCCTTAAGAGGGATTTCCTGAGTCTGATATCCTACGTAGGAGACAACGAGAACCCCGTTTTTGGCATCCACGCCATTGAGCGTGAAGTTGCCATCGAGGTCGGTAGCGACGCCTATCTTGGTATTTTTCACTGTGACGGTGGCGCCTATGAGGGCTCCGTCTTTGTCAAGCACCGTGCCGGTGACAGTCGCGGCGCCCTGAGCCGCCGCTGTAAAGACAGCGGCAAGCATCAGGATGACGGTCAATAAATTCTTTATCGGTTTCATGAAGATTTAGATTACAAGTTGAGTGATGAGAGGATTTCCTCGTAGGTCTGCGAGCCCTCTGCGGGAGCTTCCACACCCCAGACCTTCATTTCATAGCCCTTGGCGCGGACATTGGCCGATGAGCTGACAGAAGCGGAGGAAGAGATGTTAAACCATGTGCCCACGCCGCTCTTTACGCCAGCCACAGTATTGTTGCGGACAGTCACCGTAGTGGATGATGCAGCTGCGCCGTCGATCTCGAAGTAAGTGCAGTCTACGCCGCGGGTGTCGACAAACGTACATCCTTCCACGAGCACAGTGATTTGGCCCGGAGTCTTTGACAGGCCACCGAGTATGGCGTTCTTGGTGCCGAAGTTGCGGCCATGGAAGAGGGTGTTGGTGAATTCCCAGTTGTTGATAGGAGCCACCTTGCGGGTCGTGACGTTCCAAAGAGGATTTGAAGTGGTGAGGTTGGTGAGGCGGCAATCATTCATCTTGACGAGGTCAACCACCTGAGTGTTGTCGTTAGAAACGTTCGAGGTCCAGATTGTACCGCTCCAGTTGTTGATGACGCACTTCTCGAATGCGATCTCTCCGACATGGAAGGCCTCTGTGCGGAGGTTGAAGATACGGTCTTTAGCCGGCTTGAGCTCAACATTCTCGAATCGCATGAAGTCGATGTTGCCGTTCATGCTGATGTTGTGGAATGCGACTGAAGCCTTTTCCTGTCCGTAGCCGGGCACCTGACCCTTGATGATGAATGGCTTGGTGCATCCTTCCATCACCTTGTCGGCGATAGTGTAGGCTGTGCTGGCCTTGAGGAAGATCTGAATCTTGTCGAGGCTTTCATCGGCCATCATCTCCTTGAATACGTCGCCAAGATTTTCGGTCGGGTCGACATATCTGAAGCCTTCGGGCACGTCGAGCTTCACGCTCGGGAAGACATTGTTGTCGCGCCAGTTGAGCTGGCCGATTGTCACCTTATAGTCTACGATGACCGGCTCGTCGGGATTATTGAGCATAAACTCCACGTCGGTCTGCTGATTGGGGAGCACAGCGAAGCCCTCGCTGAATTCCTTTGTAGAGATGACAGTAGAGTCATTATCCAGATATTCAATAGTGACTTTTACCTTCTCAGTCTCGCTGCCGATAAGGTTGACTTCCTGTGAGTAGCCAATACCACCGGATGCTTCCTTCATATAGGAATAAGAAGTAAGCTCGCCTACGATAGGCTCAGCCTTAGCCACGCTGTATGAGCTGATGGGAGTGGTGATAGTAGCTCTGACAAAAGCGTAGCTCTTGTCGGGCTTGACGTCCATGGAGCGAAGGCGGAGTTTGCCGGTGCGTGTCTTAAGCGCCAGGCGAAGAGGCTCGCCCGCCTTATAGTTGACAGGGTCGGAGATGGCAAATGTGAGCTTTCCTTCCGGATCCTGATTGATTATCTGGTCGTCGAGATTGGTAGGAGGAGTGATATTGTCCGATTCATTTGTAGCAAAGATGCGATAGTTGCCGTCTTCGAGCGAGAAGCGGTAGCTTGTCGAGTAGTTTGCAAAGAATGATCCATCGGGATAGTAGATGAAGAGAGGCATGTTCTTGGTGTTGTAGTATATATTCCAAGGTTCGCCGTCGAGAGTCATAGAGAAATCCCTTATGACCTGTGTCTTGTAGACCTCTTCATGTGAGCATGACGCCAAGGCTGCGACAGCCAGAACGCCCGCGAGGGTTGACTTAAGTAATTTTTTCATGGCTGCCGAATTATAGTGATGTTACGTCGATAGTGAATTTATTCGATGCGGGGCTGCCTGCGCGTGTCCAGGGAATCTCTACATAATCGTTGGCCAGAACGGGCACCGACATGTTGTAGCGGTTGTTGGCGGCATATTTTACGCCAGTCTCAAGCGCACCGGCAGATTTATTGACCACTTCCCCACCTTTGAGGAATGTGATATCAAGCATGGAGTCGCTGTCGGCAGAGGCTGTGGAGAATGTGTAGAATCCTCCTTTATATCCAGTAGCGGCAGTCAGTGTGAGATCCTGATTTTTGACAATCACACTGCCATCGCTCACCTTATAGGTGTCGGCAGTGTTTGAGAAGCTGAGATTAAGAGTGTCGAAAAGATTTTGGCTTGAAAGTTCCTGCTCGCTTTCAGCGGGAGCGAACTCGACTCTTGCCACGAGACGCTGCATCGACATCTCAAGACTTGTGACCGACTTGTCGGAGGTGAAAGTGGATACTTCTGTCATCCAAACCTGCGAGTCAGACTGAGGATTGAGGTGAAGCTCCA
Organism: uncultured Sangeribacter sp.; assembly: GCA_964537745.1. Lineage (GTDB taxonomy): Bacteria > Bacteroidota > Bacteroidia > Bacteroidales > Muribaculaceae > Lepagella. The sequence goes on from CAZIAX010000243.1 coordinate 3,428, forward strand.
TAGTCTCGAAATTCTCCTTACCAGTCACAGAGGCTGCGTTGGCAACTGCAAAGATCTTGAAACTGTCACCAAGTGAGAAGTTGATGGTGACGGTAGACTGGGTTGCACTCACCTGCTGCTCGCTGAAGAGCGACTTGTCGGCTTTGGTGTTGCGGTAGA
>CAZIAX010000244.1:0-3575 GCA_964537745.1 uncultured Sangeribacter sp.
CTGAAATTGACGATAGAATCGCTGAAAATCAATGATATATGAAATGTATTTTTATGGATTTTTAATAGAATGTATAGGCTTGACGTTCATCAAAAAGACCCGTTCAATGAAGAGGATAACTGACTTATGTCATAAAATGTTTATTTTTAAATAATTAATAGACTTTTCAGAAAAATCAAGAGGAATAACTGACACTTTTCGGAAAATCAAGAGGAATAATTAATGAAAAGGATGCCTCGAATCTTGGGAGACGAGGCATCCTGGAAAATGTAATATAGGGGAATGGGAATTACATGTCTTGATTACAGTCTTACTTTGGAGGTGCGCATTGAGCCGTCAGAGAGAATTTCAGTCCGTATATATATGCCTCCTTTCTCCGGCTGCAGCACTCGTATGCCCTGGAGGTTGTGGTATTCCTCCGCCACAACTTCTGCAGGAGCATCGTTAATCTGATCTATCCCAGCCGAAGCATCATACAGCAAGGAATTGGACTTGTTGCAGTTTACTGCCTTGTCGGTCTTCTTGTCAAGAACGATGGCCACCGCCTTGAGTGTGCATCCATCGCAGAGGAAGTCTGCGCCGTAGATGGTCTTGACCTTGTCCATCTCCACCTCATAGTGATACGAAATGGGTTCCCCGCGCTTCACGCTTTCTGGAATTGATCCCTCAATGCCATGGATATCCTCGTAGTAGGCCACTACATCGTTGAATACCAATCCCGGCACTTTGGAAGGACCGTTCAAGAAAACGTCCCAGAGTTCGCTATCCATGCCGTCGCCTTCTTTCTGTCCGGAATAATAGTTGGTCTGCAACCATTTCTCATCATGGAGACCATCAGCTACGAGAGCCATGGAGAGTGTGTAGTCTGAAGTGTCCATGTCTTTTACAAATGTTATCTCAGCATCCGCCTTCAATACAGACTTGTCATCCGACCATTCAGCCGTCACATCCACTGCCATAGGCACAATTACAGCCGCAGCTTCCGGCCAATAATCAGGTAGGGTGCTTGGGTCGACAATCGAACCACGGTTGATGTCGCCGGCGGGGAAACCTCCGGGTACGACTGGGAAATCTGCGTCACGGACAGTGACCATGTTCACCTCGTAGGTCTGGGTATGGAAAGCCATTCCCACAAAGAGGTCGCCATACATCTTGCTCATCTCCTCCATCGCCACGTAGCCACGCGGGCAATAACCGCAACGCAGGCCGGTGTATTCCTCCACCAACGGACGGGTGACTGGAATCACGGGCCAAACATTCATCGTGCCGCTTGAAGTCTTGTAGGGGTCCGAGTTGACCTCTCCGTTGGATGTCTCCAGAGTGACAGTAAAGGGGAATTCACCCATCTCGGGGTATGCCTCAATCGGAAGGCTGACTGTGGCGCTCTTTCCCAGGGCTTCCAGCGGCTCGTCGAGATGCAGGCTTCCTTTCCCAGACATTTCCCCGAGGGTATATGAATAAGTCAGAGACTCGAGGGGGACCTGTCCGTGGTTGGTGAGTTTCACCGGAACGGATGTGGCCTCATTCACCACCATGTAGGAGTCTGCCGGCACTCCGACGGCCACGTCGTAGGCACCGAAATCAGTAGAAAGATGCACGATCATCGTGCTTACGGCCTTGAGTGTGGCTCCTGAATTGGTCCATTGCAGGCGAGAGCGGCTTGAGTGGAGCCAAAGGCCATTATCAAGGTTTTGCTCGCTTTCAATGCAGGCGATGGGTTTTGCACCCCAACCGAACTCCTCGCTGATGTCGGTGATATTGAAGGAATATCCTACCCATACTCCTTCGGCCGGAATCTTGTAAGGCTCATCAAAGGTGACGTTGAGCCAATCTTCCACCACTTCGCCCTTCTTTGAGCATATGTCGGGGGCATTCACCTTGTTTTCAAGCTTCAGTTCAGTTGACAACCATGCCGAGATATCGCTGACTGCTTCCGGGTCAACGGGCAGACCTACGGTGATGCCAGTCACTTTTGCCCCAACATAGCCCGGGTCGTCGATTTTGATCGCCACGTCGTAGGCCTCCTTCTTTTGGAAACCATAGACCTTATACTCCTCATTATTGAGATTGTAGGTGAAGTCAATCTCGCTTGCGAAAGCGGCGATAGACCCGAAGGTCATCGCCGCTCCTAAAAACAGTGCTTTTTTCATATCTATCATCTAAGATGAAATTGCTCTGAAAGGTGGGGTTTACTTTCTGACCACCTTCTGAGTCTTGCTTGTGCCATCGGAGAAGATGGTCTGCTTCACGTATACACCCTTGCCCGGACGCTCGGATACACGGCCGTTGAGGTCGATGTAGCGGACAGCAGATACGGCCTTGTCGGCAGCCATGTCAGCAACAGAAGAGCCTGTCTGGTCTTCATAGCCGGGAGCGTAGAGAATGTCGGAGTAAATTTCAGTGCCATCCTCATTGATGTAGACTTCGCGGACACCAAAGCTTACAAATCCGCGGGCATGGAGTTTGACGGTGTGCTCGCTTCCCCAAGCGTCCAAATCATAGGCATTGTTGTAGAAGCCATATGGGATCATAGTGGTCTCGGTGACACCCTTTGGCAGCTCATACTCGTCATCATAGAATGTGAAGAGGTCGCCATCTACGAATATCTGATAGTAGATGTGGGAAGTGTTGAGGATCTGATAGTCAGGGTCAACTGTAGGAAGATTGAAGCTGAACTCGGCGTCATAATCGTAGTCCTCGTCAACGTCGTAGAATGCCGCGAGGGTAGGGGTATAGAGACGGCCTACCACTACATTGTCGGTAGGCTGTGCGAAGACAGGCTTGTTTGTGAGCATGTACCAAAGGATTGTCGTGGGTGAAGAGGAGATGCAGATTGCGCCCTCAGACATGATACGCTTGTTTTCTCGATCCCATTTGAATGTGGCATTATCCTTTATCACAAAAGTGCCGTCCTGCACCTCACCGGTTACGAAGTAAGCCACTGTGTAGTTGGTCCAATATACTCCAAGATACTGAGCATTGTCGAAAATGACGTTGTCGCCATCGATTTTGCCAACGACAACTTTGTCTTTCATGCCGGTCTTGTTGAACAGGCCTTTGATATACATGTTTTCATCATCAACTGCAATGCTGACATTAGTGTAGGAGATGCCGTTGATAAATTTCCAGGTCTCATATTTCAGACCCTTAGGCACTTCTCTCTCTTCAGCTCTGTTGGGAGTCATAGAGAATACTATGTCGCCAGTGCCCTGCCATGAGAAATGCCCCTCGGGATTCTCATCGTTAGCCTCAATCCAGTAGCAATAACCCATCATAGTGTCCTCATCTTCAAGAGAAGTGAGGGTGCCGTCTTCCTCGATACGGAATTTGTATTCCTGGCTCTCTGTAGGATAGTACCATCCAGACTGTTCGGCCTCATCTTCCACTTTAAATCTGACTTTAACGCAGTAGCCGAATATGTTATATTCCGGTTCTTCATCGTCGATGTCTTCATCTACAAGCTGAGGGAAAGTGAAAGTGACAATGTCGCCCTCTACATCACCCTCAATCCAGCTTTCTTCCGTATAGTAGTCGAGGAAGAATGGTGTCTGCGCGTAGATTTTTTTGCCATCTTC
>CAZIAX010000245.1:0-3439 GCA_964537745.1 uncultured Sangeribacter sp.
TAAGCGCCAATATATGTTTAATGGTAAAGTATTAAATTGTCAAGCAAATTTAGCTAAGGAGATATTTGTAAAATACGCTAAGGAAACTTTATGTACATCAGAGGAATTCCTACATGTAATGCAGAAACATAAGATTGGAAAGAATGTTGTCAAAACTGAGCAAGAGCTAAAAGAAATAAAGGAAAAGAGAAAACAAAACAGAATCCAAATAGAAGTTAGGGATATTTACCCAGACTATAATTCATTTGAGACTAAGGACGGAGTAAGAATGATAGTTTCGACAGAATTTACCAATAAGAAGCTTACTCCTATCATTAATTTTGCAAAAAATCAAGGGTGGATTGTTGAAATCTTGTCTTAGATTATTGGCGATTTGGTGGGTGATGTCGGGATCAAATGTTTGGGTGGTTGAATTCATATTTTTTTCTTTTTGATTTGAAGGGCTTATAAAAGGATATGGGTAATTCTTTCGTTTCGGGCTTACGCCCTCAACACAGTGCAGAGGGCGTAGGCTCGAAACGGCGGATTTGCGTATGATTTAGGGATTGGGGAGGAGATGCATACGCTCTGCAGGGTGGGTGGCTATCCAGTGGGCTATGGCGTTTAGGTTTAGGCAGAATTGGCGTCTTACCGGGTCGGTGTGGGCTGATAAGCGGGAAGGCCAAGGTGGAGGCAGCGGCCTTGGGAGCAGAGGTTGAATTCTTGGCCGGAGGGTTTATATTTTGGGCCTATACCATCGGGAACTATGCGGATGATGCTTGCTCCTTCTTCGATGGCTCTATTCATAAGGGCCTTTTCGTCTTTGCTTATGAAAGGGGATACAAGGACACTCTCGGTCCGGATGGCTTCTTCCCACGCGTTTTGGAATTTAATTCTTTCTTCGGGGGTGTAGCGGCTGCTGACTACTGTAACGGCTATGATGGGATGCTTGAGCAGCTGGAAATTGCCGAAGAAGTCCATTTCATAGTCAAGAATCCGGACTCGGTGAGTCCAGTTGAATAATTCGGGATGGGTGATGACTGTGAGTCTTTTGCGGGGATTGTCGGAGATATAGTTAGAGAATCTTTGGGTCATTTCATCGGAGAAGGAGATTTTGTCGTTGAATTTCGGAGTGAAAAGGGAAAAATTGGGAATGTTGGAGAAATAAGGAAAAGCCTTTCGGCAATTAAGTGTGCATCTTGATTTGAAAAGCCCCACATAATATCCTAAATCTTTGAGGAGCCATTCTTTTACACGCCACAAAATATGGAGATGATCCGGCATTACTACATAGTTCGGAATTTCGAACTTTGGATTATTTAGATTATTGATTTCTGTATCAATGATTTCCCCTATAGGTGTTAGGATTGTGCAAGGTGGATTTTCGATTGAGTGAATGTCTCCACCAATATATGAGAATACTTGGACGGCTTCATCTTTATTGATTGAAATCATATAATAGCCTGGAGCCTTATAGTTGTGGAATTTTGCTCTTCGGCAGTTGTGGGGACGATGGGGACGGAAATAATATGAGGGGAGATTTTCTATTTTCATAGGGTAATTTTTGAGGTTACTTCCTCTTCGGGCTTACGCCCTCAGCACAGTGTTGAGGGTGTGAGCCCGAAATGGGAGGATGTGTGAATTTTTATTTTGATTTTAGGTGGAGAAGGCGATGTGGTCGGGGTAGTCGGGGGTGGCGAGGGGGAGGAGGGTGTCGGTCTCTAAGGTCAGGAGGGGGGTGGTGGAGGATATGCCGCGGGTGATGATTTCGCGGAGGAGGGTGCCGCGGAGAGCTTTCAGTTTGCCGGCGTGGGGAGTGCGGACGGCAGAGCCGTCCTGCTCCTTGAAGTCTACTTTCCAGACTTTGGCGAAGTTCTTTACGAGTTTCCAGTCGATGCATTTGGCGGCATCAGCAGGGAGGAGATTGAGGATATTCTTCTCGCCGGTGGCTTGCAGTTGCCTGACAAGGCAGATGGTGACGTCTTTCTTCCAGAATGCTGCGAAGGTCTTGTCGTCGGGGGCGAGGGGAGTGGTAAAGTCGAAGCGATAGGGTTTGATGAGGTCTTCGGGGCGGAGCCAGCCATATAGGGAGGAGATGATGCGGAGGTACTGCTTGGTGCGATCCTTTTCTTCAGGGGAAAGGGAGGGATAGTCGAAGTTTTTGAAGACTACACCGGTGAATGCGTCGATGGCTCGGAGTCCGGTCTGCTTATTTGGAAATTCGTATGCCATGCGCACAACTTTTGCTGCCATGGCGGGACTTATCTTTATGGCTGATGCGATGTCTTCGACGTCCATGTCGGCTACATGCGACATTATCTCGTCGGCAGCAGCCTCGCCTGCCGGGGTGTTTGCTTCGAAACACTCACGGCTGACGGGCTGCTCCCGATCAAGCATTGTCTTTGATTCGGCTATTAAGATTAGCATTTTTTTTGAGTCTTAAGTCTTGAGTTTTGAGTCTTAAGAGTGAGTCTCGGACATCAATTATTGAGGGCTTGGTCGAGGTCGGCAATTATGTCTTGGACGTCTTCTATGCCTACGGAGAGGCGGACAAGGTCGGCGGGTACACCGGCTTCGCGGAGCTGTTCGTCAGTCAGTTGGCGGTGGGTGTGGCTCGCAGGGTGAAGGACGCAGGTGCGGGCATCGGCTACGTGGGTCACGATGGCGATGAATTTGAGTTTATCCATGAATTCGATTGCCTCCTCACGAGTGCCTTTTAGTCCGAAAGAGATTACACCGCAAGTGCCGTTGGGCATCTGCTTCTTGGCGAGGTCGTAGTATTTGTTGTCTTTGAGACCGGCATAGTTTACCCATCCTACTTTCGGATGCTTCTCAAGCCACTGGGCAACTTTCAGTGCATTCTCACAGTGACGAGGCATACGGAGATGGAGAGTTTCGAGACCAAGGTTGAGGAGGAAGGAATTGTGGGGCGATGGGATGGAACCAAGGTCGCGCATCAGCTGTGCAGTGGCTTTGGTGATGAATGCAGCTTTGCCGAAAGCTTTTGTGTATGTCAGGCCATGGTATGACTCGTCTGGAGTGGTCAGGCCCGGGAATTTCTCGGCATGTGCTTCCCAGTCGAAGTTGCCGCTGTCTACAATCACGCCTCCCACGCTTGTAGCGTGGCCATCCATATATTTTGTAGTAGAGTGGGTGACAATATCGGCACCCCACTCGAATGGGCGGCAGTTGATAGGAGTAGCGAAAGTATTATCTACGATCAAAGGCACTCCATTTTCATGTGCAGCTTTGGCAAATTTCTCGATATCGAGGATGTCATTGCTGGGGTTGGAGATTGTCTCGCCGAAGATGAGCTTGGTGTTGGGACGGATTGCAGCAGCGATTTCCTCTTCAGTTGAGTCCGGGCTGATGAATGTGCATTCGATACCCATTTTCTTCATTGTCACGGCGAAGAGATTGAATGTGCCTCCATAGATGGCAGAGGAGCATACGAAATGGT
>CAZIAX010000246.1:0-3437 GCA_964537745.1 uncultured Sangeribacter sp.
GTAGGCATAACCTGGATAAAGTCCTTAACGGCATTATCCCAATCATCGAGTATCCGTCCAGCAAGCGGTGACCGTGTATGGCGGTAATGCGCCGAGATAATCCGATGCAACTCGCGGGCATCAGCCAGATCATCTACAAGAGAAAGCTCTACCATCTCCATATTGCAGAAATAATCGAAAGTCCGCTCTGGATCGTAGACGTATGCTACGCCGCCACTCATACCGGCCGCAAAGTTGCGACCGGTGGCTCCAAGCACCACAGTCACGCCACCCGTCATATACTCACAGCAATGGTCGCCGACCCCTTCTACGACGGCTGTCGCTCCAGAGTTGCGCACACAGAATCGCTCTCCAACCCGACCATTGATGTAAATCTCTCCGGAAGTGGCTCCATATAGTATGGTGTTGCCTGCTATGATATTGTTTTCAGGAGCAAATTCACTTCCTGCGGGAGGCACAATGATGATGCGCCCTCCTGAAAGACCTTTTCCGACATAGTCGTTGGCATCCCCTTCAAGCTTGAATGTCACTCCTTTTGTCAAGAAAGCTCCGAAACTCTGTCCGGCCGATCCCTTGAATATCACTTTTATCAAGTCGTGCTCCGGCAATCCTTCATCGCCATATTTCTTGGCTATCTCTCCGGAGAGCATCGCCCCCGTAGAGCGGTCTGTGTTGCTTACAGGAAATTCCATCTCTACATGAGTAGCCGTCTGGATTGCGGGATAAGCCATGGCTATAATCCTGCGGTCAAGTACGTTTTCTATCTCATGCTTCTGCTCCGTGACACTTATCACGCTGTTTGTGGTTGCTTCTTCTGGGACGTATAGCAGACGTGAGAAGTCAAGACCCTCTGGCAATCCTTCCTTTACTTTGAGTAGGTCTGGTCTGCCGATTATCTCATCCATCCTTCTGATTCCCCGCTCTGCCATCATCTCGCGAATACGGCGTGCAAGGAAACGGAAATATCTTACGAGATAGTCGGGCGACCCATCATACTTCGCCCGCAATTCGGGATTCTGGGTGGCTATGCCTACTGGACATTTGTTGGTGTGGCATCTTCTGTCCATGATGCATCCCAATACAATCATAGCGGCAGTTGAAAAACCATAGTCTTCTGCGCCAAGCATAGCCATTACCAATACATCGCGTGCCGACTTGAGCTGACCATCTGCCTGCAGACGCACTTGTCCTCTCAGATTGTTCATGACGAGTGTCTGCTGGGTCTCTGACAATCCAAGCTCTACAGGAGTGCCGGCATAGCGGATAGAAGAGGCTGGTGATGCACCTGTGCCACCATCACTCCCGGAGATTGTGATAAGATCGCTCTTCGCTTTTGCTACTCCGGCAGCGATTGTGCCGACACCACTTTCCGAAACAAGTTTTACGGAAATTTTGGCTTTCGGATTGACATTCTTCAGGTCGAAGATCAACTGTGCAAGATCTTCAATTGAGTAAATGTCATGATGCGGAGGAGGCGAGATTAGGGAAATGCCAGGAATGGAGTGGCGCGTCTTGGCGATAATCTTGTCTACCTTGAATCCTGGCAACTGTCCACCCTCTCCTGGTTTTGCACCTTGCGCAACCTTTATCTGTATCTCATCTGCATTCACGAGATAGTTGGCTGTGACTCCAAATCGGCCGGAAGCTACCTGCTTGATGGCTGACCTCACTGATGTTCCATCTTCTCTTGGAGCAAATCTTGATGAGTCCTCGCCACCCTCTCCGGTGTTAGACTTAGCACCGATGGAGTTCATTGCTGCCGCTATCGCTTCGTGGGCTTCTGTTGAGATGGCTCCGAAGGAGATGGCTCCAGTGAAGAATCTCTTCATGATAGCCTCCTCAGACTCTACTTCTTCTATTGGCACACTCTTACCAAGACTCCCTATCTCAAGGTAGTCTCTTATAAAGATGGGGTCATGTCCATTGTCTACAAGCTCGCAGAATTCCTCAAATTTCTTATAGCTGTCGAGTCTGGTAGCCATCCGCAAGGCTTTGACTGCCTCAGGGTTCCAAGCGTGGATCTCTCCATCTTTTTTGAAGGAGTATCTGCCGTTGTTAGGAAGCGGGGCTGCCTCATCAAAATCTCCACCCCATGCCTCTTTATGGGCATCGAGGATATCTTCTGTGATAGATTTGAGTCCGAGTCCGCTTATCTTCGATGGTGTATGTCCGAAATATTTGTTGCATATATCATCCGACAGACCAATGGCTTCAAAAAGCTGGCTACCCTTATATGAAATCAAAGTTGATATACCCATCTTCGACATTATCTTCAGCAGTCCCTTGTCGACTGCCTCTATATAATGGCGCTGAGCCGTAGCAAAGTCAAGTTGGATTTTCTTGTCGTCTACCATCTTGTCTATCACTGCAAGAGCCATGTAAGGATTGATAGCAGAGGCACCATATCCTACGAGGAGTGCAAAGTGCATAACCTCACGGGCATCTCCCGTCTCTACTACAATGGCAGTGCGTGTGCGTTTACGCGAATCTATCAGATGATGGTGCAGTGCAGCTGTGGCAAGAAGCGATGGAATGGGGGCTCTCTCTTCCGAGACCCCTCTGTCAGATAATACTATATAGCTGCATCCTTCGTCAACTGCCTTCTCTCCTTCTCGGCAGAGTCGCTCTATGCCTTTCTCCAACCCCTCTGCACCCTCTGCTATTGGGAAGGTCATGTCAAGTCGGCATGCGTCAAACCCTTTGTAGCGGAGATGGCATAGAAGGTCGAGCTCCCGATTGGTGATGATGGGACGCTTCAGAAGCACCATCTTGCACTGCTCGGCAGAAAAGTCGAGCATATCTTTGTCTACAGCGCCAATGTAACTATCAAGGTTCATGACGAGCTCTTCTCTAAGTGGATCGATAGGAGGATTAGTCACCTGAGCGAAGTGCTGCCGGAAATAGTTGTAGAGAGGCTGTCTTCTTTTGGATAGGGCCGCGAGCGGACTGTCATCACCCATGGAGTGGATGGGCTCTTTCCCCTCTTTGGTCATTGGAGTGATAATCTTTTCTATTTCCTCGCTGTCATACATGAAGGTATGGAGAAGTTTCTCAAATCCTTCTACTTTGTTCTCTACTTTTTTGCCAGAGGTAATTGCATCGAGTTTCACTCTGTAGCGAGCGAGCCAGTCGCGATAGGGAGACATATTGGCAAGATTCTCTTTTATTTCCTCGTCAAACATTATCCGGTGTTCTTTCATGTCGACGATCATCATCTTGCCAGGTTTCAGTCTTCCTTTGCGTTTGATTTCTGATGGGTCGAATGCAAGCACACCCGTTTCTGAAGCTATCACTACTGTGTCATTGTCTGTGATGAGATATCGCCCTGGACGCAGTCCATTCCTGTCAAGCATGCCTCCGGCATATCGTCCGTCGCAGAAAAGAAGAGTTGCCGGGCCGTCCCAAGCCTCCATCAGGATAGAGTGGTATTCATAAAA
>CAZIAX010000247.1:0-3433 GCA_964537745.1 uncultured Sangeribacter sp.
CTCCCTTCCAAGTCTTACGCGGATTTTCGAAGCGCATTCCATCGAATATGAGCGCTGTCTCCTTCTCCCTTGGGAAGAAGTCGAGGCGACGGTTGTCGCGTGCCTCCCAGTCAACGGGTTTGCGGGTCTTCTTGTCGAGAATTACAAACTTATACTCGAATGGCACCTTTATGTCTTTCATATCGAGCTCAACCTCCCAGAGAGGGTAGTGGGCATCGTTGAAAGTCAAAGCCTTCTCAGGATTCCATGCCCCAAGTGCTCGGGGTTCGCCACATATTGCCAGAACCTCGTCAGGGCGCACCATAGGCGCTGACACCTTGAAGAGCACAGTCCCTGCCTTGGGCAAGATGGGCTGGTCGCGGAAATTACGGCTCAGCATGCCATCGACAAACGCCGACGACCAATAGGGTTTATCGTTGGGCACATCCTGCCAAAAAGCATGGATATCATAACGGTTGATACCAGGAGCTGCCTCAAATCTGTGAGGCGCGCCCCATTCCTGACGCCATTCCTTCCCTTCAGCCTTCACTATGAAGCTGTAGGTGAAGGTGCTCACCGAAGCGGGAACGTCTATTGATATGCTCCAGAGGTCGGGAGCTGTCATTTCGAGCATCGGAGCCTTGTGGGGATCGCCGGCGCCGAGTTTGGGGATTGAGCCGCTTATGTAGACCGCTTCTCCCCATTGGGTGTGGTAGCCGATATGGATTTTTATCTTCATGAGTTTCTCCTTGGTTTAGGGTTTAGAGAGTTTAAGGGTTTAGATGTTTTAAGAGGTATGGAGAGTCTAAAAGTGTAACGATTTAACTGTTTAAGAGTTTAATGACCAATAAACTTTTTTGGTCATTAAACTCTTAAACTTTTCGTACTTCTTATCCGCAACGTGAATTGCCGCAAGTGGTGCAGATAAGACATCCCTCTTGATATACGAGGGTCTCTGCTCCACAGTTCGGACATTTACCGCTTCCTGCGGTTCCATTCGGTATATATTTCTTCAAGGCTCTCTCTACGCCGTTTTTCCAAGTGTTGATGCTGTTGGAGTCAAGTTCCAGTCCCTGTACGAGCTTTATCACCTGGTCGATAGGCATTCCATAGCGCAGTACTCCAGAAATCAGTTTTGCATAATTCCAGAACTCCGGTTTGAACTTCTCGCTCAGACCCTCGATTGTTGTCTTGTAGCCGCGCTTGTTGATAAACTGGAAGTCGTAGCGCTTACGTCCGTCAGGGAGCACCTGCTTGATGATCTTGCCGTGGTTGATGCTCTTCGGGCAGAAGATGCCATCCTCATCATCGGCCAGACCGGTGAAAATCTCATAAGGTTTGCCATCTACAAGACCTACGAATGCAATCCATTTCTCCTTATTGTTCTGGAAACGCACCACGTCCGCCTCAAGCTCTGTAGGACGCTTCACCACATGGTCGGGAGTATGGATGAGATTATGCTTATGGTCATCCTTCTTTTTCACGGCCTCAAGCACATTGTTGCGCGAGCCGTCACGGTAGACTGTACAACCCTTGCATCCAGCTTTCCAAGCCTCCATATAGAGGTTTCCTACCATCTCCTCAGAGATGTCGGCCGGAAGGTTGATAGTGACTGATATTGAATGGTCTACCCATTTCTGCACAGCACCCTGCATGCGTACTTTCTCCATCCAGTCGATATCGTTGGAAGTTGCTTTATAGTATGGAGAACGTTTCACGAGTTCATCCACCTCTTCCTGGGTCATATTCTTCTTTGGTTCCATGCCGTTGATGCGCATCCAGTCGATAAACTTGGGGTGGTAGACAAGGAATTCCTCATATGCTTCTCCTACCTCGTCGACGAAATCGACGGTTACGTTCTCATCTCCGGGCACAATCTTGCGGCGGCGCTTATATACGGGGAGGAAGACGGGTTCAAGTCCGGAAGTGGTACGCGTCATCAGCGAAGTCGTTCCGGTCGGTGCTATCGTAAGGCATGCAATGTTGCGGCGCCCATGCTTCACCATCCTCTCATAGAGCGACGGGTCGGCCTCTTTCAGTCGCAGGATAAAGGGATTGTTCTTCTCGCGCTCTGCATCGTATATCTCAAATGCCCCGCGTTCTTCGGCTGCTGTCACGGAAGCATTGTAATAGGCGAGTGCCAATTGCTTGTGAACCTCTGTGGAGAAGGCAGTAGCCTCGGGAGTGCCGTAGCGGAGACCAAGGGCCGCCAGCATATCGCCCTCTCCAGTAGTGCCGCAACCGGTGCGGCGTCCGAGAAGCGTTTTGTCGCGAATCTTCTCCCAGAGGTGAAGTTCGGTCGATTTCACCTCTTCAGTCTCAGGGTCCTGCTTTATCTTGGAAATGATAAGCTCTATCTTCTCCATCTCAAGGTCGATGATGTCGTCCATGATACGCTGGGCTTTACCTACGTGCTCGCGGAAGAGTTCGAAATTGAAACGTGCCTCAGGAGTGAAGGGATTCTCGACATATGAGTAGAGGTTGATTGCAGTCAATCGGCAACTGTCATAAGGGCAGAGTGGAATTTCTCCACAAGGATTGGTAGAGATAGTCTCAAATCCAAGGTCCTCGTAACAGTCAGGCACGCTCTCCTTGATGATGGTGTCCCAGAAAAGCACTCCTGGCTCGGCGCTTTTCCAAGCGTTGTGGACAATCTTTTTCCAGATAGCTGACGCGTCAACTTCTTTAGTGACGATAGGGTCATCTGACTTTACGGGGAATTTCTGCACGTAAGGAGTCCCGCTTTCAGCGCAGAGCATGAAAGTGTCGTCGATGCGAACCGACACGTTGGCGCCCGTCACTTTCCCTTGCTCCATCTTCGCGTCGATGAAAGCCTCGGCATCGGGATGCTTGATGCTGACGGTAAGCATGAGGGCACCACGACGTCCGTCTTGTGCCACCTCTCGTGTGGAGTTACTGTAGCGCTCCATGAAGGGTACGAGGCCAGTAGATGTGATAGCTGAGTTCTTCACCGGAGTCCCTTTCGGACGCAGATGGCTCAGATCGTGGCCTACACCGCCACGGCGCTTCATGAGCTGCACCTGCTCTTCATCCTCACGGATGATGCCGCCGTAGGAATCGGGATGTCCGTCGAGTCCGATCACGAAGCAATTGGAGAGGGAACCAACTTGGAAATTATTGCCGATTCCGGCCATCGGGCTTCCCTGCGGCACTATGTAGCGGAAATCCTTGATAAGGTCGTAGACTTCCTGCTCGCTCATCGGATTGGGATATTTGGATTCAATACGTGCTATCTCCGAGGCTATGCGATGGTGCATGTCGTCGGGAGTGTGCTCATAGAGATTGCCATATGAGTCCTTGAGGGCATATTTGCTTGCCCATACACGTGCGGCGAGTTCGTCACCGTTGAAGTATTCGAGTGCCCCTTGGTAGGCCTCGTCACCTGTGTAATGTTTTGCGTGGTCAGACATTTGGTTAAAGCTTCTATTGTTGT
>CAZIAX010000248.1:0-3431 GCA_964537745.1 uncultured Sangeribacter sp.
GAAACCTGAAACCTCTGAAACCTGAAACCTCTGAAACCTGAAACCTCTGAAACCTGAAACCTGAAACCTCTGAAACCTGAAACCTCTAACAACTGACAACTACAAACACAATGGATAGAGAAATACCCAACTCAGAACGCCGCAAGGCAAAACGAAATAAGATATTGAAAATCGGCGGAATCGCTGTAGTGGTAATAGCCGGAGCAATCGGTCTCGGCAGCATGATGCGCGCCTCCGTGGCAGCTTCCGACCTGACCATCGGGACGGCCGACACCGGAACCATCGACGTGACAGTGACCGGAACAGGCTCCGTCAGCGCCGCTTTCGAGGAAATCATCACATCCCCTATCAACAGCCGCATCGTGGAGGTATACTGCCGGGCCGGCGACTCAGTGAAGGCCGGCACTCCCCTCCTCCGTCTCGACCTCCAGAGCACCGAAAACGAGGTGAGCCAGCTCAGCGACCAGATAGCAATGAAAAACCATGAGCTCGACCAGCAACGCGTCAACTCCGACACCCGACTCACCGACCTCGCAATGCAGGTGAAGGTAAAGGAAATGACGCTCAGCCGGCTGGAAGCGGAACTCCGCAATGAGAAATATCTCGACAGTATCGGATCGGGCACAGGCGACCGCGTACGCCAGGCGGAACTGGCGGTCAAGACAGGTCGCCTTGAGCTTGAGCAGATGAAGCAGCAGCTCGCCAACGAAAAGAGAGTGGCACAGGCCTCGGAAAACGTCAAGCACCTCGACATCGACATCGCCCGACGCAACCTCGACGAAAAGAGCCGCACACTCAGCGATGCCCGAGTCTCATCACCCCGCGATGCCACCCTCACTTTTATCCACGACCAGATAGGCGAGAAGGTGAGCGAAGGACAGAAGATAGCCGTCATCGCCGACCTTGGTCACTTCCGTGTGGACGGCGAGATCTCCGACAGCTACGCCAATAAAATAGGAGTCGGCAGCCAAGCCATCGTGAGAATCGGTAAGGAGAGACTGAAAGGGGTTGTTTCGAATCTCACCCCACAATCGCAAAATGGAGTCATAAAGTTTACGGTCCGCCTCGAGGATGACGCTCATCCCCGACTACGTTCCGGCTTGAAGACCGACATCTATGTGGCTTGCGACGTAGTAGACGATGCCATCCGCATCCCCAACGGCAGCTACTACACGGGCCCGGGCACCTACAACCTCTTCTTCATGAGCCAGGATGGCAAGAAACTCGAGAAGCACGAAGTGAAGCTCGGCAACTCCAACTACGAATTTGTAGAAGTACAAAGCGGCATCCGCCCCGGCGACCGCGTAGTCCTCTCAGACATGTCACGATTCAAAGATAACACCTCACTCCGCGTAAGGAATTGAGAATTGAGAATTGAGAATTGAGAATTGAGAATTTTTCAGAGAACTCAGAGCACTCTGACAGCTGACAATTCCGACACCTGACAGCTGACACCTCTGACACCTGACACCTCTGACACCTGACACCTCTGACACCTGACACCTCGAACCCTATGAAATTAATAAAAAAGACCATACAAGAGGCGATGAAGACGCCGGGCTTCTCACTCCTTTACATAGGAGGCGTAGCCTTCACCATCGCCTTCACCATAATCTACGGCATGCTGCTCTATAGCCAGCTCGGACCCGTCTATCCCGAATACGACCGCCCTTCTACTATATACTTAGAGACTATAGTACTCACACAAGGCAACAATAGGTCAAGCAATTCCCTTAGCGAGAGTTTCATCGACGAGCATCTTCGCGACAAACTTAAATCGGCAGATGCCATGACAGCTCTCGTAAATTATAATTCCGACTTTCCTATGGTGCAGACCGATGGTCACGGGCCTGAATTCCACGCTGAAGTGAGATATGTGGAGCCATCATTTTTTGATTTCTACAAGTATGAATTCAAAGACGGCAAACCCTTCTCACAAGCAGATTTCGACTCCAAGATACCGGTAGCCGACATTAGCGAAAACATAGCCATCCGACTCTTCGGAGGCCCTGAAGAAGCAGTAGGGAAAGATATTTCCATCGACCATGTCGATTATAGAATCCGTGGTGTCTTCCGCGAGGGAAGTGCCCTGAACGTTGACTCCTACGGAGAGGTTTTTCTTCCTTACACCCTCTATTTAGGGGCCGAGAATGAGGGCATGCGGCGATATTTAGGACCGCTAAAAGCCGCCATAAAGGTTAAGCCGGGTCAAGAAGCCGCATTACGCGAGGAATTGCGCGACATCAGCCGCCGTATCAATGCGATGGACACCACCGATTGGAATTTCTATCTACCCGGAGTTGCCACCCATGCCGAGCATGTATTGACCGACACCAATGTGGAGTTCGGTTGGGATGAAAACATCGATGATGCCACAAGATTTAGAATCAAAGAGACCTCCACGATCACACAAATGTGGCGCCCCTTCCTGATTGCCCTGCTCGTCGTGCTCGTGATTCCAGCGCTCAACATCAGCGGCCTTATCGGAGCACGCATGGACCGAATGGCATCCGAACTCGGAGTGAGAAGATGTTTCGGGGCAAACCGCAGGAAACTCATGAATCTTGTATTGTCTGAAAATTTAGTGCTCACACTCATCGGTGGAGTCTTAGGATTGATCGCCGCATGGTTGATCTCGGTCTTTGCCGGCACATTCCTCCTGCAACTCACCCCATTGGCTTATGATACGGGGTTTGGAGGCGGCAAAGATGCCTCTTTTATCACCGGAGAAACGGCCTTCGCCCCTCTATTGTTCATTTTCGCCCTTGTGATATGCTTGATATTGAATCTGATATCGGCATGGATTCCGGCTCATCGTGCTCTCCACACTCAAATAACAGAATCTCTTAACTCCAAACGATAGGCAACACTATGATACTCAAATCTATATTCGGAAAGAAAACGCGAATGACAGCGCTCTTGATAGAGATAGTGATTGTCACAATCATCGGATGGATAATAATAGAGCCCGTAGCTGTCAATACCACCATAGCCCTCACTCCCGCTGGATATGACTACGACCGCTTGGTAGCGCTGACCATCAGCACCATCGACTCAAAATCTTCTGAATATGTCCAGGAAGCGGAAGATGCCGACAAGGGGAAGGAATATCTTAATCTTCTCAGGATGATTCGGGAGCGCGAGGGAGTGGAGAAAGCAACCTTCTCCTACTATCAGTCTTTCGAGATGGATGGACGCTCTTCCAATTCCCTCAGAGCTGACTCCTCATTCAGGGACAAGGGAATAGAGGATTTAAACTACAACATGACCTGCATAGAGTATATGCCAAACACTGATTTCTTCTCAACATTTGGGATAAAGGATGTAAACGGCAAGGATGTCCAAGAGCCGGAAATAGGGGAATACTCCTTTATCGTCAGCAACAGTGTCGCCAAAGGAATGTTTCCGGATGAAAGCCCTGTTGGAAAAGA
>CAZIAX010000249.1:0-3414 GCA_964537745.1 uncultured Sangeribacter sp.
GCTATGCTTGAGCGTCACCGCAAACGCCAACGCAAAAAAGCGGCCTCCCAGGCGGCTCGTCCGCAATCTGAAGACTGAAGACTCAAGACTGAAGACTCAACCCCTCCGCCCTCATCCAGTCCGCAGGCGTGTCAAGATCCACCGACCGCTCAGAAGGCATGACATAAGGGCGACGTACTGGAAACTCCGACATAGGCATCCGTCGCAATGAAGCGGCATCCATCACATAGACGGCTCCATTGTATTCCCATACTTTCGGTGCATCCTGCCGTCGAGTGTAATGTCCATCTCCCTTGCTTATGTGCAGATTACCCTGTTCGTCAGTTTCAAAAGCATTGTAGTAGGGGTTTGTAGCAGCCTCACATACGCTGACCACCATGTCAATCCCTGGTTTCCAAGCCTCAACGGCTCCAGTGATATCCTCTGGTCGGCGTAGGGGAGAGGTGGTCTGTAGAAGCACCACCCTGTCATATTCTACCCCATGTTCAAGATACCATTCAAGAGCATGCAGTATCACTCCATACGTCCCTGCAGTGTCAGTAGCTAGACTGTCGGGACGCATAAACGGCACCTTCAGCCCATAATCCTCCACCACCTTCCGAATTTCCTCAGAATCAGTACTTACACAAATGTCGGCATCATCAGCCCCTGCCGCCCGAGCCTGATCAATAGTATGGCAAATAAGAGGCTTCCCAAGAAATTCCTTGATATTCTTCCCTGGAATCCCCTTGCTCCCCCCTCTCGCCGGTATCAAATACAACGTCTTCATCCTCAATATTAAAAATTTATTGTTTTCATATCTTTTACTGCGTAGCCGTGGAATGGAGGCGTCCTCGCCTCCGCCGAGCCGACCCAAGGTGCGTGTTAAGGTAACTTGTGTGTAGTGTTTAGGAACTCCTTGATGGCCGTAGTCATAATTCCCGGAGTATCCTCCATATAATAAGGATTAGCCCGTTTTGCCGCAACTCCCTTTATCATAGGAGTGGTTATAAGCGACAGACTCATCATTACAGCTCCCCGGGTCGCATCGCAGTGTATGACACTCACAGCTCGCTCACGTCCATTCTGACGATTGCCGACATCAAGCGTTGGCACTCCCAACGATGCCACTTCCACTATCCCACTCGAACTATTCCCTATCACTCCTTCCGACAATGCCACTGCGGAAAGATACCGTCGCATCCCAAGCGATGGAACTACGATGATACTTTCCGGATATCTTGACTCAAATTCCCTCAATTGTTTGATCAGAGGAGTTGGGTCAGTATCGTTATTGGGGTAAGTCAAAATGGCTCCATATCCCGGACGAGCTTCCATGTATCCTTCGATGCCGGCGAGAAACTCTTCCATCTGTTTTTCTGGTGAGACACTGTCAAGAGTGGCCGCATGAAGTGTGCCGACGAAGAATTTCTCAGGCAATTTCCTTCCAAGTGACTCCTCTATTTCCTCTCGGGTCATTAGCTCCACATTCATTGTATTCCATACCCCGATGGCCCCCGTCACTACGATATCCTCTTTCCGAATCCCCATTTTTTCGAGCCTTTCAGCACATTTCTCTGTCTCTGTGAGGTGAAGCGATGCAAGCTGCGAGATGGCATTCCGGATAGCATTGTCCATAGCCCCTTCTGATACAGTCCCCCCTGCAATGTGGATGATAGGTATTCCGTTGATTGTGGCGGCCGACGCTACTCCAAGCATCTCATAGCGGTCGCCTAAGATGACCACTGCCTTTGGTTTGTTTGCGGCAAACCATTCCCCATGCTTTCGTGTGGAGTTGGCAAGCGTCTCAGATGGGGTGGCAGCAGCCGTTGGTAATTCTACTGGCTCTTCTCCGGCATCTCGGATATCATTGACAGTCATTCCCATTTCCGGCATAAGGTGCATATTGGAGGCCAGCACTTTATATTCGATGCCCTGGCGTTTGAATTCTGCGACTAAAGGTGTCAGCAATCCCCAGTCGGCTCGGGTGGATGTGGCTATCGCTATCATAGTTCAATCAGTTCGTCAGGCCCGAAATCGCGGATGGCTGCACTCCCGATGGCTTTGTCCCAAAGCATAGGGGAGATTCCATTGCCGGGTCGTTTCACATATATGTTATCCTCCGTAAGGATTTCCCCTTTTTTGATAGGCTTAGTAGCCACGATGCTTTTGCGGGCTATCTCGATGTTTGGGCGTTCGGAATCGGTGACGTGTTTCACACCGTCGCCCAAAGCCTCCTCTATATGCCGGATACCACTGACCATTGCCTTCAATTCATCTGGTTCGAGCGATGCTTTGTGGTCTGGCCCTGGCATCTTCTTGGATAGGGTGAAGTGCTTTTCTATGACGCATGCCCCGAGTGCAGTGGCGGCTATCGGTGCCTCGATACCAAGGGAGTGGTCGCTAAAACCTGTCTTTACTCCTAAGTCTTTCGCGAGCGTCTGCATTGCGCGTAGATTGATGTCATTATAAGGAGTAGGGTATTGGGTGTTGCAGTGGAGCACAGTTATGTCATCTCGGGTCAGTGGCGTCTTGAACCCCTCTGGAGTAGTGGAGTGGTTACCAGTCAGTATTTGGATTGCCTTCTCCACCTCATCTGTGGTAGACATACCGGTGGACAGAATTACGGGAATTCCTTTCTCGGCTATCTTGCGAAGGTAGGGGAGGTTGGTGATTTCTCCGGACGGTACCTTGAAGTAGTCTTGCCCTATTTCAGCGAGAAGGTCAATGGATGTGAGATCGAAGGGGGTAGACATAAATCCTATCCCGACTTCCTTGCAGAAGTCAGAGAGGGGTTTATAGTCAGAGAGTGGGAGGTGTATCTTACGGCACATGTCGAGCTGCGATTCCACGACTCCCGTGTTCTCTTTCTGATACTCAGCTTGTGGAGCAAATTCTGAAATCACGAGCTCGGGCACGGCTGTCTGGAATTTCACATAGTCTGCCCCTGCCTCCTTGGCAGCGACAATCATTTTCTTTGCGGTCTCGAAGTCTCCGTTATGGTTGACTCCCGCCTCAGCAATTATTATAGTTTTCATACCCCAAAATTAACGATTCTCATCCAATTCCCCAAATTTTCCGTCCAAAATCCACCCCAACCCCACTAAATTAATGCTGGTCCTAATACTGCGTAGCCGTGGAATGGAGGCGTCCCCGCCTCCGCCGAGCCGACATAAAGTGCGTGTTAAGGTAACTTTATAACACCTCCTAAGCTCGGAGAACTGTTATTGTGTCGAAACCCCAGGCTTCAGCCTGGGGTAAGGTGAAAAAGCTCAGTAGCCTCGGAGAGGCGATTTGTGATAGATTTTTATAGTCGTTTTTCTTTATCCAGTCCTCTAAAAAGAATATTTTAAAAAAAAAGTTGCCGAAAAATTTGGTGGAATCAGAAAAAAGCAGTAATTTTGCATCGCTTTAGCAGGGAACCCCCGCAGAAAT
>CAZIAX010000250.1:0-3413 GCA_964537745.1 uncultured Sangeribacter sp.
CTCTTGGCCAGGGCCACGTATTCGCAGTAGGTTGCGCTATCGCAGAGCGTTTCCTCCAGGCGCGTTTTGGCGAAGTAGTAGAGCATAAGACATACGCTTTCATCTCCGACGGCGGCATCCAGGAAGAAATCTCACAGGGAGCAG
The DNA here is from genome assembly GCA_964537745.1 of uncultured Sangeribacter sp. GTDB lineage: Bacteria > Bacteroidota > Bacteroidia > Bacteroidales > Muribaculaceae > Lepagella. The sequence continues at coordinate 145 of CAZIAX010000250.1, forward strand.
GCCGCATCGCCGGCAATCTTGGTCTGCACAACCTCATCATGTTCTACGACAGCAACGAGGTACAGCTCTCCACGAAGGTTAAGGAAGTGACAGCTGAGGACACTGCTGCAAAATATCGCGCATGGAACTGGAACGTGCTTGAAGTAGACGGCACAGATCCAATCGCTATCGCAGGCGCAATCGAAGAGGCACGCAACGAGAAAGAGCGTCCTACACTCATCATCGGCCACACCATAATGGCCCGCAAGACAGTAGCTGCCGACGGATCAAGTCTTGAAGGACACGTCAACACTCACGGCCAGCCGCTTTCAGCAGCAGGAGCCGATATGGACAAGACTGTGGCAAACCTTGGTGGCGACCCGCAGAACCCATGGCAGATATGGGACGACGTAAAGAAACTTTACGCTGACCGCATGGAAGAACTCAAGAAATATGCTGCTGAGCGCAAGGCCAAGTATGCAGAATGGGCAGAGAAGAACCCTGAAGACGCCAAGACACTTCAGGACTGGCTTGCCGGCAAACTTCCCGACCTTGACTGGACAAAGGTAGCGCTCAAGCCCAACATGGCTTCGCGTGCATCTTCAGCAGCAGTACTTTCCTTCCTTGCTGACCACGTGCACAATATGATAGTAAGTTCAGCAGACCTTGCAAACTCCGACAAGACCGACGGTTTCTTGAAGAAGACCCACGCCTTCGTGAAGGGAGACTTCTCCGGAGCATTCCTCCAGAGCGGTGTAGCTGAGCTTACAATGGCTTGCATCTGCAACGGTATCGCACTCCACGGCGGTTGTATCGCAGCATGCGGAACATTCTTCGTCTTCTCCGACTACATGAAACCCGCCATACGTATGGCAGCCCTCATGGAACTTCCGGTGAAGTTCATCTTCACCCACGACGCATTCCGCGTAGGCGAGGATGGACCGACACATGAGCCAGTAGAGCAGGAAGCCCAGATACGTCTTCTCGAGCAGATGGACAATCTCGCCGGCCATCAGGCAGCCCTTGTGCTCCGTCCGTGCGACAGCGCAGAGACAGTGGAGAGCTATCGCCTCGCACTTGAGAACAAGAAATCGCCGACAGTTCTCGTTCTCTCTCGCCAGAACCTGGAGGACATCCCCGCCGACAACCGCGCTGAGCAGGCCAAGAAGTTGGCAATGGGTGGCTACGTAATCTATGACGCACCCGACACCAAGGTGACACTCGTAGCCAACGGCTCGGAAGTATCGCTTGCGCTCCACGTAGCACAGAAGCTTGGCGAAGAAGGTATCGGAGCCCGCGTGGTATCTGTTCCTTCAGTAGGTCTCTTCTGCCGTCAGCCCAAGGCATACCGCGACGAGGTGATACCGGCAGGCGTAAAGGTATTCGGTATCACAGCAGGTCTTCCGGCATCACTCTATCCAGTAATGAAGGGAGACTGGGAAATCTTCGGTATGGAGCGTTTCGGCGCATCCGCTCCGTTGAAGGTACTCGACGAGAAGTTTGGCTACACTGTAGACAATGTGCTTGGCAAGGTCAAGGCATTTTTAGCAGAGTAATAAAAATAGAATAAAACTTAAAAAGGCGTGAAATTCACGCCTTTTTTTGTTGCAATTTTAGAGATTTTTTATTAATTTTGCAAATTGTAACAGGAATGTTGCTAATTAAAGTTGAATAAACAAATAGGTTTTTCAGTTTGGTGTTCCAGACATCGGATACAAGACGCTGCCACAAATAGCCTCTCCGAGGCTACTGAGTCTTTAGCCTGACCCCAGGCTGAAGCCTGGGGTTTCGTCACAATAACAGCTCTCCGAGCTGAGTATTTCATCAAAATGGTACACTTATCTGAATACCCAAATACTCAACTCGACTACCTAAGGATAATCGAACAATCTATAATAATTTTATCAAAACGATCAGAATTATGAGCAATGAAAAGCAGTTTCTGACCTGCGATGGTAATCAGGCAGCAGCACATGTGAGCTACATGTTCACAGAGGTAGCAGCAATCTACCCGATTACCCCATCATCTACAATGGCAGAATATGTAGACGACTGGAGCGCGGCAGGAAGAAAGAACATCTTCGGAGAGACAGTTCACGTACAGGAAATGCAGTCAGAGGCCGGCGCAGCGGGTGCTGTACACGGATCTCTTCAGGCAGGAGCGTTGACCTCCACCTACACTGCATCACAGGGACTTCTCCTGATGATCCCCAACATGTATAAGATAGCCGGTGAGCTTCTTCCCTGCGTCTTCAACGTGTCAGCCCGTACGATTGCCAGCCACGCGCTTTCAATCTTCGGCGACCACCAGGACGTAATGGCAGTGCGCCAGACCGGTTTCGCAATGCTGGCAGAAGGCAGCGTACAGGAAGTGATGGACCTCTCCGGCGTAGCACACCTTGCTACACTCAAGAGCCGCGTACCATTCGTAAACTTCTTCGACGGCTTCCGCACATCACACGAGATTCAGAAGATCGAGGTCATCGACCAGGATGCACTTGCAGCCCTCATCGATCAGGAAGCACTTGCAGACTTCCGCAAGCGTGGTCTTACACCTGAGGCTCCAGTAGCACGTGGTATGGCTGAGAACCCCGACGTATTCTTCCAGCACCGTGAGAGCTGCAACAAGTATTATGACGCAGTTCCTGAGATCGTAGAGGAATACATGAAGGAAGTCAGCAAGATCACAGGGCGCAACTACTCACTCTTCGACTACTATGGCGACCCAGAGGCAGAGAACGTAGTTGTAGCTATGGGTTCTGTAACTGACACAGCTAAGGAAGTGATCGACTATCTCCGCGCACAGGGCAAGAAGGTAGGTCTCGTATCCGTTCACCTGTATCGTCCCTTCAGCGTCAAGCATCTCCGTGCAGCAGTTCCTGCTACTTGCAAGCGTCTCTGCGTGCTCGACCGCACAAAAGAGCCCGGAGCGAACGGCGAACCTCTCGCACTCGACGTCAAGGATGCATACTATGGCGTAGAAGGCGCTCCTGTCATCATCAGCGGCCGCTACGGTCTTTCTTCAAAAGACACCACTCCTGCCCAGATTCTCGCAGTATATGAGAACCTCGAGGCAGCCGAGCCAAAGGATCGCTTCACAGTAGGTATCGAAGACGACGTGACATTCCTTTCACTTCCCCAGCTTCCTGAAATCAATGTAGGGGGCAAGGGAATGTTCCAGGCTAAGTTCTACGGTCTTGGTGCAGACGGCACAGTAGGCGCCAACAAGAACTCAGTGAAGATCATCGGTGAGAACACCAACAAGTATTGCCAGGCATACTTCAGCTATG
>CAZIAX010000251.1:0-3409 GCA_964537745.1 uncultured Sangeribacter sp.
TTTTTGCAAATATAATACTTTGGATGATTAATTGCAAATATATGGAGGGGAATTTTGGGGAAGGTTAGCTTAGGCCGGCACGCGGACGCACGAACCGTGCGTCCCTACCTGCGAGGCAGGTCATAGTTAGGGGGAGACGGCACGGTGGAGGCGGGACGCCTCCGCTCCATGGCTGCGCAGTCTTTGCCGGCTGGGAAGCCGGCGCTCCATAAAGGCTGGGAAGCCGGCAGGCCATAAAGGCTTGGGGGTTTGGATTTTTTTTTGTAAATTTGCAGTTGATTTTATTTTCTGCTTTATTTTATGGAGAAATCTGAGATTCAAGAGCTGGCCCGGAGGGTGATCGAGACGGGGGAGGGAGTGTCGCGTGAGGAGGCTCTCGCGCTTATGCAGACCCCTAACCTTGACGCGCTTTGCGATGCGGCGGACCAAGTCTGCAAGGCATTCCATAGCAACATTTTTGATTCGTGCTCTATCGTGAATGCCCGAAGCGGTATGTGCGGTGAGGATTGCAAATGGTGTGCGCAAACGCATCGCCATGATACGGGGTGCGTGACGTATAATTTCCTTGATGAAGAAAAGACGATGGAGGCTGCCAGACTCAATGAGGAGACTGGTATCCGCCGGTTCTCACTCGTCACGAGCGGACGCGCTGTCTCCGACCGGGATCTTGACAATTTCATCCGTATCATACGCCGACTTAAGGAGGAGACTGACCTTCGGCTGTGCGTGTCGATGGGACTGCTGACAGAACCTCAACTCAAACGCCTTAAGGAGGCGGGCATCGAACGCTATCATTGCAATATGGAGACAAGCGAGCGCATGTGGCCGACACTTGTGACGACCCACAGCCAGGAGGATAAGCGGAAGACCATCGAGGCGGCTCGCCGCCAAGGGATGGCGATTTGCTCCGGAGGCATCATCGGCATGGGAGAGACAGAGGAGGACCGCGTGGACTTCGCCATAATGCTCCGCGATATGGGGGTTGACTCTGTGCCTCTGAATATCCTCAACCCCATAAAGGGTACTCCCTTAGAGGACACCCCCCTAATCTCGGAGGAGGAGATCGTAAGATGCGCAGCGGTGTGGAGAATGCTGCTTCCGAAGCAGGTGATACGCTTCGCGGGAGGTCGCAACCGACTTTCGAAGGTGAATATGGAGAGGATGTTTACGGGGGGCGTGAATGGGGCAATCATGGGGGATATGCTCACTACGGTAGGTAACACTGTGAGGGAGGATAAGGAGATGATTTCCCGCTTAGGACTCGATTTTGAATTGAGAATTGAGAATTGAGAATTGAGAATTGAGAATTGAGAATGGAGAATGGAGAATGGAGAATGGAGAATTCAAGCGGCTTGTCCGCTATCTGAAGACTGACAACTGAAGACTAAAATATGGATATATCGGTAGTTGTGCCATTGTATAATGAGGCGGAATCGCTTCCTGAGCTGCACGCTTGGATCTCACGCGTGATGGCTGAGAATGGCTTCACATATGAGATAATTTTCTGCAACGATGGGTCGACCGACGATTCGCTGCAAGTGATCAAACAGCTCAGCGAGGGCGACAAGCATGTGCGTTGCATGAGTTTCTCGCGCAACTACGGGAAGTCGCCGGCTCTCAACGAGGGTTTCCGCATGGCGCAGGGCGACGTGGTCATCACGATGGATGCTGACCTCCAGGACAGTCCTGATGAGATTCCTGAGCTCTACAGGATGATCACTCAGGATGGCTATGACCTCGTCTCCGGGTGGAAGCAGAAGCGTTATGACCCTCTGAGCAAGACGATACCGACGAAGCTCTTCAATGCCACGGCCCGTAAGGTGAGCGGCATCAAGAACCTCCACGACTTCAACTGCGGATTGAAGGCCTACAAGAAGGCCGTAGTGAAGCATATTGAGGTGTATGGGGATATGCACCGATACATCCCCTACTTGGCGAAGAATGCCGGTTTTAAGAAAATCGGTGAGAAGGTGGTGCACCATCAGGCCCGTAAGTATGGCGTCACTAAGTTCGGACTTGACCGATTCGTGAACGGTTACTTGGATTTGGCTACCCTGTGGTTCCAGTCGAAATTTGGCGTGAAACCGATGCATATCTTCGGTCTGCTGGGGAGCCTGATGTTTTTTATCGGATTCCTGGCTACTCTCGTGGTGCTGACGCTCAAGATAGTGAGCATGTGCAGCGCGGACTATCATTTCTATGTGACCAACTCGGTGTATTTCTATCTGTCGCTGGCTGCTATGGTGATGGGATTGCAGTTTTTCCTGACGGGATTTGTCGGGGAGCTGATCACGCGGAATTCGGCGGAGAGGAATAAGTATCAAAAGAATTTAGAATTTTGAATTGAGAATTGAGAATTGAGAATTGAGAATTAACACTCGATCTTAAACACAAATCGCCTCTCCGAGGCTACTGGACAGATTACCTTACCCCAGGTTGAAACCTGGGGTTGAGACACAATAACAGCTCTCCGAGCTGGGGATACAAGAGACACTGTGAAGTTTGAACGGTAAAGTATGAGTATTGAGAAGAGACATATTAAGAGGGTGATGGCCGTAGCTTTGCTGGCGGCTGGGGGGCTGTTGGCGTCTGCTCAGAGCAACAAGGGGACTATCTCGCCTGTTGAGAGCGACGACGAGGCTCCTGTGCAGCCTACTCTCCACTATTACGATAAGCATGGCAATAAGCTGGATAAGCCGGTGCTCTATCTCGCGGAACTTGACACAGTGACGACAGTGCGTCCCAAATCGCCGTATCCGCTATATTGCGGCGTAACTGTAGGTGTTAACTTTGCCGACGCTATTATGGCCGCTACGGGGCAGACACACAGCAGCTATGACTTGAGCGCGATGGTGTCGCTCCACAATTGGTTTTTTCCTGTAGTTGAGGCGGGAATGGGATGGGGACATCATACTGAGACCAACGATCTTTTCCATGTGAAGGCGAAGCCGAGCATGTATGCGAAGGTAGGTCTGAATTATAACTTCCTCTATAAGTCTGACCCGGCGTATATGGCTTACGTTGGGGTGCGGTTTGGCGTGGCTCAGTGCAAGTGGGATAAAACGGACATCAAGAGCACGAATGAGGAGGGGGAGACTTCGTACCTGCCCAATGAGATGAACCAGAGTTGCACAAGTGTTTATGGGGAGGTATTGGCCGGGCTGAAGGTTAAGATAGCGGGGCCCTTTGCGTTGGGATGGAATGTCAGGTACAGACTTGGGCTGCACAACAGCGGCGGGATGTCGCCATGGTTCGTGCCCGGGTATGGGACGGGGCCGTTGGGGTTTACGTTTAATGCGTACTGGACGTTTGGGCAGCGAGGGAAGAAGGCAGCGGAGCTGCCGGAAGTACTGCAGGAAGAGGAATAATACTTTAGGACAACTCGGTGGAGGCGGGACGCCTCCGCTCC
>CAZIAX010000252.1:0-3408 GCA_964537745.1 uncultured Sangeribacter sp.
GTGCTAACTACTTTGGCTACGCAGTATTGGTAGGCCGAAAATGTTGTTGAATCACACTGAACTGACAGTATCTCATTTTTATTTTGATATATGGGTGGAAATGATTAATTTTGTGCTTGAGTTATATTAACCTAACCTTTATAACCTGATATCGGATGAAACTGCAAAATTACATACTCGCGGCTGTTTTACTCGCTACAACTCCGCAAGTCTATGCGAGCACTTACTTAGATAAGATTTATGCCTCTCCTCAAGAGCAACATAAGCCACTTATCATATGGCAATGGATGGATGGGTTGGTCACTAAAGAGGGAATCACTCGCGACCTTGAGGCTTTTAAGGAAGCTGGATTGGCAGGTGTGCATAATTTCCAGATCGGGGGACCAGAGCAAATACGTATTGGGAATCCTGCCAATGCAATCGGAAGCGAAAACTGGAAAGAACTTTTGCGTTGGACTCTCGATGAATGCGAGCGCCTCGGACTGACATTTGGCACTCACAATTGCCCAGGGTGGTCGTCAAGTGCGTACACTGCGGTATCCCCCAAATACTCGATGCAAAAATTAGTATTTTCTGAGACTCCTTATAAAAAAGGTAGTCACAAGACGTCATTACCCTCTCCGGAGGTAGATCCTCAATGGAACTATTATGAAGATATAGCTGTCTTCGCCATACCTACTGACTCTATCGCAACTCATTCTCAAATATTAAACCTTACTGAATATTTTAATCCCTCAACCGGTGAACTCCAACTTCCGAAAAAAGTAAAACTTTCGGAGAACTGCAGCATTCTCCGTATAGGCCAGACCACTAATGGCAAGACCAACGAAGCCCAAGCTCCAGAATCGGGTCGCGGACTGGAGTGTGATAAAATAAGTCGGGAAGCAGTGAAAAAATACTGGGATGGTTATCCCTCAATGGTCATTGAGACGGCAGGAAGACATGCGGGAAAGACTTTCACCCATCTCGAGATAGACAGTTATGAGGCTGGTGGCCAGACGTGGAGTCCGGCTCTTCTCGAAGAATTCCTGAAGCGAAAAGGATATGATATTCTTCCCTACCTGCCCTATATGGTAGGGAGAATCAAGGAAATTGGCGACCAGGAAGCCACAAAACGCTTCCGTAAAGACTGGGAAAGTGTGGTGGTTGACTGCGTGACCGAGAATTATTACGGCTATATGACAAAGCTTGCAAATGCAGCTGGCATCAAAATGATGATTGAGCCTTATGGAACAGGAGGTCAGAAACCATTCAGAATTGTTGATTTTGAGAAAATAGTCGTTGCGTGCGAAGGAGCAGATATCGCAACTGAATTCTGGCAGGATCCTCCACGATGGGGATGGAAAGACATTGTCGGTCATGAGAAATCAATGCGTAAATTAGGGAAGCCCCTGCTTATTGCAGAGGCATTCACTTGCTGGCCACTCAGCGCATGGAGTGACAGTCCTGCAGACATAAAACGAGTATGCGACAAAGCCTTTTGCTCAGGAGTCAACCGCATGATGCTTCATGCCGGAGCTGCAAATCCATGGCCAAACGTTGAGCCGGGTATGTCGTTTGGCAAATGGGGCACGCAATTCGTGCCTGGACAGACATGGTGGAAAGCCGGGGGTGCAAAAGAGCTCTTCGACTATATGGCCCGTTGTCAGGCACTGCTACAGCAAGGGATTCCAGCACCAGAGCAACTTCCGAAAATGGAGAAGTTCCTCTCATACAGACGCACAGATGGAGAGACTGATATCATCTTCCTGAGTAATCAGTCAGATTCAATAGCATCGGAAAAAGTTCCTTTTGATGCTAAAGGAAGGAACATAAGCGTATCAGACCCATACACTCAATATGCGTATTCAATAGACTCCTCGGCTCCTATTAATATTGAGATAGAGCCATTTGGCTCAAGATTTATGATTATCAGTAATGAAGAAGTCTCTCTTCCTCCAAAGAAGGAATGGACAGCGACAACTTCTATACCTGTAGAGGGAAATTGGACCATTTCATTTCCAGAAATCGGGCAAATAACTACCGACAGCCTATTCTCCTGGCCCAAATCTGAGAAACATGATATCAAGTATTTCTCAGGAACGGCCACTTATTCTATTCCTCTCAAGTTGAAGAAAGGACAGATAAAGAAAGGGCAACGTCTGATACTTTCGCTTGGAGATGTCAAGGATATGGCATCAGTTTCGGTCAACGGAACGGAGTTGCCCATAGCATGGAAAGCACCGTTCGAGTGCGACATCACCGAAGCTGTCAAAACAGGAGATAATGAACTGAAGATAGAGGTCACCAACCTATGGCCAAACCGCATGATCGGGGATGAATTGGAGCCAGACGATCTTGAATGGAGTGAGCCTCTGATGTATGAGTATGCACCTGGAAGCCCTGAAGCAGGCCGCTATCTCAGCTCTAATCCGGAGTGGCTGCAAAATGGAACCGAGCGTCCATCAAAAGGACGCAAGACAGTAGGATGCTTCAAATTCTTCAAAGCGGACTCCCCACTCCTTCCTTCCGGACTTCTCGGTCCGGTTGAAATCAAGATTCTTCAATAACATCCGATAATATATTATACCATAAACAACACAATTATGAAAAAAACTTTTCTTTCACTCGTCTCTATGATGATAACAATCATGGCTTTGGCGCAACCTCCAGGTTTTCAGATGCCGGAGACACATCCCGATTTTGCAGATATCAATTATGCCGGCGACGATCTCGAAGGCCATAAACTCGACTTATATATTCCTCAAGACGGCAAAGACAAGCATCCTTTGGTCGTAGTAATCTACGGCAGCGCATGGTTTGGCAATAACCTCAAGAATGCAGCTTATCTGTCGCTTGGGAAACAACTCACAGACGCCGGATATGCAGTGGCTTGCATCAACCACCGGGCAAATACTGAAGCAAAATACCCGGCTCAGATCAACGATGTGAAAGGAGCTATTCGCTTTCTTCGCGCCAATGCTGAAAAGTACGGACTTGACACTTCATTTGTAGGCATTACCGGTTTTTCCTCCGGTGGACACCTCTCCGCAATGGCCGGGGTGACCAATGGCATGAAAACCCGGACCTCGGGCGACATTACAATAGACGTGGAGGGAGAAGTAGGAGGCAATCTTGACCAAAGCAGCTCGGTTGATGCCGTGGTAGATTGGTTCGGACCAGTCGATATGGCAAGGATGGAAAACTGTGAGACAGTCAAAGGAGCAGACTCCCCGGAAGCCGTTCTGATGGGTGTGGCCCCTGCTGACAGTCCTGATATGGTTGCTCTAATCAGTCCTATCACGTATATTTCTGAAAACACAGTACCGATGCTTGTGATACACGGAAATTCTGACAGTGTAGTACCCTATTGTCAAGGAGTCTACTTCTCTGAAGCACTCAAGAAAGCTGGAAAGCTCGACGAGTTCA